>JAPNTN010000105.1:0-30598 GCA_027249445.1 Dehalococcoidia bacterium | reverse complement strand
GAATTCTTGGGCAATCTTTCTCATTAGGTTAGGGTTAAATTAATGAATGTGATTGCCCTCCATCTACGTTCAGACATGCTCCGGTAATTAAGTCAGCTTTTTCTGACGCCAAGAAGGCTACCGTCTCTCCGATTGGTTCAGGCCAGCCGAATTTTCCCATTGGTAGGTTCCTGTCAATGAATTCAGCTACCACGTCGGGTGGCTCTATGCGTTGGTACCTATCCCAAGTACTCCCTGGAAAATCTATAGATCCTGGAGCAACGCAATTCACTAATACGTTGTGCTGAGCAGATTGCAGGGCAAGGTGTTTGGAAAATGCAATTAGAGCCGCTTTAGCTGTCATATAATCAATGGATCCTCCATGTTCGCGGCCTGATATGGAGGCAATGTTAATGATCCGTCCCCATTGCTGGGATTTCATATGGTCAATGACTAATTTTGTGAGGCGGACTGCGCTGATAAGGTTTAAGTCCAAACCTGCTATGAATTGGTCCATGCTTGTATCTGCGAAGTTCACTGAACCTCGTCTACCACCGACATTGTTTACTAAGATGTCCGGATGGCCTAGTTGTTCCAGTGTTTGATCGTAGAATAGTTGTAAATCGGATTCATTAGTTACATCTGCTTGGCTACCGTAGGCTATGAAGCCCAGATTCCGTATTTCTGTAACAACCTCATCTACACGTCTTTTATCACGGGCGCAGAGTGAGACACTACATCCCTCACGTGCTAGACATGAAGCGATCTGATATCCCAGTCCGTGGCTTCCCCCAGTTATCATTGCAATTTTTCCATCTAATCCTAGGTCCATGATTAACTCCTTGTCACACTCTCTACGTGATATTTTCAATCATATAGGCCGCTGATATAATAAGTCATCTTCTATATATTTATCTATCCAATGAGGGAATGGTATCTATGATTAAACGATTTTCAGTGTTGTATGTAGGACAAATAGATTTTGAGGACGTAGGAGCAGATGCTACGCCAGCGAATGATCGACGCTATCCAAATGAAACCTTAATCGAGCCTTACTATCATGCCGAGGAATTGGCGAAGCATATGGATGATTTGGGCTTCTATTGTCTCTGGGCAGCTGAACATCATTTCCAACGAGAAGGATATGAAGTCTTTCCTAACCTGACTCTTTTAGGAGTTCATTTAGCAGGAATTACCAAGAGGTTGAAGTTCGGTGCGGGTTTTAATATTGTGCCTATGTGGCATCCTATACGTCTGGCAGAAGATTTTGCTATGGCAGACGTGATGACTAGAGGTAGGTTGATATTTGGCGTCGGCCGCGGGTATCAGTCAAGGGAAGTAGAGACCATGGGTGCCCCGCTGATTGATCAAGATGCAAATAGGGCAGTCTTTGAAGAAAACATGGAGATCATCTTAAAGGCTTTTAACGAGGAGTCTTTTAGCCATAAAGGTCCTAGACATACTATTCCTGCTGAAGTGCCTTACCGAGGGTACGAAATGACTGACGTAACATTAGTCCCTAGGCCCGTGAATCTCCCTGTGGAGATATGGCAACCCATTACAAGTGGTAGATCGATCGAATTTATGGCTCAGCACGGGATAAAGGGCATGGTTGCTCTGACTGGTGAGGTAATGGCTGATGAAATGATTAGTAATTACCAGACCGCATATAAAAATGCTGGTAAGAACGTGGCTTTAGGGGAGAATATCGCGTTTGGAGTAGGTTTTTACATCGCTGACAGTAAAACTGAGGCAATGGAAAAAGTGAGGCCGTACCACGACGAGCGATATAAGTGGTTTGCTCCATTTGGATATGTGCGATATACGGATGAGGAAGGCAGACCTTGGGGAACTCCAGGAGCTCCCGCTAGAACTCCACGTGTTGAGGATGGAGTAGAGCAGAAGGCATGGTTCTGTGGTTCATCTGAAGAGTTTGTGTCTTATCTGAAAGGTATAGAGGAGAAATATCCTGGGTTAGAAGATGTAGTGTTCCAGTGGCCAGAAGGCATGCCCTGGTCAGAATTCAAGGAACAACTCAGTATATTCGCCGAGCAAGTAATGCCATCGTTTTCTGGGGCAGAGATAGGTTCAGTGACTATTCCTGCAGATGACTAGTAATACAATATAGCTATAGCTATTAATAGACACCCTCTCCGATTCATCGTAATGGGGAGGGTGTTTTCAAGTTCAGGAAGGAGATACGTGTGGCTAACCAGGAGCACTTATCAATTGTGCAGGAAGGTGCCCGAAGTGTATCGCGTTGGCGCGAAAGCGGACCTTCGCACAGTAAGCGTTTGGATCTATCGCATTCAGTTCTGTCAGGGCTCGATCTCAGCAATATAGACTTATCTAACGATGATCTAAATCATGCTGATCTAAGGAAATGTGACCTGAGAAATAGCAAGCTGTCATATGCCAATCTTGCCGGCGCGCTATTGGATGATGCCGTCGTGGAAAGATCAAATCTATCCGGAGCAGATTTGAAGACTGCTACACTGGTTGGTGCTAATTTGAGGGGGGTTCTGTTTACTGGTTGTGATTTAACAACGGTAGATCTTGCGTCAGCAGATGCTTCAGCTTCAGATTTTAGTGGCTGTAACTTGAGCAATTCAGACCTGACTTTGACTGATATGAAACAGTCAGATCTTACCGGCGCTAATCTTATGAATGCCAGGTTAACAGGAACGAACTTGGATTTGGCGAATTTATCCGGAGCCGATCTCAGGTGTGCAAACCTTAATCGGGTTAGTGCTAATGGAACATTATTTACGAGTGTACGCATGGGTATGACGGTCATTGGTGATAGTGACTTGAGTGGAGCGTTGGATCTTGAATCAGCCAGACATAGTTCCTCAAGTACAATTGGACTCAATACACTAGTGAGATCAAACGGTAATATTTCTATGAACTTTCTCATTGAAACAGGTTTGCCAGATTTGGATAAGCTGATTGGATATACCCGAGATTCTGCTAACAGCAGTCTACGAGTGATCATCTTGGGTTCTTACAGAGATGCCACGTTTATGACAGAACTCAAGAACGAGATTGCTAAATCGGGTGCGAATTGTTGGTACATGCCAGTCGGGGATGAAGATAAGTTGGTAAAGGATATATCATTTCCCCCTTTGAGTCGTTTGGGTAATTATGATGTTAAGATTCTAGTCTGTTCGGAAAACTCCTACAGAAGTCCGTACACTTGGAAGCTGTTCAACCAGGTTATGCATGCTCACATTACCAGTAATGGGGATCGAACAGACCTGATTGGGATCGCCTTGGATAAAACTATTTTGTCTAATAGGTCTGAAGGATTAGCCCAGATGAAAACTTTTGAAATGTTAGATTTTTCTGATGGCGATAAACTTGAAGGAAGTTGCTCCAAACTACGAGAAGTTATTGGTAGGCGCATCAGTCCGCTATAGGATGCAGGTTTCTTTCACTCTATATACGAAGTGTTCTTGTCCAGCATCAGGCAGGGTTCTCCCCACTGGTTTGTACTGCTGAGATCCCAATCTTCTGTAGAATCGGACGGTTTTAGTCTGATACCTTCTTGGCCCCCATACAACAAAAGTATCACTCCGTCTCCAGAATCTTCTGATAATACTGCGAACGCTTGGCATGGCCCAGATTCATCCCATCCAATGACGTCACACCATGTGTCCTGCCCTGATAGGTTGGAAGTGTACACCTGTTTAACCGGTGAGGGATCAGATAACAAATCGAATACTCTATTAAATTCGAAAGGGCTGTTAAGTTCCGCGGATACTTCAATTTCGAATAGCATCAACTGTCACCTTGGTCAAAAATGGTACAACGATTTTATGGCTATCTGCTAGTAACATCAAGTTTAATTGAGGAAGAAGTGTTAATGACTTATACTTGGCCCAGCTATACGGTATTCTGATTAGCTGAGGGAGACCATATGGAAGTCGGATATTTTACAATGCCGCTGCATCCTCCTGGTTCAGATCCAGCAGATACCATGGAAGCTGATCTGCATCAAATGGAATGTCTCGATAAATTAGGATATAAAGAAGCCTGGATAGGAGAGCATTTCACTACCGTCTGGGAAAATATTCCTGCTCCGGATCAATTCATTGCAGCTGCCTTATCACGAACTAAGAACATTGTTTTTGGTACTGGCGTAACATGTATGCCGAATCATGATCCGTTTATGATCGCACATCGGATTGCACAGTTGGATAATTTAGCTAAAGGCCGCTTCCATTGGGGAGTAGGGTCTGGGGGGTTTCCTGGAGATTTCGAAGTGTTTGGATTTGATCCTTCTACTGGGTTTCATCGTGGTATGTCGCGAGATGCAATTGAGCTAATCCTACGGATGTGGGAGGATCCTGCTCCTGGTCAGTACAAACATGAAGCTTGGGAATTTGCCATCCCTCGGCCGGTGCCAGAGATCGGGCTAGAGTTTCATATGAAACCGTATCAAAAACCACATCCACCTATTGGGGTGGCGGGTGTGTCTCCCAACTCTGACACACTGGTTATGGCAGGAGAGAAGGGATGGTTGCCTCTCAGTATAAATTTGGTCCCGTCGGAAGTACTAAGTAGTCATTGGGATGCCGTAGAAAAGGGAGCTGCATTAGCAGGCAAAAAGGCAAACCGTTCAACATGGCGTATCGCGAAAGAGATTTATGTCGCTGACACAACTGCACAGGCACGGGAGGAAGTCTTGGAGGGCACTATTGGTCGTGATTTTCAGGATTATTTCATCCCGTTAATGTCTTATATGGATTCACTGAGTTTGTTTAAAGGGAATAATGAAATTGCTGATTCCGATGTGACTCCGGAATATTTACTGGATAATGTCTGGATAGTAGGTAGTATCGATGACGTTACTGAGCAACTCAGACAGCTTTTTAGGGATACTGGAGGATTTGGGGTTCTACTTGCCATGGGGCATGAGTGGAATCCTTACGATAAGTGGCTTAAATCTATGCAATATTTATCAGAAGATGTAATGCCAAATCTTGCTGATTTGAAATTATAGAGATATTCGATGACATGTAAAATCTGGCAGTCCTATTGGAATCAGGTATTAAGCGTTTATGGAGGGTATCATGGCTATAGGGATAGAGACTCATCGTCCGCTCATTACTGGAGTATCACACATTGCTTCGACGGGCCATTATTTAGCTACGGCTGCGGCATATAGGATACTGGAACAAGGTGGAAATGCTACCGATGCAGGAGTGGCTGCGGGTTTAGTTCTCAATGTAGTATTGCCCCAGTACACGAGTTTTGGTGGGGTCGCGCCGATACTCATTTATGATAAAGCTAGCAATCAAACTAAAAGCATTAGTGGATTGGGTCGCTGGCCAAAAAGCGCGTCCGTAGAGTATTTTTCAAAAAACCATAATTTGGAATTGCCGGCGGGTGTTTTAAGAACTGTTACTCCTTCTGCTGCTGATGCATGGCTGACCACATTGAAAAACTTTGGAACTATGAAATTTGAGGAAGTCGTGAGGCCTGCGTGGGAACTGGCTGAAAACGGATTTCCGATTCCCAGTTCTTTACATAACGCGTTAGTGAAAGAAGGAGATAAGCTCGTTCATGATGAAGGGGAAGGTGTTTTCTGGTCAACAAGCATGGATGTATTTTTTCGCAACGGGATTGCTTTGCAAACGGGTCAGGTTCTAGTTCAGAAAGACCTTGCCAATACATTTAATCGTTTGATAGAAGTTGAGAAAGCTTACCAAAGTTTGGGTCGTGAAGAAGCTATACAATCAGCGCGAGATTATTTTTATAAAGGTGAAATAGCAGAGGAAATGGTTGCCTTTATCCAGAGTCAGGGTGGCCTTCTTTCGATTGATGATCTCGCGGAGTTTTCCGTTGAAATAGAGACGCCTCCTTCGATTACTTACAAGGATTGTGAAGTGTATTCCTGTGGCCCTTGGTGTCAGGGACCGGTCACTCTTCAGACGCTAAAAATATTGGAAACTTATGATTTGGTATCGATGGGGCACAATTCTGCATCTTATCTGCATACGGTGGTTGAGGCCCTTAAATTAGCTTTTGCAGACCGACATAACTTCTACGGTGATCCGGATTTTGTGAACGTTCCTATGGAAGGGCTACTCTCTGGTGATTATGCAAAAACTAGGGCTGATATGATTGATCACAATAGGGCTGCGGTGGAAATGCCGTTGCCCGGGGACCCCTGGAAATATCAATCTGGAGAATCATCTAGGGGAACAGTCAGGGTCCCCAAAGAGGTGGTGGGAGGACTCCCAGCGGATACGAGTTACATATCCGTAGTGGACCAATGGGGTAATGCTTTTTCGGGTACTCCTAGTGATGGAATAGGTGGCGGACCTACTGTTCCTGGACTGGGGTTTGTAATTTCTCCAAGGGGCTCTCAGTCATGGCTAGATGAAGAACATCCTTCTTGCCTAGCGCCTGGCAAGCGACCAAGGCTTACACCTACCCCTTCTATGGCATTTAGGAATGGACGTTTGTTGATGCCTTTTGGCACACCTGGTGGCGACGTGCAATGTCAGTCCATGGTGCAATTATTCTTGAACGTTTCAGAATTTGGAATGAATGTTCAGCAGGCGATAGAAGCTCCAAGAATATCTACATGGAACTTTCCAAATTCGTTCTGGCCACATGCTTATCACAAGAATTTAATTGGTATTGAAGGGAGGATACATTCGGACACATTGGCCGCGCTCTCCAGTATGGGGCATGAATTAGAAGTGTGGGACGACTGGACTCCTAGGATGGGTGCACTTTGCGCCATTGAAGTCGATCATGAAAGAGGGGCTTTGTTTGGTGGGGCAGATTTGAGACGCGATGGGTATGCGATAGGCAGATGACCTATTGGGCGGTTAATCCCCCATCTATCACTAGTTCAGATCCTGTCATAAACGAGGATTCGTCGGAGGCTAGAAATAATACTCCATAGGCAACGTCTTCTGATGTGCCTACTCTACCCAGCGGATGCCGAGAAGCCGAACGGTCTCTGGCTTCCTTCGTCGCCAATAAATTAGGAGTAGTCATAGGAGTGTCGATTATTCCTGGATGTACTGAGTTTGCCCTAATCCCATCTTTGGCATATTGTATGGCGGTGGATTTGGTTAGGAGTCTTACTGCTCCTTTTGACGCGCAATAAGCTGCAGCATTTGCACTGCCTACGAGTCCGGCAACTGACGAAATGTTTACGATAGAACCGCCTCCGGAATTACGCATCGGCGCTATTGCGTGTTTGGTACCTAGAAAGACCCCTTTTGCATTGATATCCATGGTTTGGTCCCAGAGTTCCGAGGTTGTTTCCTCGACTTGAGACCATTTATATATTCCGGCGTTGTTGACTAGAATGTCTAGCTGCCCGAATGAGTTCAGTGTAGTTTCTATAACATGCTGCCATTCTGATTCATCGGTCACGTCTAGGTGCGCAAATAAAGACGAGCCTCCAGTGTTATTTATTTCAGACTCAATGCGCTTGCCTTCTTCGTCCAGTATGTCGCATATGACAACGTTAGCACCTTCTGCAGCGAATAGTCTTGCTTCTACGGCACCTTGCCCTCTGGCACCTCCGGTGATTAAGGCTACTTTGTTATCTAATCGCATCGTATCCTCCTATTTGCACCGAGACCTACTCTGTCTAATGTTTGGGTGTAATGATAATTTCTTGTATTATACTTGTTCTAACAGTGGATTGGTTCACTGCCCCGAAAGAAGTAAATTTGCTTGCTGAGTTGGTAAAGAGTGACTTTGTTGGATTGGATATTATTGCTGGTGAGGTGGTGCCATGCATTGGGGGCAGTAGCGTGGGTCGGAGGGTCTATGTTTTACATGTTTGTTATCAGACCTGTATCGGATAGGCTCAACGGATTCACTGAGGCGAATCGAAGTTTGACAGCGGAATTTCAGCATGTCATTAAGACTGCAGTGACTATCCTTATTATTACCGGTGTTATCTTGGCTGCTAGTCGTCTGACTTCTCAATCAGTTAGTTTAGTGTACGTCATAATATTAGCAATAAAGGTTTCCTTGGCTAGTTACATGTTCTATTTAGCATGGCTGGCGAAGTCTAGAAACTTTAACTCGGAAATAGATACGCCGGTTACCTTGTTGGGAAAGGTTAGGCGCAGCTTGACGAGTACGTACGCCGTGTTGGTATTGGGGGTTATAGTGTTCGGACTGTCAGACCTATTAACGTTGCTAGTAGAGACGAATTTAGAATATAAATAGAATGGTTTTAAAAGATAATGAATAAGCGAATGCTGGATATATTGGCTTGTCCTGACTGTAAGGGCCAGCTTACCCTATCAGTAATATCTGAGGTTCAGGACGATATCATTACTGGGAGTCTTAGTTGTATTACCTGTGATATCAGTTATCCAATAACTAATTCCGTTCCAAATTTTATGAATAGGTCTAATGGCGGTAATTAGGTTCCTGTGAGTATAGTCACTACCTCGGACGCGAGTTCTTCCATGCGTAAACGCAGTTGATCTCTAGTCAGGTTTTCAATTGGGTGTTTAGTGAATATGGTAGGGTAGTTTTCTGCACCCCACATTTTGGCCATTCCTGAAGCAGTATCTATGAACCTATCTGTACAAATTGTGGCAGAAGGGATCCCTGCTTTTTCTAAATGAATACCATCGTGCACACTGCACGCGCTACAGGATCCTCAATCACCAATGGCTATTATAGCTGAGTCGCATTTTGCTGCCAGGTTATTGATTTCTTTTGGGTCAGCGGGTCTCGAAGCACTTGGTTTTTTGTGCCAAATTACGTTAGATATTTCGTATCGATTGATCAATACCTCTGCCAATTCTTCCAATAAAACGTCTGCGTTGCGTTTACTATCGTCAATGATACCTAATGTGGTTCCAGCGAGGGTTGGGATTCTTTGAGCTCCGTTAAAATCAGGGACCTTAGCAGTTGTTGTCGGGTTTATGAGGGTGTAGTTAACGGTGTTCATTATAGTTTCGACACTCCATAGTAAGGATGATAAATATATTTATAGCTCGATCTGTACCGTAGCAGCCGTTGATGCTACCTTTGGTCCCCAGCTGGGGATTACCGAAGAGAAATTGGCCTCTTCCCCTCCAGCAAAAAGTAACAAAATGTCATCGGGAGATTCTAGCAGTGGAATAAAAGTACGTTCGTCTGCTTCTACTAGGTCTCCCTTGAAGACTTTAGCTTTCTTCAGATCTGCAACGGATCGCTTAATTTGTGAATACAGAGTTTCTTTGACCTGTTGCTTAGTCCATTGCGACCATAAGCTGCTGTCTCCAGCAATGGTCACAGCTATTTCTCCTTGTCTTATACCCACTGATTTGTCTGAGACTGACCCGCTAGTAGACAAGGAAGTCCCTAGTGATGAAGCTGCGTCAGCTATTGAATACAGTATTGCTTCAGGATCTCCTACTGCTCTGACTTGCCTAGGAGCTTCAGCAGCAAATACCGTGACGGCGCTAGAATCTGAGGATATACCGCGTTCTTCGTGTAATCCAGGCCAGTGTGTTTCTGCATGTGCCTCACCGATACAGTAGGAAAACTTTCCAGGATGTCCGATGACGCTTCGATCAAACAGACCTGGTACGGCTGCGCAAGCGTTCATAAGGACGAGGCGTATAGACCTTCCAATCGTAGCATTTGCCCTGTTCCCTGGTCCAAATAGATTTCCTCGTGAATTTATCCCAATCTGATTTATTATAGGACCATTTACTATCACGAGTATCGCTGCACCACCTAGGCTTGACGATGGGCCGACAAGGTTGAACTTGGGTTCAAGCATTGCCTTGCTAGCGGCTAGAACTACAGGAAAATATTCTGGCAGGCAACCGGCCATCACTGCGTTCGCCGCGATTTTACTGGACGTAATTTCTCGGCGACGCTCAGGTATTTCTCCGACTACCTCATCGCCATTTAGGTTGGAGTGGGCTAAAAATTCTGAAACCTTGTAATCGGTTGGAGGTACAATCGGGAGGCCGTCAGTCCACCCAAGTTCGTAGCCTATTTCAAAACCGTTGATGGGATCAGCTATATGAATGCTTGTAGTATCTTGGTTAGATTCGCTCATAATGCTAATACAATTCTAAGCTAAGGGGCCGGTTTGGTCTCTTTTAAACCGGCCTCTTTAGCCATTACCAGACTCGTTCGTATTTTGAGAAACTACGGAGTTCTCTAGGTGGGTCCATATGAGACCCTCTGATTGTGAAGGAGACTTCGGCTACATAAATATCTCCATGAGAGTCAACTGCTATACCGTGAGGTGCTATAAATTGACCTGGTCCCTCTCCCTCGTCTTTGTCACCGAACATGCAAACACGGTTACCATCGAGGTCGTATATGCTTACTCTGTGCCCTAGGCCAGGCGCATCGTCGACTCCGCCCATACCGTTTAGTTCCCCAATATATACATGATCCTGCCATAGAACCATCGAATCGGGCCTATGTATATTGCTCCACATTGTAAGGAAGTTTCCTTCCGGATCAAATATCTGTATCCTGTGGCATTCACGGTCTACTACATATACTCGCTCTTGGTCGTCGAATACTATGTTATGTGGTCTGATAAATTGCCCTGCATCGATTCCTGGTTCTCCCCATGAGAATTTATATTGGCCATCACTAGTGTAAACGTGAATTTTTGAGTTGCCGTACCCGTCTGAGATGTATATATCGCCATTACTATGTCTGATTGCTGCGGAAGTTGGCCGGTTAAAAGGTTGGCCACTCCAACGAGGAGAAGGGTGGTTTCGTTCGCCGATTTCCATGACTTTCTCGCCGTCAGGAGTGAATTTTTGTATGGTATGTATTCCGTCGTCGGCAGCTAATAATGTTCCATCAGCAGGACTGTAGTACAGTCCGTGAGTTCGATTGTCGCTAAATAACCCTTCACCGAATGACCGTATAAAATTACCGTCTCTGTCAAACACCATTATTGGGTGTTCTCCACGGGTTAGTATAAATACTCGATCTTCCGCGTCTACTGCTACTCCGGGGCATTCTAATAGTTTCATACCGTCTGGCAATTTTATCCAGTCTTCTACGAACCTATATTGAAAGTTACCCTCTCCATAAATATCTGCCATGTTCATACCTCTTTAATTGAGATTGAAATCTCGTTACTTGTGATCCCGGTAATCCTACGTAAACGTATTTGGGGTGTCAAGTTAGTTAATGTTAACCCTTTCTCTATTGCCCGTAGTATAAGGCCTACTCTAGGGTTACCCGATAGTAGCACTTCCCTCACCTTTTAGATAATCCGCTGTTCGTAAGGCGAGAGCCTCTATGGTAGAGGTCGGGTTAATGCACGCACTAGTTGTAAATATACTACCGTCAATAATGAATAAATTCGATACATCATGTGATCTTCCCCAGCGGTCTACTACAGACGTTGCAGGATCATCTCCCATGCGAGCTGTGCCGAGTAAGTGCCATCCACAATTCCGACGAATATGGGCAGACATAATCTTAGTCGCCCCGGCAGCTTTAAGCACTTCTGACGCTCGCTCAAGACCGTGGTCTAGCATACGGTGTGTATTGTCACTGACAGTGTAATTGATCTTTGCCCCAGGTATCCCGTGACTATCGGTGTGTATTGGATCTAGGCGCACTTGATTATGCTCTTCAGGCAAGTCTTCCGTCATTATTGAGATACCTATGGTGTGCCTGAACCTTTCGGCGAACTCGTCATGGTGATTTTGTCCCCAAACGACGGGTAATCCCAATAGTCCTCCTAGTGCGGATGCTAATGGAGCTTGTTCACTACCCAAAACTTGCAGATCATATCCTCTGACGAAATCACGGTTCGAGTCAGTTTCATAAAATTCCTGGCTTAACATGGAACTGCCTCTTGGTCCTCCCTTAAATTCGAAAGACTCTTCAAATAACCCCACAACCATCCCGCACGGGTGGTGCATCAGGTTTTTCCCGACTAGACCTGTACTGTTAGCCAATCCTTCTGGAAATAATCCTGATTTCGAATTAAGGAGTATACGACTTGTCCCTACACCGTTGGCTGCCATAACTACCACTCTGGCCTTTTGTATCTGTAGATCGCCATTTTTATCGTAGTAGATGGCTCCTGAGGCTTTCCCGCTTTTGTCAACGAGAATCTCCCTCACCCGAGAATAAGTTTTTAGTTGCACGCCTCTTCTCAGGGCTTTTGGCCAATAAACTATATCTGAACTGGTCATTGATCTTAAGTAGCCGCCGTGATCAGGACTGTTGCCATCGTATTCTACCGATGGTATCGCATTATCAGATGGCCACCAGTGCCATCCTAATTTGTTGAATCCACGAGCAAGGACCTCACCTGAATGACCTAATGCTAACGGAGGGGTAGGTCTAGTTGGTTTCGGAGGGTAAGCGGGGTCTCCCTTGAGACCAGAGACGCCATGCATATTGTCATTAAGGTCGTAATAAGGTTCCAGTTCTTGATAGGTCATAGGCCAGTCATCTGCTACTCCGTCAAGGGTTTTAACCTTAAAATCGGAAGGATGAAATCTTGGAAAATGAGATCCCCAGTGTATTAAGCTTCCCCCTACTGCGTTATACATCAGTGGTGAAATGGGTGTCTCGGTCTCGTCTACGGGGTAGTCTTCGGACAACTGCCGCAGATTTGGGTTGGGGTTGAAATCGGTCTGCCAGTTGATAGCACTTTCAGCTTTGTCAGTGGGAAATGCATCTAGTGGAACCCATCCGCCTTGTTCTAAGCATACTACCTTTGCTCCAGACTCTGATAAGCTCCAGCAGAATGCACCTCCGGAAGCGCCCGCTCCTATGACTAATACATCTGCTATATCTGTTTTTATCGACATTGTTTGCTCCGATTAGATCTTCCGGATTACTAAATTAGCCAACGAAGGGTAATTAGGCGCGTTCAAATATAGCTGCTACTCCCTGACCACCGCCGACGCACATTGTCTCAAGTCCGAATTGCACGTCCCTCCTTTCCATTTCATGAAGGAGAGTAGTTAGAATTCTTGCACCGGTCGCAGCTATAGGATGCCCTAGTGAAATACCGGAACCATTCACGTTGAGTATGTCTTCGTTGGGTAGTTTCCATTCTCTAAGTACGGCCAACACTTGTGAAGCAAATGCCTCGTTTAGTTCAATTAGGTCCATATCATCAAGTGTTAGGCCAAGCTTACCCATTAGTTTGTTAACTGACGGTACTGGGCCGATGCCCATATATGCAGGGTGGCAACCGGTTACTGCCCAACCCTTTAGGTATCCCATGGGTTCCAAGCCTAGTTCCTCGAGTTTATCTTCCGCTACTACCATGCAAACTGATGCGGCATCGTTCTGGCTGCTTGCATTTCCAGCGGTTACCGATCCATCTTTCATAACTGGGCGCAGCCTTGCAAGACTTTCCATGTTAGTACCAGGACGAGGATTTTCGTCAGTTATGAAATCTATTGGGTCACCTCTTCTCTGAGGAACTGATACTGATACGATTTCCTTGTCGAATTTGCCAGATTCCATGGCTTCTGATGCCCTTTGATGGCTTCTTATAGCGTACTCGTCTTGCTCTTCTCTTGATATCTCATATTTCTTTGCTAGATTTTCGGCAGTTTCAACCATACCCCCGGGTATGGGTCCAAAGCGTTCTTCAGGTGCAATTGTTACACGTGCCCGTTCCAGTCGGTCATGAAATTGTACTGAGCCAAATCGTGCTCCCCAGCGAGATTCGTTTACATAAAATTCTGCATTGCTCATGCTCTCGACGCCGCCCGCGATAACGACGTCAGCATTGTCAGTCTGTACCATCATTGACGCGTTCAGAATAGCTTGTAATCCCGAGGAACAGCGACGATCCAACTGGTAACCCGGCACCTCAATTGGGAGGTCGGCCTTCAGTCCAGCGAGACGACCAATGGCGGGGTTTTCACCGTTTGGATAGCCGTGTCCTAAGATCACATCGTCTATTTTCTCTGCTTCCAATCCAGTGCGATTCAATATTTCCTTTATAACGGTTGAAGCCAACTCGGCAGCAGAAACGTCTTTCAATCCGCCTCCGAATGTGCCAACAGCGGTCCTAACAGGGGATACTATAGCTACTCTTCGCATAACAGCCTCTACTCAATGAGATTTCAGATTTCGATTTTTGTCTGTTTATAATAGCGATTCGGGACTAGGCTGTCGAATTGTTTGAAGGATTTTAGGCGTTAGGGATCAAGATTGTGTATCTGTACTGGCTCAGATGGCTTAAGTACGGGGAATTTAAAGATACGAGAGTAAAAATAGAGTTCCGCTTCTAGTGCTCGTTTTATGGATTCTGGGCGCCTGAATCCGTGTTGCTCCCCCTCGAATAGCAGATATGATACTGGAATACCTTTGGACAATATAGCTTCATACATGCGGTCAGCTTGATTTTGTGGGACTATTTTATCCTCGACTCCCTGAAAGAGGATGATAGGGCAGCCTAATTCATCAGTGTGATAGATAGGTGATCTTTGCTCGTACAAGTCATGTGCAGATGGATACGGTCCGACCAGCTGATCAAGATAACGGGATTCAAATTTGTGGGTTTCTTTGGCGAGTGCTATGAGATCGCTAACGCCGTAATGGCTGGCTCCAGCGGAAAATATATTGTGAAATGTTAAAGCTGCAAGTGTAGTGTATCCACCAGCACTGCCACCTGTGATGCACAATTTATTTGGATCTACTAATCCTTCCCGTGATAAGTATAGGGCAGCTTCAATACAATCTTTGACATCTAGGATACCCCATTGCCCTTTTAGACTGTCTCTGTAAGCTGTGCCGTAACCTGTGCTACCTGAATAATTTACGTCTACGACGGCGAACCCTCGGCTTGTCCAATATTGGATGGTGTAATCAAGACCAACTTGGGCAGATTGAGTCGGCCCGCCGTGAGATTTCACTATGAGAGGCGGAAGTGTATCCTCGGGGCCTTGGAAATCTGGATTCGATGGCGCGTAATAATTCGCGTGGCTGGTAGTGCCTGGATTAGATTCATATTCGATTTGTATTGCTTTTGAGATATAGTTTTCTGGCACGTCAGCTGAATTGCTTGAGGTTATGGCATTCCATGTCCCAGAGGTAAAGTCATATCTGAGCAAGGACATTGGGGTGGTAGGAGAGGAAGCTTCTACTACTAATGATGAAGAATTGGCTTTTAAATCTCCTCTACCCATCTCGGGGTATGTCGAATCCAATTCAATCAGTGCACCGGTATTCGAGTCGAGAGTAGTTATGTCCCATCTGCCGTTTTTAGTTCTACTAGCGATGATTAGGTCTTCCGACATTATTCCATACGTGCCTGTGCCGAATATCCATTGAGGCTTGGCAAATTCTGCCTCTATGGGTGTGAGATTTACGGTGGAATCACCGTCCCATTTATGTATGTTCCACCACCCTGTTCGATCTGATACGAAGAAAAGACATCCGTCTAGCCCCCATTCAGGTTGATAGATTGAGTCAGACTTCCCCTGTGATAACATTTGCTCATTTTGGATGCTTCCGTCTCTATTAATTGTGGCTACCCATAATTGAGTCCCGTCCCAGGGCATATTTGGGTGGTTCCAACATAGCCATGCTATACGAGTACCTGAATGGTCTAGTCTAGGATTCGAGTAGAAATCAGATCCGGATATGATTGGCCTTACGTGCCCTGTATCCAAATCAACTAATGATATTGTGTTTATCGGTTCAGCAGCATTTTCAAAATGTTCCTCGGTGACGCTTATCAGGCAATTCCTGGATTTATCGATTCTATAGTCGGAATAACGAGATCCGGGTGTATTTGTTAACTGCTGTGGGTGAGTTCCCTCGATGTGTTTGTATATCTGCTGATCGGTGTAATTAGAAAAATAAATCGTTTCATCGGAAGCGGTGTAGGATCCCCCTCCATATTCATGAATTGTGCTCCTAACGTTGAAAGGACTTGGTGTTATAACTGAGCAAACGTAGTTCTCGTTACACTTCATTATCGCGACGCGCCCGCCATCTGTAGGGATAGATTCAGTCCAATAAATTGCGCGGTTATCCAGACATATTTGACCTAAAGTCTTAGCAGACTGTGATATGAGACTCGGAGTGATGGGAGAGGTCCAAGACCCATAGGCGGAAGTGCTAGGTTTCCTCATGGTTTACTCCTGATGAACGGTTGATCATATTGATTATCTGTTGATGGTGTCGTTTGGAGCGGATAGGATCTTCTACTGCTGATGCAATGAGTCGTTTTAGACGAATATCATCAGGCAGCCAGCCAAAATAGAGCTGAAGATCGTGTTCATATTCGGTTAAAAAGTTATCATCAGATGCCATAGACAGTTAATATATCATTCTATTGTAAATAGGGTGATAACGCATTTGTGTATGGTAGTCATTCGTCGTCGTCTTAGATGAATATGATAGAGTAGTTTGGATAGGACGTTGTATTTAGGGTGCGACCATATCAGATCCCATAACATATTTGGGGTTAGGTTAATAAAGCGCAAATGGTAAGTTGCCAAGGTGATGAAGTATATATGAACTCTGGTTTGATACCCGTTGAGATGTACTCAGTACATGTTCTGGGGCTAGTGGATTATTTTGAGACGACAAGATTATCGGTTCAAAGTGATCCTAATATTACACTGTCTAGAATTTGTATAGGGGTTCAAAATCTGTTTAGAACACAGGAATCTATACGGTTTATGTTCCCTAAGGAATTTGCGACTACTCCTGACGGAGAACCCCGATGGAAGACTAGTGTTGCGGACGTTCTCAATAGCTTAGTAGAAACGCATTGCATTACTAAAACTATGACGGGATCTGAGTATACTTTTGCTTTGAGCGATGTTGGTAGAAGATTCGCGAGGGAGTATCGCATAAACTTGACATTCGATGGAGTGGCTTCTATGACGTCGACCGATACGCTTAGTTTATGGGACATCCCTCAAGAATTAGTAGGCATGCGCGCGTTCGAAAGTTATCAGAATCTGCGCCCGAACTTTTGATAGTTTTAGTTTGCATCTGAACAGATTGTTTTAATTCTTGGATATTCGAAAAAAGCTAGTGTCAATATGCTCTAAATCATTGTGAACGATGTGACTAAGATTTTCATCATGAAACATTTGCATACATTATTATTTCTGGGAATAGCTATAGTCTTGGCTGGGATCTTTTACGCAGTATTATCTGTAGTATTATCTGTGCTAGGCAATTGAATAAAAGACACTTCCCCAAAGAGCTTTTGGGAGAGTAGTCTCTTGAACCGCCCTAGACTCAAGAGAGAGTACACCACTTCAGGGAAGCATCTTTTAATATTTTAATCAGGCATTGGCTTGAGAGATAGTAAGAAAAGTCACTGTACTTGCTTGAACTCCTCTGTACTTACATGTACTATAAATCTCTGTTTTGGGGGTGTAGCTCAGGTGGGAGAGCGCCTGCTTTGCAAGCAGGAGGTCAGCGGTTCGAGCCCGCTCACCTCCACCAAATTGTAGTAGATTCAGAACGATCAGGTATAAACGTAGTCTGGTCGTGTTTTTAGTACAGTAAAACAGCATATTATTTTGAGGTGAATGACAGTCATGAAATTACTTGTTATATCTGGCGGGAGACACCCCTACGAAGAATCCACCCCAATATTAGATAAATTCCTTAACGATGCTGGTCACCAAGTGACTGTAACAGAACACGCATCTATATTGGCTGATGCGACTAAAATGGCAGAATTTGATGCGCTGGTTTTCAATACTCGAAGAGAGAATGCTGCAGGGCACGACGATTTGACTCTTCCGAAAGCATCTCAAGATGGGATAATTGACTACGTAAAATCTGGCAAAGGATTTGTGTGTCTCCATATCTCTGGATGTGGATCAGATTACTGGCCAGAGTTTAATAACATTACAGGCGGTGGTTGGGTTACTGGGACAAGTTTCCACCCTCCTTATGGGAATTTCAGAGTGAATGTAAGTAATAGTGGTCATCCTGGGGTTGATGGTGTGTCTGATTTTAGTACAGATGACGAGTTGTATATGGGCATTACTTATCTAGACGGCAATGATGTTTTCATTACTGGGACCTCTGAAGAAGGGACTTGGCCCTGGGGGCCGGACCGAGCGGACACCCATATGCCTGCAGGAACCTTTCCGCTGGGATGGACAAAAACCTATGGTAATGGAAAGGTATACACCTTGTTGCTGGGCCATGATGGTAAAAGCTTCAAAAGCCCAGAGTTCCAGAAAATGGTCTTGAATGGAGTGGACTGGGTTACTGCTTAAGCTAGTGGATGTAAGACAAATTTTGGTTTGGAGGTCGCTATGGCCACTAAGACTCAGATAGATTTAGGTGCTAGTAAGAAGCCACTGGTAGAAATAACAGAGATGGATCATATCGTCTTACGGGTTGCTGACGCGGAACGGTCGTTAAAGTTCTATACAGAAGTACTGGGGTTATCGAGCGAGCGGGTGGATCAATGGCGTAAGGGAGACATTAGGTTTCCTTCAGTACGAATCAACGGAGATACGATTATAGACCTATTTGAATTTGATCAGACACCGATAGGCAAAGATGGCGACAAGAATCAAGACCACTTTTGTTTAGTTATACAAAAGACCGATATGGAACAACTCAAGGAATCGTTTGAACATATTGGTGTTGAGATTCAAGCAGGGCCGGGAAAGCGTTGGGGTTCTCATGGAGACGGGATATCCTTATATGTCTATGATCCTGATGATAATGTGGTGGAACTAAGGCATTATTAATTAGAGTGGATCAGTTGCAAATATAAAAATAAGACCCTCTTGTAACAGAGGGTCTTATTTTGTTTCGATGGTTATTCTTCTAAGCTCATGTTAAACATGTTATCGAAGGCTAGTGCCCACGGTGGGCGGAGATAACCAAGAGCCCGTACGTCTTGAAGCCACGTTCCTAACGGCGAGTATTTGGTATAGGCGGTACCTCCGGACAATTTGCATAATCTGTCCAGAACGGATGCGGCGAGTCTCGCTACGTTTTCTTTGGCAAGCAATACGGTCCTTCGTTCCAGCGTGTTATTTTCAAAGGACCTCATCCCACTTTCCCAGGCTTGTTCAATCAGCCAGGCTTCTTGTTCAGCCATGGTCCATTCAACTTGCTGGAAAGCTCTTAAGGAGGAGCCATTAGCGAGATTTGTTTTGAGCCAATTTCTAGTGTAGTCCATGGCCGCATCTACTACTCCGACAATAACCGATGTAAATGACATCCCACCTAAACTTCCGTTCCCCGCCATTAACTCGGCTTGATGGCCTGGCCACGCTACCCTTGTCGCGGGGAAGTTTGTAAATTCAAAAGCATGGCTATTTGTGGAACTCATGCCGTGCCCTTTCCACTCAGCGGCCAGTTTGATCCCAGTGCTTCCGTCCCACGGCTGTTCTCTTACTTCCATAAAGAATAAATCAGGTGTCGATTCTCCATCGGGGATAGCACGTGTTGTCATGAAAGAGGTTAATCCAGATCCGCTGCCAAAGTGCTTTTGTCCAGACAGACGGTATTTTAGGGAGTCGGGTGAATCAGGCACGCAGAGTGACTGGGTTTTACCGGTGTCACCTCCGCTGCCCGGTTCAGACACAATAGTGCCCCACCAAGCTCCTTCCGTTACTGTGTCGAATACCTCTGATCGCTGCTTCTGCCAAGCGGCGTTGTAAGGTTCGGGAACAGTCGGGACTCGCCACGACGCCAGAACCCCCTGGTGCATAGAACTGGCTAAGGTAATCGATGGATCACCTTGTGCTAGGGTCCGAAGCATCATACCGATAGTTCGGGCGGACCGTGATAAATCTTGCCAGGTACCACCAAATTCTACGGGGACTGCTAGGAGTGGTACTCCAATACTGCGCAACGTTTCATAATCTGCTGGATCTGCTTTAGTGCGCTGCTGACGTTCTTCACGTTGAGCCGCCCATTGTTTAGCAACTGATGGAGCCTTTTCTAGAATTTGCTCTGCGTTCATAAGTTTATCCTTGTGTTCCCAATATCTTAAATGTATGTTCTTATTTTGGTGAGCATTCTAGATTAGGTAGACCGCTCAGCATATACTTGTTTTGCTCTATCAATGGCTCTGGTACGTCCACTTACTAAAGCATCTTGTCGCTCAGCTGCCCACTGATTAGAGGCTGTGGTGCTGATTACTGACCCTTGGAATTGTGGCATTACATAACGAGCGAGCAGTTCGTAGCTTTTAAGCATTTTCTCACGGGGTGCCCAGTCAATCGTTTGGACCAGGAAAGCCCCGAACCCTCCACTACGCTCCTCTAATTTTCTTATTCCCTCGATACAATCGTCAGGAGTGCCGATTATCCATGATCCGTTATCTGCCATATGATCTATTACCTTATCAAGTGGGCCATCGAATGCCGCTTTGCGTCCGTTCGTACCTTCGGTATATTCTCGCAGGTACTGTCCGGCGCCTATCCTAGCGTCTGCAAACGCTTCCTCCCTAGTCTCAGCTAGATGTACCGGAAGGACGAGTCGCCAGTCTTCTCGATTCATTTTATTGCCATGCTTGGATGCCGATTCTTCGGCTATGTCCCATAAAGTCATCAGGTCTGACGGTCCGGACGACGGGTCTCTCGGGACAGTAATAGTTAATACCGATGTGCCGTGCTTGCCGGCGAGTGTAACTCCGGCTGGAGATTGTACGGACGCTACTGATATAGGCATGTATGGTTTAGTATAGGGCCGTAGGTGGATGAGACCTTCGTTTAGTTCAAACCAGTCAGTTTTATAGGTTATGGGGTCAGTTTCAGTGAATAGTCTTATAATTGTGGTTAATGACTCATCCATTCGTTCTCTCTGGGTTTCATGAGGGATGCCCATCATGTAAGCGTCACCTGGCAGGGCACCTGGCCCGACTCCAAATAACACTCGGCCCTTGGTCATGTGGTCCAACTGGACAATCCTGTTAGCTACCATGAGCGGATGATGGTACGGAAGACTCACGACACCTGTGCCTAATTTGATATTCCTAGTGCGCTCAGCGGCAGCGGCTATAAAGACTTCTGGTGACGCGATTATTTCCCAGCCTGCGCTGTGGTGTTCTCCTATCCAAGCTTCGTCAAATCCTAAGTGATCAAGCCATTCTATTAACTCCAAATCTCTCTGAATAGCGAGGGTAGGATTTTCACCTACTCTATGAAACGGTCCGAGGAAAATACCAAATTTCATGCGCTCAGGTAACGGCATAACTGTCCTCCTACTTATTCAACAAGGCGATTTTTGTCATTGTGAACTTGGCTTAGTATCGTGTCAACCGTATTCCCGAAAACTTGAAGGACCTACATTATCCTGTCGGAGTTTGCACTATGTAATATGAACTGGGACAATAGCTCGACTGATCGTAAGTATTAATGCCTATAAAGAATAGTTAATATCCATAAGGAGAACTGACTTGAGAGAACCACATATATTTGCTGGAAATCCGTTGGACAGGGGAGAACAAGATCGACGTGATGAAAATTGGATAATAGAAAAAGCCAGGGATGCTACAAGTCGGTTTTTGCCTATGGCCGGATCCACAGTGTTGGTTAATTCACAGTCAGAACCAGATTTGGGATGGGTTGGGAAGTCTATCCTTGTGGACAGTGGTTGCAGTGACAGTGGCTATTACTTGGGATCAATGGAAGACATATGCTACTTCGCAGTTGATGTTAATAATAATGATGATGTGAAAACACAATTATGTGAGCGGACTGGTTATTCCTTTGAAGATGCGCGCTCTACGGCGGAAGGGATTGATAAACCCAAGAGTGGAATATTAGCTCAGGGAAGGGCTCAGATAAATTGGCATAATAGGCATAAGTTCTGTTCCGTCTGTGGCGGACTTAATGAACCCCGCCGCGGAGGCCAAAAACTTCAGTGTGCATCCTGTGGGGCCGAGCATTTTCCACGAACTGATCCTGTGATAATTATGCTGGTTTATGACGGAGATAGATGCTTGTTAGGCCAGTCTAGAGGTAGACTTGCCCGAATGAATAGGTACTCAGCATTAGCTGGGTTTATGGATCAAGGAGAGTCAATAGAAGAAGGTGTGGCGCGTGAGATCAGAGAAGAGGCTGGTATAGAAATTAAGAACGTTCGATATCATTCGTCCCAGCCATGGCCTTTTCCCTCTTCGTTGATGATCGGGTGCTTAGCGGAAGCGGCCAGTACTGATATTGATATGGACCCGGAAGAAATGACTGATGTCAGATGGTTCAGTCGTGATGAAGTCTTGTTAGCCCTTGAAAAAAAGAATGATGAACTACAACTGCCGGATCCAATAGCTATAGCTCACCATTTGATTAGGTCTTGGGCGAGTGGAGACGTTTAGCTGTAGCGCTCACTACAGCATATCTCGCTGTTGCTGAATCCGATGATCATGTTCAGTCGCAAACCGTTTGATACCGTTGAATATCGATTGTGCGTCGAGTTTAGCTTCTGAGATAACATCTGACTCAGAACCGCCTGTTAGCCATTCGTTATGCCAGTCTGAAGTCAGTGAGTATTCATCGGTTAGCGGGCCGACATTAGATACGGGCCATACTCTTTTGGTCCCTGTAGTGACTACCATCATGTCATACTTGGCGCTAGTGGGAAATACAGCGTTTTGATACTCAAGAGGCTGGCGATTAAACAGTTCTTCACTGATGGCAGCAATGATCTTTACGTTAATTCCCTCATCTCTCAGCCTGGGTATTACTGAGACCAAATTAACTGTCGAGGATGATCCCTGAGTGATAACGTAACCTTGCTTCGGGAGACTCGGATCAAAATCTTTTATTACATAGAAGCCTTTTGCGGCTGCTCTGATGTCTGTATCAGCAAACGTATTCCTATCAGCGACCGGAAAATCTGGTCTAGCGACTTCAAGAACTATAGCGCCAACTTTCGGATCTCGTGCAGCTATATTGGCGGCGGCAAAATACCCTGGAGCTACGTCATTGTAATCCCAGAAACTGAGAGTTATGACTTGACCTTTGGGGAATAGCTTCCAGACTTGAGGGGAAAATATTCCGAAGTGAGTTCTTGCGTCTGCTGCAGTTTCAGGTCCTGAGTGTCCGGCCAGAATATTTAGGACGCCCACCCTGAATGGGCTGTCTTGGTTCTGCTGACTCCAGACTCGTACTGGTAAATACATAAGCGGTGTGAACGCACCATATGATCCGGTTAGCGCCCACATTCCCACATGCTTGTTTGGATCGGCAGAGACTGTTTGACCTACTATTCCGACAGCAGTAGAGGCGTTCCCAGCTTCTTGTATAGCTGCTTTTAGTCTAGTACCAGCCGGGTTGTGTATTGGGTCATAGTGACCCCATAGAGAGCCGCTCTCTACATTGATAGAATCAGCCAGGTCGGCGGCCAAAACTATGAAACGATCTTGGGTTACGTAATTCATCCACTTAACGATCTCGGAGATGGCTCTCCTAGTACCCCTTACGTTCCCAGGTGCCTCAAATAATTTTATAGACACTTCTTTTTCAACTCCCGACACAGGATTGCGGGCGGTTACTAATTGGGCATCCAAGGGTAATGTCTCTTGGTCGAGCCGCTTGTCGAGAAAGGGGTCGATTGTATCATCTATCCGAACTGGCAGATCGTCATGGACGCTGTCTCCTATTTCTATTAAGCGATTGGCTAACCATCCTCCTAGTCCGGTGTTGTCAAGGGTGGAGAGAGCGATATCTATGTTGGTTTTAAATTGTATTAAACGGTCTCTAGTATTCTCTGGAGGACCATCGTGGATACCCTCAAATTTCACGCCGAAGTGTTCTTCGAATGTGGTGGCCAACGCCTGAAAATAGTCGCTATTCAACGCAAATCCGTATGGATGGCTTTCATAACTTACAATTTGTTTTCCATAACCAGGGATTTCACCATCAATCGCACCTGGCCACCATCCTTTGACTGTTTTCCCTATTACTATCATTGGGCGAGAATCTTGGGAATCCCACTCTTCCATGGTTTTTAGCGCAGCGAGGACTTGTTTGTAGTCGTTTCCATCATCTAGTGATAGGACGTTCCAGCCGTAGGAGGTCCATTGGTCTTCGAGTTGGTAGGAATCGTACTCGGATTTAATTACACCGCCGATGAGTTCGTCGTCGATCCCTGCGTTGTTATACGAAAGGAAAATGCGCAGCCTTTTCCCTACTTGTTGTGCGAGAGCTTGCGTTTTCATCTCTTGCGAATGGCCAGATGTCATCGCAAATTCGCCTTCTACAGCCAGGATCTTAAGAGTGTCAGGAGCTCCAATCATATCCCAGAAAGCGGCTTTCCCAGCGGCGGTCGCTATGCCAATTCCGGATGGACCTCCGTTAACGTCATTAGTAAGATCAGTGGTTTCGGAATGTCCCGATAGAGCTCGTATGCCCCGGTTTTTAGCTTGTTGCATTAATGGGTGGCTCTCTAGGTCGTTATCTCTAAGAAGGTTTGCTAATGCGTCTTTTCCCCTCCTAAATCCTAGTGCGTCTATTGAAAGAATAGACTGTTCTGGATCGGTAGCATATTTAGCATCGCCAGTTTTCGTATGCATACGGTCCAGGGCTTCACCCATTATCATCCATAAGGCGTACGTAACCGGTGCATTGTGGCCACCAGCTAACATGAATTTATCAGCGTATGGATGTTTAGGCCGGCGGTAGTCGAATCTGAGTCCACCCGAGTCAGGTCCTGCTAGGTGAGACGCGACTGTAAACGGAGTGTAGGCCAATGGCCCTCCGAAGTGCCCCGTTTGGGCGTAGTTACCCATTAAGGTAAGCACCATAGCCGTAAGGAATCCAACTTCCTCTAGATGGCTGTCATCTTCTGTGGCGAGTGTGACATAGGATGATCTTATTTCTTTCTTAGACGACACATGATGTACCGTAGCAGTGCCTTGTTCATTACTTCTGGTCATTATTGCTCCCTAGGTGCGAATCTCTACTTGGGATATTTGGATTGTATGTTGGCATTGCTGGAAGCATCTATCCATGAGATTTTTCAAAAGCCTTCATAAAATCGACTAACCGTTCCACGCCTTCCATTGGGAAAGCATTGTATATGGAGGCTCGTATGCCTCCGACGGACCTGTGACCTTTAATTTCTACCATGCCATGACTAGCAGCCGATTCTGCGAATTTAGTTTCTAATTCACTCGATGGTAGGTTGAATGTAACATTCATGTTAGATCTATCTGATTTGTTAGCGTGACCTCTGTAGAAAGTGGTGCTATCGATGACGTCGTAAATCAGAGAGGCTTTTTGGCTATTTATACGGTCCATGCTTTCCAGCCCTCCCTGACTTTTTAACCATTTTATAACTAGACCTAGTATATAAATCCCAAACACAGGAGGAGTGTTATATGCCGACTTGCCCTTAACGTGGTAGTTGTAATTAAACATGGAGGGTAGAACTTCCGGACTACGTTTGAGTAGATCATCTCGGATAATTACTAGAGTTACTCCTGCGGCTCCCAGATTTTTTTGGGCTCCCGCATAGATGAGGCCGTAGTCATTTATATTTATCGGTTTGCTGAACATATTTGAAGATGTGTCCGCAATGAGAGGTACGTCACCTGTTTCTGGAATATTCTTCCATTCGGTGCCGAATATTGTGTTGTTAGTTGTTATGTGTACGTAATCTGCATCCAGATCTAAGGTATATTCATCTGGGCTCGGTATACGGGAGAACTTATCTTCTTCTGTAGATGCGGCTAACTGAATGTTCCCGATCTTTTGAGCATCCTGGTAAGCGAGTTTTGCGAAATGTCCTGTGACTATATGCTCTGCGTGGCCCTCACTGGACAGCAAATTCATTGGGACCATTGAGAATTGCTGGGATGCGCCACCTTGGAGAAATAAGACGTGGTAATTTTCTGGGATATTGCCTACTTCTCTGATATCAGCTTCCGCTTCCGACATAATGATCTCGACTGGTTGAGACCTGTGACTCATTTCCAGAAGAGACATTCCAGAGTTATTGATGTTTGTAAATTCGGCTTGAGCTTCTTCAAGTACTTCTAACGGGAGGGTGGCAGGGCCGGCTGCGAAATTATATATTCGATCGGGCATCGTTCTCCTATGTGTGCTGTTTGGAGAGTAACCAAGTTTTACTCAATTCGGTCTAAGTAGTCTATGACTCGGAAAAAAGTGAGTCAAGCAAAAATTGATTGTATAGCCTCGTTGGAATGCTGATATTACAATGATTAGTGATTAGCATATAAAAACGGGCCGTTAGGCCCGTTTTACAAGTTCGACTGGTCTACAACATAACTGTAAGTCGAAAAGACATCGGCCTCGTAGAGGCCGATGTATGCCGAGTTAGCTAAGCTAGGCGGCAGCTCCAATGCGGAATACTGATGTTCCGCAGACTGGGCAGGTGCCTTTGGTCGCGGGTCGTCCATTTTTCATGGTGATTGACTGGGGATTCTGAATTTCTCTTTTGGCCTTACATTTAACGCAATAAGCTTCCATATCGGGCAACTCCTTGTATATTGGTTTACACGATAACTTTTATCAGGTATTTCTAGGATAGTCAACGCCCTCCGTAACGAAATTTGACGCTCAATACTGTGTTAATGTCGGATATGATCGACAAGCAGTGATTAGTATCTGAAAAAACACCGGGGAATCCGGGATGTTTTTGCCCCGGACTACGGTCGTGATTGGGATAAAGGTGGACTGCTGGCTTGAGAGTAGAGACGCTCAGTTTTCTGAAACCATCTTGGGTCTACGAGATTCGTAACGGCATATAACTGTACTCTAGATTCGCCTGTTAGTCAGTGGATGCTATTGGCCTATCTAGACAGAATAGTAGGAAGGCATACTCAAGGGCTACATCAGTAAGTCTCTTGAAACGCCCGGATGAACCACTGTGTCCGGAGTCCATGTCTATCTTCAGGAGCATGATATTGCTGTCTGTTTTGTTGTGTCGTAGGGATGCGACCCACTTGGTAGGTTCCCAGTAGGTCACCCTGGGATCGCTAATACCTCCAGTGACAAGGAGGTTAGGATATGCCTGTTTGGAAACATTGTCGTAAGGAGAATAGGAAGATATATAGTTAAAGTATTCTTCTTCCGTGGGATTTCCCCATTCGTTGTATTCCATTGTAGTGAGTGGCAAAGAATCGTCTAGCATGGTATTTACTATGTCCACGAATGGGACGTGCGCGACGATTGCGTAGAATAAATCAGGTCTTTGGTTAGCGACGGATCCTACCAGTAGACCACCGGCACTCCCACCGCTCGCTATGAGTTTGTTGTGGCTCGTGTATCCTGTATCTATAAGATGTTCGGCTGCCGCTATGAAATCAGTAAATGTATTGCGTTTGTTCAATAGCTTCCCGTCATCGTACCAATCACGGCCTAGATTGGTTCCGCCGCGGATGTGGGCAATAGCAAATATAAACCCTCTGTCCAATAAGCTAAGCCTTGAGGAGCTAAATTCTGATTCTACGTTTATGCCGTATGATCCATATCCATAAAGGTATAGTGGTGTGTTAGGACTCGGTACGGTATCTTTTCGATATACAAGAGAGATGGGGACCTGCGTATTATCGCTGGCTGTTGCGTACTTCCGTTCTGTAATATATTCGGATTCGGAAAAAGAGCCGACTACTTGAGTTTGTTTTCGTAAGATTTGGGTCCTTTGGGACATATCATAATCAAAAATGCAGTGTGGTCTACCAAGCGATGAGTACCCGTATCGCAATATGTTGGAATTCCACTCAGTCTCCCCTATGACGTACATGTCGTAGTCTTCATCAAGTGGAGTAATATCGTAGCTATCTCCAGTGTTCAAGCTGTAGATCTTAATTTTTGGTAACCCCAGGTCCCTGTAAGACACGACATAATAGTCTTCGAATACTGATAGGTCTGTTATGGGTATGCCTTTTTGGTGGGGTATGACGTCAGTCCAATTTCTAATGTCCGGCTTTGTTACTGGTGTTTTAGACAGCTTGAAATCTGTTGCGCCGTCCCCGTTGTGTCGTATCAATAAATAATCGCTGTGATGTTCAACATCGTACTCGAAATCCGGTTTCCTCGGAGTGACCAGTGTTAGATTCTCAGATGGAGTAGCTGATTTAACGAAATGCCATTCAGACATGTTATTTCCGGATGTCACTACGAATATATATTCTTTGTTAGCGGATTTGGTGACACTTACAAAGAACCTGGGATCAGATTCTTCATATACGATAGAATCTTCATTGAGGCCGTTGCCCAGTGTATGGCGAAGTGCTCGCACGGGCCGATGATTGCTATCTAGTGTGGTGTAAAAAAATGTTGCACTGTCGGCAGCCCACGCGAAAGAATAGTATGCATTGGGTATTTCATCAGGTAAATCCATGTAGGAAGTTAAGTCTTTGATTCTAATGGTGAACGATTCTGAGCCCGTAGTGTCCATTGAATAGGCTAGGTATCTATGGTTGGGACTGACTCTAACGAAACCCATTCGTAGATAGGATTCTTTTTGGGCTAGGTAATTTATGTTTAGAATGACCTCCTCGGTCTCTTCTGGTTCATTGGCTCTGCGGCGGTAGTAGATTGGATATTCATCGTTTTCAGTGTATTTGACATAGTACAAATAGGTGCTTATTGGTTGAGGAACGCTTGAGTCTACCCCCGGGATTCTGTCGCGCATTTCCTGATAAAGATCTTTCTGTAATTGGTTGGTATGAGCGAGGATAGAGTCTGTATAGGAGTTCTCCGCGTTGAGGTATTCCAAGGTGTCGGGGTCATCGAGATCTCTAAGCCAGTGCCAGTTGTCGGTGAGAGTCTGACCATGGATATGTGTTGTATGAGGTTTAATAGGTGCTATAGGAGGGAGTGGTAGGGAATGTCCGGATTCGTTGTGCGTTATAACAGGGCCTCCGCGATGCTGTTCATTTCAGCAATAAATTCTCCATCTTTGGTAGTTGATAGTCTCACTATAACTCTGTTCACCCCGATTTTGCGCCAGGCTTCTAGAATACTGGGATCAGGGGGCTGTCCATAGACAGTGACGCTTATGGAATGGGGGTCTCTTTGACTTTTCTCACTTAGTGCAATGAGACGAGACATGCCTTGTTTTACTTGGTCTAATGTTAGTCCTACAGGTATCCATCCGTCTGCATATTCTACTACCCGTTGATATACTCTGTTTGAAGATCCTCCTAGAAGTATGGGAGGGTGGGGTTTCTGGAATGGTTTGGGATAACATTTTACTGGCGGGAAGTTGTAATGATTCCCTTTGAAGGATGCTTCGTCTTTCGTCCACAGTTCTTTCATGGACAGTATGGATTCTTTTATTTGACTCCACCGATGATCAAAGTCACCACCCATAATCTCAGTCTCTTCGCGTAGCCAACCTCCGCCGACTCCCAGTAGGAATCTTCCCTGTGAATACAGGTCTAAGGCCGAGATGGTTTTGGCTAGAATTAGAGGGTTCCTTTCCGGTATTAGGCTGATACCTGTTCCGAGTTTTAACGACTGCGTGACAGATGAAGCCATGCCCAGCATGATATATGGGTCTGGCAAATCACTCATGTAGTCGGGGATTGAACCGTCAGGGGTTCCACCATATTTTGAGTTTGTGTGGACAGGCATGATCGGATGTTCTGGTAGCCAGATGGATTCAAATCCTAGATCTTCTGCCAGAAGTGCGACGTCGGTGATGTTCGCCGATGACTGTGGAAATGCCATGTTTAGGCCTATATGCATTCTAATCCACTCCAAGTATGACTATATGGAAAGCTGGTGGTTGCCATAATATCATTCGCCTTGGATCAGGTCGAATGAGTCCGCGTATTTGTAGTGTGGTGGGTGGTTTTATTTTTGGTTCGAAAAATGTTGAGAATTCGATCCTATGGTTTATGTGTGGATAAGTCTCAGCTATCGATTTTGATGATTATAGGTATTGATACTCCGTTGTAAATGCACTGGCGCTAATGTAAAATTTTAATGTTTTAAAAAGTGTTTCTATTAGATTAATCTGGTTAAATACCAAGCGTTAAGAACGATGTATTGGCTTTGAGAGAAGGGGGTCTGTTAATGAAGTTAGTTGTTGTAGGGGCAGGGCAAGGCGGCTCTAATATTGCAGACGAATTTGCCGCTATGGGTGAATGGGTCTGGAAAAATCGCCGTGTCCGTATATTCACAGGTGATGAACGTGACCCCATATACAAGGGAGTGTTTGCGGTAAATCTGGGAGCCGGAGACCTTTATGGTTTGAAATATATTCCGCAGACTGATGATCACAGTATATTAATAGGCGCTGATAATGAGTTTAGAGGCAGGGGCGCAGGTAAGGTCAACGCCGACGGTGCCGAACAGGCCCGTAAAAACTCGAGAAAAATAGTAGGATCTATTAGAGATGAAGGTGATGTATACGCTGCAGATGCGATTCTTGTTATAGCTACCACTGCCGGTGGAACCGGCTCCGGATCTGTTGGGCCGATCATCGATATGCTTAAGGATGAATTCAAGAAACCGGTCTACGGTATGTTAGTACTACCATTTGAGAACCAGTACGATGAACCAGATAGTGTTATAAATACGGCAACATGTATCAAGAAGGTCGTGGAGAATTCGCTCGCTGATGCAGTGTTTTTAGTTGATAATCAGAAGTTTGTAAGAAAGGGTGATTCAATGGGTACAAATTACTCATTGATCAACCGGCGTATAGCCGACTCATTCATGGACATTTTGTGTGTCGGAGA
>JAPNTN010000104.1:0-16497 GCA_027249445.1 Dehalococcoidia bacterium | reverse complement strand
GGGGCAGACATATATCCAAGTTGGTCTCCTGATCGTACGAAAATAGCTTACGTTAGTGATCAGTCGGGAGGTTATAAGTTATATATTGCAGACCCTGCTGAGGGTGTTATAAAGCGCCTGTTGCTCAATTCGGATATTCAAATTGAACCCTTTAAGCCCGCCTGGTCCCCTGATGCTACTATTTTGTCATTTAGTGCCTCATCTGCCGGTGATTCTGATTTATATGTTGCTGATGCAAATGTGGATGAAAAGCAAGAAGCGACTAGAATTACATTTAATCCTGGTGCAGAGCAGTTGGGCGATTGGTCTCCTGATGGGGAATGGTTAGTCTTTCATTCGTCAGGGATGCCAGCATATCAAGGTTTATGGCTAAGAAATCCTGACGGCGTAAATCTGATACAATTGACTGCAGAGAATGACAGGGATGCTAAGTGGTCTCCGAATGGTGGTGATATAGTATTCACTCGCCAGTGGGAAGACACCTCACAGATTTGTGTTGCTAGTAAGCAAGCTAACGGAAACTGGCGGGACGATGTTAATACGGATTGTTATACTCCAAAGGGGGAAGACAATCAATCTCCTGTATGGTCTCCGGATGGTAAATCATTGGCTTACATCTCTTTTGGAGATGGTAACGCAGAAATCTACACTATGAATTCTGATGGTACAAAACAGCGTAGGTTGACTAAAAATAATGTAGATGATTTGCATCCGGTCTGGGGGCCAGATGGGAAAAGAATAGCTTTTGTATCTTACATGTACGGATTGGGTGAACTTATTGTCCTTGATGTATCAGAGGGTAAACAAAATCGGCTAACGCGAAATAGCTCTGAGGATCATTCCCACGATTGGTAAGTAGTCATTGCACTTGCTAATTCTGACTCATATGTAGTTTAAGCTTATAGCTGTGCGTAATGAAATGTCACTGCGCGCTTCACAAATATTACAGGACGTCACGTTGGCCGAGATAGTTCAGATCATTATCATAGTATTGGGGACACTAGTAGGATTCACTATAGCAGGTGTAGTCGGATTTGGCGGCGGTATTGTAGTGCTGCCGATATTGGTGTCCATTGTGGGAATGCAGGAAGCAGTCCCAATTTTAACAATATCTCAGCTCTCCAGTAATTTTTCCCGGGTATGGATACATCGGCAAAATCTTAATTGGAAGGTATTTAAGTACTTTGCAGTAGGGTCTGTACCTTTTGCTATTCTGGGAAGTTTCCTGTTGGTCACTCTTGATACCCCAATTCTGGTTCGTGCTCTGGGTGCATTCATGTTGGGATGTGTGCTATTCATGAAGTTGCCTGTAGGGAAGAAGTTTAATATGAAACTTCTTGGATTCATACCCGTCGGAGCGATGACAGGTTTCACTTCGGCTTCAATGGGGGTTCCTGGTCCATTTCCGGTTATTTTCTACATAGCTTATGGTATGGGAGCTAGTGCTATGGTAGGCACCTCATCCTTGGGTCAGGGGTTAATACATATTCCAAAACTAATTGTGTATGGGATGTCTGACTTGCTGACTGTGAAGGTGCTTGTATTAGGTTTAGGATTAGCCCCGATAGGGTTCATTGCAGCTTTCCTGGGGAAATTGATCCTGCAAAGGCTTTCTCCAAGAGCATTTCGTATAATTATAGATGTGTTGTTAGTCTTCTGGGGATTAGTGTTTTTGATCAAGGGTTAGATAATTAGCTAAATTACAAATGGTAATTAGGAATCTCTGGTCGACTGCTAAGATGCTGGATGCTAGACTCAACTTGGGTAACATAGAATCGGTTTATTAGTAAAATTGGATTATACAAGGTGATTAAGCGTGGATGTATCTAAGGTGATGACAAGGTTATGGTCTCCCGTGACTGTTGTTACCTCTAATTTTCAGGGGCGTGTAAACGGTCAAGTTGCCGTTTCAGTTAGTGCTGCATCTATTGTTCCGGATATGCCGAGAGTCCTAGTACAGATTTACAAAGCTAATTTTAGTCATGCTTTGATTTTAGATAGTGGATTTTGCACTGTTAACTTTTTATCTGATAATCAAGTTGAAATGATACCTATCTTTGGATTTGTATCCGGCGAAGATACCAATAAGTTTGATGGTGTCGTTTATGAAACTGGAGTCAATGGTTGCCCCATATTGGCAGACACATGGGGTCATTTTGAAATTAAGATAGTAGATTCAATGGACGCTGGGGATATGACATGCTTTCTGGGAGCGGTTGTCTCTGGTACTGCTAACGATTCTAAGGAACCATTGTATTGGAATCAAGCTAGACGTGCATTGTCACGCGAACTAAACGATCATTGGGATGCATTGGTCAAATCACAGATCTCAATATCCAAAGAATCAATGAGGTTTTAGGCTGGAGTAGTCCTTTGTACTGAGGGAGCTGCAAATGAATGAGTTATTATCTCTAATTGAAAAAATACACGCGTCACCACATAAGGCAGTCTTAGCTGTGGCAGGAGCGGGGACTCAAGCGGTGGCATTGTTGCTCAGTGTGTCTGGTGCTTCACGCAGCTTGCTGGAAGTCGTGATTCCTTACGGGCGTATGTCGATGGTTGACCTGTTGGGAGAGGAACCAGCCCAATACGTATGTTCTGAAACAGCTGTAGCTATGGCTAGAGCCTGTTTTAATAGGGCGAATAATCTGTTGGATGATACATCGCCTGTTATAGGTTTGGCATGTACTGCCACAATAGCGACTGATCGGACTAAACGAGGTGATCATCGTGGCTGTATAGCCGCTTGGACAGCCTCTGGAGTTTATCAATTTGACCTTGTCTTGAATAAAGGGGCTAGGGATAGATTGGGTGAAGAGATGGTCCTTAGCAAGGCGGTGATAAACATGTTGGCCCAGGTTTCAGGAATTGATAGTCAGATAGACATAGGTTCTGACGCACATGAAACTCCCAAGATTGCTTATTTTAGTCATAGTGATCCAATTGACAGGCTATTGTCGGGTGATGTTGATAAGGTGATGGTCAATCCTAATGGTGATATGACTCCTACTTTTGATGTGCCTCAATGTATATATCCGGGTTCGTTTCGCCCGTTGCATGCGGGTCACAAGTTATTGTCCGAAGTTGCTCATAACCATTCGGGATATCCGGTGGTATTTGAGATATCAGTTGAAAATGTTGATAAACCCCCTCTAACTAAGGATGAGATTATAGATCGGTTAGCTCAGTTTAGAGGGTATTCTTCTGTTGTCTTAACCCGTGCTGAAACTTTTTACAAGAAAGCTCTATTGTTCCCTGGGACTACATTCATTTTAGGTTGGGATACCGCAGTTCGTTTAGTTGATCCCAAATACTACTCAGATGATATTGACTTTATGTTTTCAAAGTTATGTGAGATGTCAGCTAGCGGAACAAAGTTTTTAGTAGCTGGTCGCGAGAAGAATGGTGTCTTTCAATCGGTGTCAGATGTTGATATACCTAAGGGATTTGAAAGATTGTTTGGTGGTATTTCTGAGGATCAATTTCGAGTCGATATATCTTCTACCGAATTGCGGAACAAAGACGGTGGCATATCCTGACTTATTAGTGTGAGAGGTATTTGCATTACGGAAATGTATTACTTATTCTCACTAGTTGTGTATTCAGTTTTCATTGACACTAATTTTACGCCGATGATATTATCTTTTCAGCGGGAGACTAGAGCTATACACCGTATAGCGGCATTCGATTCATTCTTTTTGACTAGGTGTTATATTGCAGCCGTTTGATGTTCACTTGTACGCGCAGAATTGGGTGGCTGTTGCCTTTTCCGTAATTATTGGATTAATGGCGATCGGGGGTATGTTTGCCGCCTCGCGGCTCTTGTCATCAAGAAGGCATTCCGATATAAAGCTTAGCACCTATGAATGTGGTATCCCTGCAACGCCGTATTCATGGTCCAACCTAAATATTAGGTTCTATATATTCGCCATATTATTTCTGATTTTTGATGTTGAAGCGGTGTTCCTATTCCCATGGGCAGTAGTCTTCTTAGAACAACGGGATTTGGGCAATGTAGTGCCGTTTTACGCAATGGTAATGTTCCTGGGAGTCTTGTTCTTTGCAATAATCTATGCTTGGAAGAAGGGAGTTCTAGAATGGCAGAAATAATCCTAGGACAAGGAAACACTCCTGCTCCAAGCTTAGTAGATCAGGCCATTGCTGGTAAAGTGCCTGGTGTTATAACTACGAGCAAGGAACAGCTTATTGGTATGGCTCGTAAGTCATCGTTGTGGACTCTGAGTTTCGGATTGGCATGTTGCGCTATAGAGATGATATCGACCTATATGGCTCATCACGATTTTGACCGTTTTGGGGTGGTTACGTGGCCATCTCCGAGGCAGTCTGATGTGATGATAGTAGCCGGCACAGTAGTTAAGAAAATGGCGGAACCAATCAGGCTGCTATATGAACAGATGCCTGAGCCCAAATGGGTAATAGCAATGGGAAGCTGTGCTACCAACGGTGGACCATATTACAGATCTTATTCGGTCGTAATGGGCGTTGACCATATAATTCCGGTAGATGTCTACGTTCCAGGATGTCCCCCGAGACCAGAGGCGCTGCTCTACGGGATACTAAAACTTCAAGACAAGATTATGGAGGATGCTAAGAGAAGTGGCAGCCGATCATAATCAGGATGCGTCCGAAGTAACCCAGCCTGACTTCAGTCACTTGACTCAAAAGTCTCAGGAGTTTCTGGAAACGGTATGTGGAGTGCTCTCACAATACTCCCCTGAAATGGGTGCGATGAAAGATGTACCCCAGATTAAGGTATCTCCAGATAGTGTCCTCCCTGTGTGTGAGTTACTTAAAGATACTGCTGGAATTGATCTAGCTATGTTGCACTGTTTGACTTGCGTGGACTATGAGTCTCATCTGGAGATAGTGTACTTTTTGCACTCAATGGGGCAAGAGGAGTTCTTAGTGATTAAAGCCGACGTCCCATCTGAAGCATTGGAAATTCAATCTGTAACGAAATTGTGGGCAGCAGCTAACTGGTACGAAAGAGAAGCTCATGACCTGTTTGGGGTGGCATTCTCTGGTAACTCAGATTTAAGCCCACTTCTTTTGTATGACGAATTCGAAGGGCACCCAGGCAGGAAAGAGTATGATTTCCATGAATATCAGGAGTTCTAAATAAATGTCAGACTCTATTACTCTAAAAGCAGAAACACGACTGGTTGATGGCGTATATTGGTCAGGTTTGTCAGACCTTGGGCTAGAGTCTTCTGGAGAGTCTCTGGACATTGTTCGCGAAGAGTTAGTCCATGTTGTCAGATCGTGGATAGAATTCCAAGATACAGCAGGGACTCTAGGCTATTCCCTTAGTGTAATAGGGTTTGTGGATGTCAGGGACGAAACAGAAATTCACTTAGAATTCTTAGAAGACTTAGCATGATGTTTTAGGTGCGTTGAAGTGGACAGCATTGTTTATCAAATTGAAGAGTCCAATCTAGGAAACAACCACGAAGCATATTGCCCTGAGTTGTTGATAACTGGATTTGGGGATACAGCGGAGAAAGCGAGGAAGGCTCTTCGTAGGGAAATAGGAATTTATCTGGAAGACTGTGAAGGTCTCGGAATATTGGATGAGGTTCTTATCGAAGCAGGGTTCTATGACGATGACAAAGTGTGGATGAGTAGTTTGGTCACTCCGCCTAAAGAACCTGAGATAAGATTCGTATAGATAACGTACCCTGAAAATAACAGCATAATTGAGGTTTGAAGTCAGGAATATGCCTGAAGTTGTAACTGAATCAAGAAACAATCCGAACTCTGTTGATTTGCTACTCAACATGGGCCCGCAACATCCATCCACGCATGGCGTGTTCAGGATGGTCCTAGGTATAGATGGAGAGAAAATTACCAGTGTGCAGCCGCATATCGGATATCTCCACAGAGGTTCAGAGAAGCTTTGTGAAGGTGAGCAATATCATCAAATAATAACCTTGTTCGATAGACTAGATTACCTCGCTAACTTTAATAACGAGTTGGTCTATTGTCAGGCTGTTGAGAAATTGATGGATTTGGAAGTCCCCGAGCGAGCCGAGTATGTCAGAGTAATATTGTGTGAGTTGAATAGAATAGCAAGTCATCTTCTCTACGTGGGAACCATTGGTTTAGATGCAGGTGCTATGACGCCTACTATGATGGCGTTCCGCGGGAGGGAGAGGATACAGGCCCTGTTCGAAGAAATTTCTGGCGCGAGAATGATGCACAATTATTTCAGGATTGGTGGGCTTAAGGAAGACTTGCCAGATAACTTTGGTCAGTTAATCTCTGACCTGTTGCCTCTGCTTAGAGAGGATGTTGAGGAAAGCGATAAAATACTAACATTCAATGAAATCTTTCTGTCACGTCTGAAAGATATAGGCACTATCAGTAAATCCGAGGCAATTGAATACGGCTTGACCGGTCCGTGTCTCCGCGGGTGCGGAGTGGATTACGATGTTCGAAAAGCACAACCGTACTCTGTTTATGATAGGTTTGAATTTGAGGTACCAATAGGTCTTGATGGTGATTGTTGGGACAGGCATTGGGTCAGAGTCCAAGAGATGTATGAATCGTTGAGTATTGTGGAGCAAGCTCTTGAACAGATTCCAGACGGTCCAGTGACATCTTCGTTAGGACGAAGACTGATAAGACCTCCAGCCGGAGAAGTTTACGTCAGGGCGGAGAATCCTCGTGGTGAACTTGGTGTGTTCCTGGTGAGTAACGGGACTGACCGCCCGTATAGATTAAAGGTGCGCCCGCCTTCTTTTTGTAACCTGTCAGCGTTGGAGAGGCTTTTAAAAGACTCGTGGATAGCAGATTCGGTAGTGATTTTGGGGTCGTTAGATATAGTTTTGGGTGAGGTAGACAGGTAGTTTATGGTCAACCCTGTACTTTACATAACAATTTCTGATGTCCAGAGTACGGTGACCGCACTCGGAATACTGTTTGGTGTTTTGTCGTTCATAGTATTGTCTCTGACTTGGTTAGAAAGAAAGGCACTCGGAAGGTTGCAGAGACGTCTGGGTCCTACAAGGACAGGGCCGTTCGGGCTATTACAACCTATTGCAGATGCAGTCAAATTGGTGCTCAAAGAAGATATTTTACCCAGCGCGTCAGACAAAGCCATTTTCTGGATTGCCCCAGTGATAGTGGTTGTATCGGCTTTCATGGTCTGGGTAACTATACCTATAACAGAAACTATAGGAATTCAGAATCTAGAACTGGGATTACTCTATATCACAGCTGTATCCGTCTTTGGGATACTAGGGCTGGTCCTAGCTGGATGGGGATCTGCTAATAAATATGGCGTCATTGGTGGACTGCGTTCTGCAGCTCAACTTATTAGCTACGAAATCCCTATAATAATGGTTGTAGTCGCGGTTGGAATGTTGTCTCAGTCGCTAGATTTGAGAGTGATTGTGGCCGATCAAAACCCATTGATATACGGCTTGATATTACCCCTGGGATTGGTCATATTTTTCATTTCCGGCCTGGCGGAAGTGGGTAGAACACCTTTCGATATATACCATGCAGAGTCCGAGATATCTGGTGGGCCGTTTGTGGAGTACAGTGGGGCGCACTGGTCAGTTTTCTTTTTAGCTGAATACATCAACACTTTTGCAATAGCAACTATGATAACTATATTCTTCCTAGGTGGTTGGCTTGGTCCTGTATTGCCTGGGATAGTATGGTTCTTAATAAAAGTTTACGGAATTGTCTTAGTAGTGTTCTGGGTTAGAGGAACTTTCCCGAGATTGAGAATAGATCAACTAATGGCGTTTGCCTGGAAAGTAATGGTTCCACTCGCTTTTTACACTATCGTTATAACGGCTATATATTTGTTCTATAATCTACCACCATGGACATTGACTTGTATGTCATTGTTAGGTCTTCTTGTGGTTAGCTATTTTATATATCAACGGGTAAAAGGCCCTGCGAGAAGGGTGGAAGAAATCAGAGCTCGTCAGGCCGAACAGAAGAGGAACCGTAACGTAAATGACGGTGCGAGGATTTAGTAATGTTGAACAGTTTGAAAGGGCTGATGCTTACATTGGGTTCAACTATGAAAGGGATTAGGAAGCCTATTACACAGGAATATCCCAAGAAGCCGACTCCGGTAAGAGATAGATTCATGGGATTCCCTGCCTTAACCTGGGATGAAGAAGTGCCAGAACCATTTTGTACTGGGTGCATGGTATGTATCAGGAACTGCCCAACCCAGTGTATGTCGGCTAGTATGAAAGATAATCCGCTAAACGAAGAAGGCAAGAGTTCTAGGCGAAAAATAGTTGATTATTTCGAGATAAACTTGAATCGTTGCATTCTCTGTGGGATTTGTGTTGAACTGTGTAATTTTGACGCGATTGTTATGAGTCACGAGCATGAGATGAGCACCTATTCTAGAAATGGTGACAGAGTTAATTTGCCTGAGTTGTTGGAGATTGGAAAGAAGTATCAGTCTGAAACGGATTGGATTCCACCCTCAGTGATAGAAAAGCAAAAAAAAGAATCTGAAGATGTAGTGGCAGAGGGAAGCTAAGGAAGTGATACGTCGTACATTGGGCTTCACGAAAATATTCCATCGGCCACTGCTGATATTAGGTAGATTGTCATGACAATATTGTTTTTGGTTTTGAGTGGCATGGCTTTGCTGGGAGGGCTAGGGGTAGTAGCTTCTCGAAATATTGTTCATGCTGCGCTATTCTTGCTAGTCTCGTTAATGGCCACCGCTGGAATTTATCTAATTTTGTTTAGCGAATTTTTAGCATTGGTCCAAGTGCTCATCTATGGTGGCGCAGTGGTGATTGTGTTGTTATTCGCAATAATGATGACTAGGTCTTCAGATTACCCAAGGATATCCGATAATAGATTGTGGCCTATAGCGGCAATATGTTCCCTCGTGCTCATAGGGGTATTAGGGATGTCTTTTTGGCAAACGGCGGACACGGTAGTAGGTCCCCAGCATGCTGACTTCAGCGCAATAGGAAACTCATTGTTTACTACATGGGCTATCCCGTTTGAGATAGCGTCTCTAGTACTTTTAGTGGCTTTAATTGGGGCTATTGTGATAGCCCGGTCTGATGGAGAGGATAGTAATTAGTATGATGCCACTAGTATATTTTCAAATATTAAGTGCGATACTCTTTGGGCTTGGAGCATATGGTGTCCTGGTTAGAAGAAGCGCTGTATTAATCCTAATGTCAATCGAATTAATGTTGAATGCTGCAAACATAAACTTAATAGCCGTGGCAGCTCATAGAGAAGGACTAGGACACTTTGCTAATTTTGACGGCCATATAATCGCCATATTTATTATCACAATAGCCGCCGCTGAAGTAGGATTGGCCATGGCGATAATACTTCGTATATTTAGGAACCGTGGAACCGTTGATGTTAGTCAAATCAATGTTATGAAATGGTAGTTTAGAGTTGGATAGTTATAAAGAGAGCAGATTGCATATATTCGGGTTTTCTAGTCGTTCATATTGGATAGACGAACGGTATGAGAGATCGATAGAGAAAGTCACAGTACCATATCAATTTTATTTCTGTGACCCTCTGAAGGTGCTGAGTTAACATGGAATGGGCGTGGTTGATTCCCGTTTTTAGTTTTATTGCCGTCCCTTTGATAGTTCTGTTTGGCTCCCGATTGCCGGCCAAAGGAGCATTTCTAGCTATTTTGGCGATGCTGGGCGGGATAATAGTGTTTGCAATCGTAGCTGTGGATTTCTTGCAATCTGGAAGCAGCACGAACGGATGTGGGATCAGTGAGTTCACCAAATCCCTGACGTGCCTATATTCTATAGACTGGTTCGAGGCTGGGAGTTTCGTAGGGGATTCATCTGATGGGATAAGACTAGTTTGGGGAATGCTTTTAGATCCCCTGACTGTGCTGATACTAGGGTTGATAACCATTGTGGCCTTAATGGTGCAGATTTATTCACTGGGATATATGCATGGAGATCCTAGGTTTGGTTGGTATTATGCGTTCCATGCGTTGTTCGCAGCCTCTATGCTTACCTTGGTGCTGGCCGATAATTTCCTTCTCTTGTACGTTGCCTGGGAGCTAGTTGGCGTTTGTTCGTATCTGCTGATCGGATTTTGGTTTGAACGTCCCTCCGCGCGAGAGGCTGCTAAGAAGGCATTTATAGTTACTAGATTAGGTGATGTAGGCCTTCTTATTGGAATACTTCTGCTTTGGAGTGAAGTGGGTAGTTTTAGTATGGTTGCTGCTTTTGAGGCAGCGAACAATGGTTCGATGAGTCAACTTACAGCCACGGTTGCTGCGTTGTTGCTGTTCGCTGGAGCTGCAGGAAAATCCGCTCAATTTCCTATGCATGTTTGGTTGCCTGATGCTATGGAAGGTCCGACTCCGGTCAGTGCTTTAATTCACGCTGCTACTATGGTCATAGCCGGAGTGTACTTGGTAGCACGTTCGTATCCGATATTCGTTGCGTCTGGCGATGCTTTGACAGTCGTAGCTTGGATCGGATTGATAACTGCATTTGGAGCGGCAACCATCGCCTTGACCGCTACTGATCTTAAGAGGATATTGGCCTACTCAACTATTAGTCATTTGGGCTTGATGATGTTATCACTCGGTGCGTTTGGTTATACGGCTGCCATATTCCATTTGTTAGCCCATGGGTTTTCAAAAGCACTGCTTTTCTTGGGGGCTGGCAGTGTCATGCATAGTATCGACGAGTTGGATATCAGGAAAATGGGTGGCTTGAGAAAAGTTATGCCATTAACGGCTCTTCTATTTTCAATTGGCGCGTTGTCTCTCGGTGGAATCCCTATACTATCTGGGTTCTGGAGTAAGGATGAAATCCTAATTGCAGTTAGTGAGCACTTACCGCCAGTTTTTATTGTTCTGACATTTATGGTTGCTTTTATGAGTGCTCTATATATGGGCAGGGCAATGTTTGCAGTCTTCTTTGGAAAGCTGAATCCCGAACATGAGCATGCTCATGACGCCCCTATGAGTATGGCGGTGACAATGTCGATACTTGGGGTGTTTGCTCTAGTGTTTGGGTTAGTCAGCCTAGATTGGCCAGGTAGTTTTAACGGAATAGGGACGCTTGTTTATTTTGAGAAACAACTTCACTTTCACTTAGTACCATGGATAGCTGGATTGTCTACTATTTTGGCTGTATTAGCGTTTGTCCTGGCGTATTTTATATACGCACGAAAACGTATCTCTTTGGATTCTACAAGGGCCAAATTCAATTGGTTGCATAAGATAGTTGAAAATAAATATTACTTGGATGAATGTTATCAATGGATAGTTGAAACTATCGTCTTAACAAGTGCCAGGCTCCTGGGTTTATTTGACCGCGTTATAGTCAACGATATCGGTGTTAATGGTCCAGGATGGATTGTGAAAAAAGTGGGAATATCAATGAAAATGCACATTACGGGACATGTATATTCCTATGCTTTGGGTACTATGCTCGGTACGATAGTGCTGGGTGTAATGTGGTGGCTGAGGTCCGTTGATTAATATATGGCTGCAATAAACGAAATAATACTATTATCACTTATATTGATTCCTCTGATTGCTGCGATAGTGGCTATGGGGTTCCCTAAGGATAATCCAAGGCCAGTTTGGTACTTTGCTATCGCGGTATCTGCAGTGACATGTATTTTGTCCATCATAGCTTTCGTTGGGTACGATTATACCGAAGGTGGATATCAGTTTGCACGTACGTACGACTGGATAGGCGATCCAGTAAATATTAGTCTGGCTCTGGGAATAGATGGTATAGCTGCACCACTAGTACTCCTGAATGGTATTGTCCTACTAGGGGCAGTACTTATATCTCAAACTATAATACACAGGTCACGCGACTTTTTCGTGTTGCTACTAGCTTTAGGGTCTGGGGTATTTGGTGTATTTGCAGTACAGGATCTGTTCTTCCTGTTTTTCTTCTACGAACTAGCAGTATTGCCCATGTATCTGCTCATTGGGGTTTGGGGTAGCAGTACTGATTTTGGGACTTTCCTAAGAACCAAAGAGTATGGTGCTATGAAGCTCATGTTAGTTCTCGTTGGTGGGAGTGTACTGATATGGGTAGGTATTCTGGCTTTGTATGCTCAATCTGCTAATGTTGGGTCCCCAACGTTCAATATGATTGAACTCGGGGAATTAGCAAAAGAAGGCGCGTTCAGCCACGAATTCCAGAGATGGGTATTTCCGTTATTTATGATCGGATTTGGTATTCTGGCAGGACTCTGGCCGTTCCATACATGGTCTCCTGATGGTCACGTGGCGGCACCTACGGGCGTTAGTATGTTGCATGCTGGCGTTCTAATGAAATTAGGCGCTTTCGGTATTATCAGGGTAGGCGTGATTCTTCTACCCGAAGGGGCTTCGGCCTGGATGCCTATCTTGATAATCTTGGGAACCGTAAATGTTGTGTACGGTGCTATATCTGCTATATCCCAACATGATTTAAAGTATGTTATCGGATATTCTAGTGTTAGTCATATGGGTTATGTGATTATGGGTATTGCTACTCTTCATCCTGTTGGAGTAACCGGTGCGGTACTCCAGATGTTCTCGCATGGCATAATGACGGCTCTCATGTTTGCAATGGTGGGATCGATTTACGAGAGGACTCATATCAGGGACACAAATGTTTTAAACGGTTTAATCAAGCGAATGGGTACTGCAAGTTGCTTTTTCGCCATAGCTGGGCTGGCATCTTTAGGGTTGCCGGGTTTGAGTGGATTCATAGCTGAATTTATGGTTTTTGTCGGGGTGTTTCGGACTTATCTGCCTCTCGCTGTATTAGCCGTAATTGGCGCTGCTATTACAGCAGTCTATATGTTGCGTCTCTTAGCTAAAACATTTTTTGGAGAAGCGGATCCAAGATGGGATGACCTCCCTGACTCTAGTCCAATTGAAAAAGCTGTAGGTGCTGTTTTTGTTGCAATATTGATAGTAGTAGGAGTATGGCCTGCTCCATTGGTTAGAGTTATAAATATAGGTGTGGACTCAGTCCTACAAGGTCTATAGGAGCATTTTGTCTGGATTAACTGCAAATATATATTTACTAACACCTGAGTTTATTCTGGCTGGATTAGCATTGTTTGTATTGGCTGTAGACTTGTTTTTGCCAGATGATAAGAAAGCGATACTGCCGATTATCTGTATATGCGGCCTCGTTCTTGTGGCATTAGTAAGCATGATGATGTTGCCAGGGGTTAATATCTCCCTATATGGTGGACTATTAGCCGTAGATGCTTTTTCGCTGTTTTTCAAGATAGTGTTTTTGTTGATTGCTGTATTTATCATACTTAGTTCTGCGCAATACATTAAACAGCATCTCTCCCATCAAGGAGAATTTTATGGACTTCTTCTTTTTTCTGTACTGGGTATGAATATCATGGTCCAGTCAAGAGAGCTACTGACTGCGTATATAGCATTAGAGCTTCTGAGTTTTAGCTTGTATGTCATGGTAGCGTATTCATTGAATAATTCGAAATCTAATGAAGCTGGGCTTAAATACATTATTGTAGGGGCATTTTCGTCTGCTGTATTGCTTTACGGCTTGAGTATGTTGTACGGCGCGACCGGCGTCACTAAGTTTGCGGATATCGGGATGATTTTGTCAGGAACGTCAGACCTGTCTCCTGCGTTGTGGGTAGGTGTTGCTCTAATCTTCGTTGGATTAGGGTTTAAGTTGTCTATCGTTCCATTTCATATGTGGGCACCGGATACCTATGAGGGCGCGCCACTTCCCGTAACGGCTTATCTGGCGATAGCATCAAAAACTGCGGCTTTTGCCTTGGTGTTGAGATTCGTATGTGAAGGCATGATTGTTGCAGAATCGTTGTGGCAAGAATGGCAGATAATTTTCGCTGTCCTGGCAGCAATATCTATGCTAGCAGGTAATTTAGTTGCCCTTGCGCAGACTAATATGAAACGGTTAATGGCGTATTCAAGTATTGGTCATATAGGATATATATTGGCTGGTGTTACAGTTCTTTCGACTGACTCGCTGGTTGCTGCAAATAGCGTCAGTTTTTATCTTGTAGGATATGCAGTTACTAATATGGTGGTATTTGCTGCAATAATTGCTTTCTTCAACTCCACAGGTAATGACGATATAGCGAGTCTGAGGGGATTGGCAGATTCGCAACCGTTGTTAGCAGCTGCAATCGCTATTGGTTTATTTTCTCTGGCAGGTCTTCCAATATTTGCTGGCTTTACAGTTAAGTTCTATTTGTTCGCTGCTGTTGCTAGTTCTGGTTTCTTATGGCTTGCGGGAGTTGCAATATTAGCCAGCTTGATATCACTCTACTATTACTTGCAAATAATACGTCAGATGTATATTGAAGGCTCTGACAATTCTGGCCATTCCAGTCCGGATGATGCTCACGGTGTGATTTCAGCTTCAGGAACAGTATCCCTGCCGCGCACGTCTTTTTCAACCACCTTAGTCTTAGGAATAGGACTGATTCTCGTAATATGGCTGGGAGTTTATCCTGGGCCTTTGTTAGAAATCATAGAGTGTGCTAGCGAAGCTCTTATAGGGCTTAGTTAAGATTGTTCTTGAGTTGTGGGCTTTAACGCAACCTAACAGTCTATTTCAGGAACTTTATTCAAATAATATGGATTGTGGATCTTATGATCATTGCTGTTATTGGTAATAGTAGTGCTAAACCTGAACATTATTCCCTGGCGGAGGCCGTCGGCAGAGAGTTGGCAAAAAGGTCTGTAACAGTGGTTTGTGGAGGGCTAAGCGGAGTTATGGAGGCAGTTTGCAAGGGAGCTAAGTCTGAAGGTGGAATGACTATAGGAATTCTTCCTGGCCAATCCTCACGTGATGCTAACCAATATGTGGATATACCTATAGTAACTACTATGGGCTATTCAAGGAACGTTATAGTCGTGAATACAGGGGAGGCTGTCATATCTGTGGGAGGTGCATTTGGTACTTTGTCTGAAATTGCCCACGCTCTTAGTGAAAATATCCCTGTAATCGGTCTTAGCAGCTGGCCATTAACTGTAAAAGGTGACGGAGACCCGGTTGAGCCCGGAATTATAAATGCTGTTGATGCTGTAGATGCGGTAGAGAAAGCTATATCAGCGGCATCTACCCGAATATACTCATAGAAAGGTTCACTAGCATGGTTTATTTATCTAAAGATTTCGTGATAACCGGGGTGCTCGCCAATGAAGTTTTGGATTCTAGAGGAAACCCCACTGTAGAAGCAAAGGTAACATTATCCGGTGGCGCTTTCGCGACAGCTATTGTTCCGTCTGGTGCTAGCACAGGAGCCTATGAGGCCCTTGAGTTAAGAGACCACGATCCACTGAGGTTTGGTGGTAATGGTGTGTTACAGGCCGTCCAAAATATTGATTCGGTCTTGGCGCCTGGAATCATAGGTCTCAGTGCCGATGATCAAGCGACTATAGATAATAGAATGTTGGAACTAGATGGTGCTTCTGATAAATCAAGCTTGGGAGCTAACGCTATATTAGCTGTTTCTATGGCGGTAGCTCAAGCTGCTGCTAGTCAACATTCTGCTGGGGATGGTTTATGGAAATGGCTTTCTAAGGATGGAGTTGTTAGCTTGCCTGTGCCTATGCTCAATATCCTTAACGGAGGGCGACATGCTTCGAACTCTACTGACGTCCAGGAGTTTATGGTGTTGCCGGTAGGTCTCCCGACGTTTTCAGAGTCCCTACGGTGTGGTGTAGAAGTGTATCAAGCCCTAAAAGCCCTGATGAGAGAAGGAGGACATAATTTAAATGTTGGAGATGAAGGTGGATTTGCGCCTTCACTGCCTTCAAATCGTGCAGCTATCGAACTAGTTGTGAAAGCTATTGAAAAAGCAGGGTATTCACCGGGGAATCAGGTGTTTATAGGATTAGATGTTGCTGCTTCCGAGTTGTTTAATAAGGCAGATGGTCTATATGGATTAGAGAAAGAAGGTAGATATCTAACCTCGGCAGAGTTGATTGCGTTATATGAACAGTGGGTATCGGAATATCCTATCCTTAGTATAGAAGATGGATTAGATGAGGATGACTGGCAAGGATGGGTATCATTGCACCAAAGTCTGGGAGACCGTGTTCAACTTGTCGGGGACGATCTGTTTGTTACTAATATAGCTAGGATAAAAGATGGTGTTGATATGAACGCGAGCAATGCTGTCTTACTTAAGCCGAATCAAATTGGCACTCTGACAGAAACATACCAAGCCCTTCAGATGACTAGACAGGCTGGTTGGGGAGCGGTGATGAGCCATCGGTCTGGTGAGACTGAAGATACCACAATTGCTGATTTGTCAGTTGCGTGGAACGTAGGCCAAATCAAAGCCGGCGCTCCCGCTAGATCAGATAGAGTTTCCAAGTATAATCGGCTGCTCAGAATAGAGAAATCGTTAGCTGATAGAGCAATTTACAGTGGTAGGTCTACGTACGCATATCTTAGGTCTAGTATATAGATATAATAGGATTTACAATGGCGCTATTGGTGCATCCAT
>JAPNTN010000103.1:0-2710 GCA_027249445.1 Dehalococcoidia bacterium | reverse complement strand
GGAGCAGGAGTGGGAGTTGTGGGCATTAGGAGAGCGTCTATCCCGGTTAGCATGTTTACCATGTCTGTTCTAAATTGTCTGCGTAGCCGTTGCGCTTGTAAATAATCTATACCAGAGATGAGCATTCCCATCTCGATATTCCCCCGTATTTTTGGGCCGTATTCGTCTGCTCTTTGTTTATACCACTCTCGGTGAAAAGCGGCAGCCTCGACATTACTTACTATTCTTTGACACGCGTGAGATGATCTGAAGCTATCTGGCAACGTTATTTCCCGAATCTCTGCTCCAGCGGAAGCAAGTTCTTGAGCTACCTGTTCAGTATGCGACGCTACTTCTGGAGTGGAATGTTCAAAGAAAAAATCTTTAATTAGTCCTATCACAGGTTTTTGCTTGCTACGGTTCATTTGTTCAACGAAATTCGGCACTGGTTCATTGGCAGAATGTGGGTCTAGTGGGTCATGACCAGACATTACTTGCAACATTAAGGCTGCATCTTCGACGGACCTAACTAATATCCCAACTGTGTCTAATGACCAGCTCAAAGGTACGACCCCGTGTTTACTTACCCTGCCGTATGTGGGTTTTAGACCGACTATACCGTTGTATGCTGCAGGACGACATGTGGACCCTCCAGTTTGTGACCCTAGCGCAGCGGTACACATACCTGTCGCCACAGCAACGGAAGACCCACTACTTGACCCTCCAGGCGTGTGGTTCAAATTCCAGGGATTTAGTGAGGGTGATGGATCGCTGGAAGCGAATTCAGTAGTGACAGCTTTCCCTATTATCATGGCTCCTGCTGCCTTTAACTTGGCTACGGAAGTAGCATCGTAATCTGGCACAAATTCTGAGAGTATTCTTGAACAGGCACTAGTTCGCATGCCGGCGGTGTAAAAGATGTCTTTGAGGCCTACAGAAACTCCCTGGAGCGGTTTTATTATTCCTCTTTCTTGATCCAGTTCTGTTTGCTTTGCTTGACCGATGACGTCTTCTCTGTCGACAGTAACCCAAGCCTTCAATTCTGGGTCTAGCTTATCTATCCTGTTAATCAAGGTTTCTGCTAAAGATACTGGGGACAGGTTCTTATTTTGTATTTCTCGGGTCGTTTCTGTGATACTTAGGCGATAGGCATCTGGCATGACTCACCTCAATAATTCTATTCGTACTAAAGCCAGTAATTTGGTGTTTTTACCGGAGATGCTAGGGTTCTAGTTCAGAATCTGGAATGTCCTGAATTATCTGCTCTAGATGTTTTACTGTTTGAACTATCTGAGGCTCCATTTCGCTTATACGCGCCGCGGGCCAGTGTAGCTTTGCTATCGTCAGCAGATTTTCCAAGAGAGCATTATTTTTGTCATTAGTGATTTCTTCTGGCAATACATCCTCCTAAAGAAACCTATGTATAGAGTTTATCTGGATGTCCATCCGCCATCTACGATTAGTAAATGACCATTCGTAGCGCTTGCGGAAGGACTGGCTAGATAGACAGCGGCTCCTATTAGTTCTTTTGCGTTCATACGCCTCCCTAGTGGCATATTTTCAGACAAATCTTGGGCTAATTCTTGTTGTGTTCTTGTGTCTGCTTGCAGCAGTCCAGGTGTTTCTGTTGGTCCTGGCCCAATAGCATTGACAGTGATCCCGTGTTCAATCCATTCTAGAGCTAATACTTGTGTGAGACTGGCTACTCCGCCTTTGCTAGAGCAGTAGGCTGCTCTGTTTTTTGCCCCTACTAATGAAAATTGTGACGCAATGTTTATAATTCTCCCGAATCCTTGTGGAATCATGTGCTTGGCTGCAGCTTGAGCGCAGAAGAATGTCCCTTTGAGATTAGTAGCCATTACTGCATCCCAATTCTCTTCAGTGACTTCTAATGCTGACTGGCGTTGGCGTATGCCAGCATTATTTACAAGAATATCGAGGCGTCCGAAATCTTTAACTATTCTATTGATGGATTCTTGTATCTGAGAAACGTTCTGGACATTGAGTACGTAGCTGTTACTCTGTCGTCCTAATTGTTCTATGTTGTGCTGTACGCCTTGTGCATCGGATAGACGTTCTTCAAGATCGGAGATAGCCACATCCGCACCAGCTTGGGCTAATCCAACAGCCAATGTTTCGCCGATACCTCTGGCAGAACCTGTAACAAGTGCTACTTTGCCTTCTAAGCTTAGGCCGGTATAGGTTATTCCCATATATTTATGACCATCTACACTTTTTACTCGATTGGTATCTATTCAGTAGCTTCGAGGGTTCTAGTACTAAGTTCTCTGTCCAACAATAGGAGTGCGTCCCCTTGTCCGTCTATCATCTTTAGCTGCTGAACCAAATCATCCGCTGTTTTTTCTTCTTCTATTTGTTCGGTTATAAACCATTGGAGATGTATTTGAGTGGCGACGTCATTTTCTTCCACTGCCACGCCGTACAGTTCGTTAATCAGAGCACTTACATGGCGCTCATGATCAAGGGTACTCTGCATTATGTCCTGGATAGATTCGAACTCTATTGTCGGCTGTGATATAGGATGCAAAACAGCTCTACCATCTCGGTCATTGACAAAGTCAAATAACTTCATGGCATGTGTATATTCTTCTTGGCTCTGTATTTTCATCCAATGGGCAAATCCAGGCAAGTTGATGTATTCACAATATGAAGCCATCGACAAATATAGGTATGACGAATAAAACTCTTGATTAGTGTGATTGTTTAGGGC
>JAPNTN010000102.1:0-13885 GCA_027249445.1 Dehalococcoidia bacterium | reverse complement strand
CCATATCGTTTAATTGACACGCACTATATAGATGGGATTAGTGCATTAAGATGTTGAAGATGCCGGAGGTTAAAATTGGTAACCCGAGTAGGTATTAATGGTTTCGGAAGAATCGGTAGGTTAGTGACTCGTGTTGCATTTGAGAATCAAGTCAATGATTTGCAGATAGTCGCCGTTAATGGGACATCTGATCCTGAGACCAACTCTCATTTATTGAAATACGATAGTAGCTTTGGCGTTTTTAAAGGTACAGTTGAGTCGGACAATGATGATCTAGTAATAGATGGTAATCCTGTCCGAGTGTTTTCTGAGAAATTACCGAAAGATATTCCTTGGTCGGAATATGGTGTCGATATAGTGGTTGAATGTACTGGCAAATTCACAGATTCAGAGCAAGCGAGAGGTCATATTGATGCTGGAGCTTCGAAGGTTGTGATATCTGCTCCGGCTAAAAACCCAGATTTGACTATGGTGCTTGGTGTTAATGACGAACTATATGATCCGAAAGAGCATGATATCGTATCTAATGCTTCCTGTACTACTAATTGTTTTGCCCCCATGGTAAAAGTTCTGCATGAAAATTTCGGTGTAGAAAAAGGATTGATGTCGACAATTCATTCTTATACTAACGATCAGTCCATCCTGGACAGGCGACATTCAGATTTGAGACGGGCTCGAGCAGCAGCGCAAAATATCATTCCCACTAGTACCGGAGCGGCAAGATCCGTAGGAATAGTCCTTCCTGAATTGAATGGTAAATTGCACGGTATAGCTTTTCGTGTTCCTACATCGGTGGGGTCAGCGACTGACTTTGTGGCTGATTTGCAGGCTGATGTGACTCCCGAGGATATAAACCAGGCTTTTCAGGCGGCTTCTGAAGGATCGTTGAAAGGTATACTCCAGTATACAGAGGACCCCATAGTCAGTTCAGATGTGCGAGGAAATAGCCATAGTTGTATATTTGATGCTCTTTCTACAATGGTCATTCAAGATCGTATGGTCAAAATTTTGGGCTGGTATGACAATGAATGGGGATATTCTTGTAGAACGGTAGAGATGTGCTCGTTGATTGCCCAGAAAGGTTTTTGATTCGTTTATAGCGAGATCAATTAGGTAGGCCCATATGATGGCTTGTAATTTACGGGGTTAATATCCTGCTACTTATTACATTATGAACAAGTGGAATGCATTATTGAACCACACGGGCCGCTATCGTAAATATCTTACTGGCTCCAACCTGATTATCCTGGGAATTCTGCTTTTTGCCGCTTTATTAAGGCTTAATGGCCTGAATTGGGATAGTGGATTCGGTTTTCATCCCGATGAACGGTCATTATACCTACGTGCTGATTGTATGTATCGCATATTGGCCGAAGCATTAGGCTATAAAACCTGTGTCTCTGATTATCCGAATGTTAGAACAGGGATGCCGGGAATCTCAACTTTCCTCAACCCCGATACTAGTCCACTGAATCCGCGTTGGTTTCCATTAGGTAGTGTGCTTATCTATTTGCTAGTTGCTATCCGATTCTTCCTGGAAATTTTCGTAGATCTTCAGGCTTTAGACATGCGATATGCTGGGCGAATTCTGTCGGCATTAGCAGATATAGCTTCTGTTGGTATGATTTACATTATTGGACGTAGATTGTTTAGCACTAGGATTGGATTGCTAGCAGCATTTTTCATGGCTTCTTCAGCTATTAACGTCCAGAGTAGCCATTTTTATCGCCCAGAAACATTCTCGGCATTGTTCTGTTTGTTTGTCTTTTGGGCGCTGATTCGCTTATATGATGAACAGCGGTTAAGGGATGTTCTTATTGTAGGGGCACTGTTAGGATTAGCGCTTTCGCCTAAGATAAATGTTGTATTCTTAGTTCTTCCATTATTTGTGACTTGTTTCCTTATAAGTCAGGCTAATAGTAAAGAACGTGGGTATATCTATCTTGTATCAAGGTTGACTATTTACCTGGGAATATCACTGTTATCCGCGATGTGTGTATATGTGCTTCTTAATCCGTACGCCGTTCTTGATATAGGGACTTATTATTCCGATGTAAAGTCTCAATCTCTTATGGCTAAGAATGCAGGTATGTGGCCTTTCACGACCCAGTATGTTGGCACAATGCCGTTGTTATATCAGTTGAAACAGAGTGTGGTTTGGGGGTTAGGTATACCCATCGGAGTGATATCTTGGTCCGGTGTAATCTTCTCAATAGTGCTGTTGTGTCGTCGTAAAGCTTCTAGATTCGCCGATTCGATTATCCTGATATGGTTGGTCCCTCAATTGATTTTCTTAGAGTCTTTCGAGGTGCATTTTACGCGTTATTTGTTTTGCTTAATTCCGTTCATGGTGTTACTTGGTGCGCGGCTACTAATTTCTATTGTGGATAGTGCGCGACACATTGTAGTGTCCGGTAATTGTGAGAAATACTTGAAGGGAGTGTTACATTGGATGCCGTTGCATCGTTTTCCTAACGCATATGCATCTAACGTCATTACAATTTCATTCTGTGCTTTTGTTACATTGGCCATTCTCCCAGGACTAGCATTTAGTTCAGTATATCTTGAACCTCATACGGCTGTTCAGGGATCCGAATGGCTACACTTAAATGTCCCTAGTGGAACAAAAATCCTGTCAGATAATCATTGGGATGAATTTATCCCAGGTATGGAGCGTTACGATGTCTGGCAGTTTCCGTTATATGAATCTGATAGTCGAGAGAAAATTAGTGAACTCGCTCGCAATTTATCAGAAAGTGATTATCTCGTTTTCTACAGTTATAGGCCCTTTGTTAGTGCCTTGAGGGCAGAAGATAAATATCCACTTAGTGCTCAGTATTATAGGTTTTTATTTGAAGGCAAACTCGGCTATGAGTTAGTTGAACGGTTCCATTCATATCCAAGTTTGTGGCGAGTATCTTTGAAAGATGATCCGTATAGTTATGTGGGACTCCCAGAGCCTCTAGATTCGTTACAATCTTCTGATTCACATTTACATATTAATCTTGGATATGCGGACGATAATGTTGTGGGCTACGATCATCCACAGGTTCTGATATTCCAAAATACCGCGAAGCTCCCGTTTGCGATGATAGATACGATGCTATCTAGGGTATCAAGTTCTTTGACTGACAATTCCAATGCTAGCTTGTTGATGCAGGAGGAAACATTTCAAACTCAAGTATCTGGAGGCACGTGGTCTGAGAGATTCAGCAATAGTTATTTCGTGAATAAGTACGCTGCCGTCATTTGGTTGATAAGCGTCGAATTGATATATGTAATCACGTTGCCTATTGCTATTATATTATTTAGGTTTCTTCCGGACCGGGGAATCATTTTCGCCAGAACGTTGGGGTTGTTATTAATATCCTACTTGTCGTGGATGTTAGTTAACTTAAATTTGATGAGTTTTGGACGCGAAGTAATAGTGATTAGTATCGCTGTTACAGCCCTAGTTTCAGGTTTAATATTCTGGCGTTACAAGGAACAGATACTGTCTGTAATTTCAGATCAATGGAGACTGATAACTCTTAGTGAGATCCTATTTATTTCATTATTTTTAGGATTTTTAATGATTAGGATGTTTAATCCGGACTTATGGCATCCTTTCAGAGGTGGCGAAAAGCCTATGGATATGGCCTATCTTCAGGCCGTAGCTAGGACAAGCTTATTCCCTCCATACGATCCGTGGTTCTCTGGAGGAATTATGAATTACTATTATTGGGGATACTTAATAGTTTCGGTGCCTCTACTGATCACGACTATACCACCACATACCGCTTTTAATCTGGCAGTTCCGTTGCTCTTTGCTTTGGCCGCGACAGGTGCTTTTTCGATTGTTTTTAACCTGGCTACGAAAACGTGTGGCCCAGTTAATCGGGTTGAGAACAACCGCAAAGCTTTCATTAAGTATTTAGAACGTCCTGTTATGGCTGGTATCATCGGGGTCTGTTTTGTCGCATTAATTGGGAATTTGGATGGGATGCTGCAAATTATTACCGCAGGTCTAAAGGTATTCTATGATCCGACCTATTTATATTCGGGATTTGATTTTTGGAAAAGCAGTAGAGTAATTCCACCTGGTTTAGCTGTAATTCCGTTTGGTTCGGCTTTTTGGATGGCCTCTGGATACTCTGGGCCTTCGGATATCTCGTATCATATCACTGAATTCCCATTTTTCAGTTTTTTGTTTGCAGATTTGCACGCTCATATGATGGTTATTCCTTTCGGATTATTAAGTCTGGGTTTGCTTTTGAATCTGTTTCTATGTATCGAGCGAGGAAGTAAGAGATATGTGACGGCAATAACATTGGTTCTTGGGGTCTCGATAGGTAGCCTTTGGGCTATTAATAGTTGGGATTACCCATCTTATTTATTGGTTGCTATTGCTACCGTCGCAGTCGCAATATATTACAGAAATGGGTCTGTATGGTACAAATGTTTATATTTCCTTCTAATTACAAGCTGCATAATTGCTTCAAGTGTCGTGGCGTTCTGGCCGTTTTGGAATTCGTACGAGACGTTTGGGGCAGGGATATCTCTTAGTTTGTGGATAACACCCTTATCGAGCTATCTGGTCATTCACGGTTTGTTTTTGGCGGTTATCACGTGGTTTATGTGCGATAGGGCCTTTACATGTGGGAAGGGTATAAAAGCTCACATATCGCTAGAATATCTAACTTTTATACAGAATCGCTGGATCAAATATTTCGTACTGAGTGTGTTAATCGGTTTCCCCGCATATCTCATATTCATCGGTTATTACACGGCATGCTTAAATCTAGTCATATTGGAATGGGCTATCCTGAATATACTTAATAAAAGAGAACAAATTTATGAGAACAGATCAGTTGTATTCTCTGTAATTCTCCTAGGTATAGGTTGCGCAATTGCTTTAGGAGTGGAATTTCTAAAATTCAATAACGATATAGGTAGAATGAATACATTATTCAAGTTCTATCTTCATGTATGGGTATTTTATAGTTTATCAGCTAGTTTCATGCTGTGGTATCTACTCCAAAGGCACTATTCTAGACCAAGTGCTATATGGTTATATCGATGTGCTTCGTTTGTGGTAATAGTTCTTATATTGGGATGCATCAATTATCCGATATTTGGTACCTTGGCTCGAATACAAGATAGATTTGATACGGAGTACATAGGTCTAGATGGATCTGCATATATGATTACAGCTGATCATGTAGAACAAGATAATCCTATAGACCTGAATTCTGATCGTGGTGCGATACGTTGGTTGCAATCTAATGTTCAGGGTACTCCAATAATACTGGAAGCACATGATGAACAATATCACTGGAGTTCGCGGATATCTTCCAATACGGGATTGCCGACTATCCTAGGATGGCCTTGGCATCAAATGCAGCAGAGAAATAATGCCATATCGGAAATCAATAGACGGAAGATTGTTATTAGTGATATTTATAATACTACTATGGTGTACAAAGCACTTAAGCTTTTAGAAGATTATCATGTAACATATATTGTAGTGGGACAATTGGAGAGAATTCATTACTCTCCAGATGGATTGCAAAAATTCAATAATATGGACTCCGACGGTCTGCTAGAGACTGTTTTCAATAACCAAGGAACTACGGTATATCGTATCTTGCCTTAATAATGGCAATATATTAATTGCAGGCTACTTCAGATCCCATTTGGGGTAAGATCCTAATATTTTCAATAAGCTTACTTTTGAAGATATCGCGTCCAAGGCTTCTTTTACTTGGCGATCTTCTCTATGTCCATCGCAATCTATCAAAAAAATGTATTGGCCCAATGACTCTTTAGTTGGACGAGACTCCACTTTGGTTAAATTTATGGTTCTATGGGCGAATTCTCCCAAGGTGCTATATAAGGAGCCTGGTGAATCCGAGTCAAATGCAAAGCATATGGAAGTTTTATCGTGACCAGTAATAGGATGGTCTGTACCACTTAATACTACAAACCTAGTTAAATTATTAGCGTTGTCTTGTATGTTTTGTCCAATTATCTCTACGTCGTGAAGTTCTGCGGCTCTATAAGGGGCGATAGCTGCGGCTTCAGGACCGCTGTTTTTCATATCGGTAACTGCCGCTACTGTACTAAGCGAGGCTACCTGTTGAGCGTCGGGATAATGCGAATGTAAAAATGTTCTACACTGAGCTAAGGCTTGCGGATGGGAGTAGATTATAGATATATCGGAGGTTTTAGTTCCATGGGATGCCATCAGATAATGTTCGATTGGTATTACAATTTCATTATAGATAGAGAGTCCAGATTGAGTGATAAGCAGATCCAGAGTATAGGTCACGGATCCCTCAAGACTGTTTTCAATAGGAACTATCCCCTGATCAGTTTCTCCCGATGCTACAGCATCTCCAATTGCTGGGATGGTAGGTAGAGGAGTCAGAGTGCTCTCAGAAGAATATAATAAAGCTGCTTGTTCTGTATATGTACCAATGGGCCCTAAGAAACCTATTGTTTTAGATAAAGTCATAGAACTCCAGTTAATATGTCGTACATAACAGCTTCTTCGTCTGGTGTTGTGACTGCTACGATTTCATCATGCGCCTCAATTATCAATTTGTCTATCGGAGGTTCCGCACGATTATCTTTCATAACAATCGCGATAAAGCTGTGTGGAGGCAATTCTATGTTCTCAAGAGCTTGTCCTATTATAGAAGAATCTTCTGGTACAGCTATGCTTATTAGTTCTAATCCAGGTATTTTAGATTGGGCAAGATGTAGGAGAGGTTTTCCAGGGATAGTTTCTTCTATGCTGGCAATTATATGGTGAGTGGAATTGATGACGGAATCTACGCCTAGCATATGGAATAGTTGCTCATTTTTGGTGTCTTTTACCACAGCGATAGTGTTTTCAACACCAAATTTGGTCTTAGCAATTTGAGAAGCTATCAGGTTAGTTTCATCGGATCCCGTCACTGCGATAAATGAATCAGCTCTTGAAGTTCCGGCTGATTGCAATATTTGGACATCTGTACCATCCCCCTGCACAACGATGCTTCCAAATTCATCCCACATTAGCTTGCTACGAACAGGGTCTTTCTCAACTATTGTGATTTCATGGCCTGCCGCCAGCAGTGATTTTGCTAGGTGATATCCGATTGTGCTGCAACCTATGATTAATATATACATTTTTCGATCAGCTTTACAGGTTTGTTTCGATGTCTTGAAATATAGCTAATAAAGATGAGCCAACGATTGTGATGTTTTGGTCCTTAAAGAGATGCTGTAATTGTGGGTCTTCAACCAAGCATATGACATTTTCCACGTTGTAGATACGTGCGGCAGTTTGTGCTTCTAACAAATTAGCGTGGTCATTTTCAGATATAGCGATGAAGAGTTCAGCAATATCTACTCTTGCGTCTTCTAGATAATTTTGCATCATGGAATCTTGCAACCATATTGTCTTGACTGAAGAGTCTAGGCTCACGGATTGGAGAAACTCAGAATCAGAGTCAATTATTGTGACGTCATAACCGCTTTGTACTAGATGCGGAACCAACATCTTCCCAAGAACTCCTCCGCCATATATTACAGCCTCCATATCAACTTGTACTCAACGATGATACTTCCAAATTTTCGCGCCATATTATGACCTGACAGTGGGCGTGTTGGAGAAGATATATTCCGAGATTGGAAATACTATTTAGCGATACTGAGTTCTGGAAAGGAGATCCCAAAATTATCATCTCCATTTGCCGGTCTGAAGCTTCTAAGACTATCGCAGGCCCCGAATGCCTAGCCTTCAGCAACTGTGCTTTTACTTTGCATTTCTCTTGATCGGCGATCTCTTCTATGGAGTGAAGAATATGTTCCCCGATATTATCTTCACCAGTGAATTGCGTGTCTAGCGGAAAGTCTAGGGGTATTTCATCCACGTATATAGCGTGCAGTTCAGCCTTAGAATGTTTCGCAATTTGGCACGCCCATCTGAAAGCATTGTCTGCTGCAGTGCTTCCGTCTACCGGAACAAGAATTCGTTTGCCATTAAAATGCATATATGGGAACTCTAGCCTATAGATTCCGTTGCAATGCCAGATTATAAAGATTAAGGCACTGAATTTTCAACAGTTCTACAATAGAGTTTGAAGGATCTTACTCCTCTTGTTGATTCTTAGTATGTTCTTTGACTTCATCGTTAAGTCGACTGACTCGGTCGTCTCTTCCCGCTAGGATCAATTGATCTCCAGGCTGTATGGTCTCATCTCTGGATGGATTTAATATGTAATTTCGGCCACGTCTTATCGCCAAGGCAACCAAACCATACTTGCTGTTGGGGCCGCCTAATCCCACGTCATCTAAAGTGTTTCTAAGAAATTCTTCGGGTGGTGTGACTTTGCTTATTCCCGTGCCAGGCGCTAGAGCCATGTGATCTAATACTCCCGAATTGAAATCAATATGTGCCACACGAGTGGCGCTTTCCATTTCTGGATACACCACTTTATCTGCTCCTACTCTTTCGAGAGTGTCTCCGTGGAGTTGGTCGGCAGCGCGACTGACTATGAATGGTATTCTGAGGCTTTTTAGTAGTACTGTGATTAATATACTGGCTTGGATGTTTTCGCTTCCTAGAGCCACTATCCCAACATCAAATTCATCTACTCCTAATTCTCTAAGCACAGACTCGTTTGTTGCGTCAGCGGTAACAGCATAAGTGACTTGTCCAAGCATCTCTTGTATTTTTGTGTCTGAATTGTCAAGGGCCAATACGTCGTGTCCCGACTGATACAATTCGCGAGACACGGTAGCTCCAAACCTACCCATCCCCACGACACACACCTGTTTTTTCATGATCCGCCTCCGACTAGCCTATTGTAACCCGTTCCTGAGCAAAACGATATAAGGTATGTTCACTGGGAACCAAAGCTAGGGCTAATGTGAGTGGGCCTAATCTCCCTATAAACATGGCTAGCATGAATATTATCTTTCCAGGAATACTTAAATCAGGGACGATTCCGGTGGAGGTGCCATTAGTGCTAAATGCTGATACTGTATCGAACAGCAAATTTAGGAATGGGATATCTGGGTCTGTGATTGTAAGTGTTGGAACGATAAGGAGCAAGAATACTACACCAAGTACCGCCACTGTTATGGCTCTTAATACTTGTGCGTTTGCGATTTCTCTTCCGAACGCTTCGGCTCTAGGACGGCTCCGGATAGATGATATTACTACGGCGATAATTACAGCGAAGGTATTTACTTTTATTCCTCCAGCTACCGATCCTGATGCTCCTCCGATAAACATTAGAGCTGGATATACTAACTTTGTAAAATCGCCAGTTTCACTAAAGTCAACCGTAGAAAAGCCGGCTGTGCGACCACTGATAGAATGGAATGATGCTGACACAAGCTTATCCCATAGGTTTACGTCAAGCATTGTGTGTGACAATTCAGCAAGGAAGAACACTGCTGCACCGAATATGTATAGTGCGATAGTTGTGACTATTACTAATTTAGTGTTTAAGCTAAATCTTGAAAATCTACGTTCTTTATAAATATCTACTAGTACAGTCCATCCGATACACCCCAATACAATTAATACCATGACAAAGCCGAGAAGATAGCTGTCTGAAGCTATACGATGTAATCCAGGTTCTCCTATGGTGTCAGGTAATATTGAGAAGCCTGCGTTGTTAAAAGCCGAGACGGATAGGAATAATGATTGCCAGGCCGATTCTAAAAACCCCATTTCGTCTAGGCCCTGAATCCTAGAGAATATGCAAATTGCTCCTACTATGTACACTAGTAAGGCTATCAGCACTATGTTTCGGGCAATTTTCCTTAACCCTATGAGTCTGTCTATTCCCATTGCTTCGCGAATCATTAAACGCTCTGACAGACTAGATCTTTGGCCAATAAGAGCCAATATAAACGTAGCGATAGCCATAAAACTGAGCCCACCAACTAACATAGAGGTAAAAATTACAACCTGTCCGAATGTGCTCCAATAGGAAGATGTATTTACAACAATATGTCCTGTTACAGTTACTGCAGATGTGGCCGTGAAAAATGCCGTGTCGAATGCAGTGAATTCATCTGTTGTATTTGATACAGGAAGGAGTAGTAGTAAAGCGGTTACTAGAATGAATAGGGCAAACCCTGTTGCCAGTATGAATGGGGTGGTGAATATTCTTTGTGGGTGACGGTAAGGTAACTGTTCAGCTACCGTTGGCTCTAGCTGATCTGTTCTGGGTTGCCTTACAACAATGTCTCTTGGTCGCCTAGGGCGATTTGCGTCCAATGAAAGTCTCCACTAAAGGTTAGGTGTCATCTGATTGGATATAAGGTTTGATTTCATAGTTTAGTGTAGTTATTTGGATTATACTTGCGCCGGATTGTAGGCCTTTATATTGTTCCTTTGTGAGCCATTGTCTGTACACCGGGATTCTATTGATTTGGATAGCTGATGTCAACGCACCTAGATGTATATTATGTGACGGGCCCAATTATTATTTGCTCAGATATACGAAAGACAAGGGACAGTAGGTTTTGTATACTATGAATTCTGTACTGTTAAGTGATTAGAGGTAGTTAAGAATGTCTACTAACCCCAGACAAGTCGAACTTAGATATGACCCTTCTGTAATGGATGCCAAATGGCAACAACGATGGGAAACAGACGGGTTGCACAAAGTATCTGATGAGACTGATAAGCCTAAATGGTATGAGATGACCATGTATCCGTATCCTTCAGGTGATTTACATATAGGGCATTGGTACGCCATGGCTCCTGCTGATTGCCATGCTCGTTTCAAGCGTATGCAGGGCTACAATGTTCTTCATCCGATAGGTTTTGATGCATTCGGCCTGCCCGCTGAAAATGCTGCAATAAGTCGGGGAATTCATCCCCATGAATGGACTATGAGCAATATCGACAATATGAGGCGCCAACTTAGGTCTCTAGGAGCTATATACGATTGGGATAGGGAAGTTATTTGTTGTTTGCCAGAGTACTATAAATGGAATCAATGGTTATTCCTAAAACTGTTTAACCAGGGTCTGGCATATAGGTCACAGGCGCCTGTAGTGTGGTGTCCGTCGTGTCAGACCGTGTTGGCAAATGAACAGGTGCTTAATGGAGCTTGTGAACGTTGCGATACGCAGATAACCAGAAGGGATTTGGAGCAGTGGTTTCTTAAGATCACTGACTATTGTGAAGATCTGTTAGATTTCTCCGGTTTGTTGGAATGGCCTGAAAGAATATTAACAATGCAGCGTAACTGGATAGGTCGCAGTGACGGAGTGGAAATCAGTTTTGACATTGAGCATTGTAATGTATCGCTTCGCGAAATTAGAGCATTTACTACGCGAATAGACACTATTTTTGGGGTCACGTTTTTAGTATTGGCACCTGAGCATCCTCTTGTAGAGGAGTTGACTACTCTAGAGCAGCGAAAGGAAGTAAATGAGTACGTTAATAAGGCTAGACAGGCTTCAGAGGTAGATAGGCTTTCTGCTGACAAAGATAAAACTGGTGTTTTTCTAGGTTCTTACGCTGTGAATAGGGTTAATGGGGAGGAAATTCCGATATATACAGCCGATTATGTATTGACTACATATGGGACTGGAGCTGTGATGGGAGTTCCTGCACATGACTCCCGAGATTTCGATTTTGCGCAAAAGTTCAGATTGCCGATTAGGACTGTAATTGCGCCAATAGATTGGGATGGAAGTGAGCCTACTGCAGCCTATATAGCCGATGGATTTATGACTAATTCGCTGGCATACGACGGCATGACTAATGCAGAAGGCATACGAGCTATATCTGCAGATATTGAAACCAAAGGCTGGGGGTATACGACGATTTCCTATCGTATTAGGGACTGGTTGATATCTAGGCAAAGATATTGGGGTACCCCTATACCGATGATTTATTGCGATAATTGTGGCATAGTGCCGGTGCCGGAAGAGGACTTACCTGTTCTACTTCCGCCTGACGCAGACTTTACACCTTCTGGAGAATCTCCACTGGCTGCGAATTCGGATTTCGTGAATGTAGATTGTCCAAACTGCCAATCGGCAGCTCGTAGAGAAACTGATACGATGGATACTTTCTTTGACTCGTCCTGGTATATGCTTCGCTATACGAGCCCTAATTCTGCTGATTCTCCATTTGATCCAGAATCTGTACATAATTGGATGTCGGTGGACCAATATACAGGTGGGGCAGAACATGCTGTAATGCATCTTCTTTACTCACGGTTTTTTATTAAAGCTCTGAAAGATACTGGAGTGGTGCAATTTGACGAACCATTTCTCAGACTTTTCAACCAGGGTGTTATTCTTGGTGAAGACCACGAAAAAATGAGTAAAAGCAGGGGGAACGTGGTGAACCCTGACGATGTCGTTGGTGACTTGGGTGCTGATGCCGTCAGGTGTTTTCTGATGTTTATAGGACCATGGGATCAAGGTGGCCCATGGAGTGATGTTGGAATAAATGGTATCGCGCGCTGGCTAAACAGAGTTTGGGTTTTGTGCGAAAGAGACGGGTCGGTGCTAGATGCTACTGTTTCTGATGATGAAAAATGTAAAGAGACAGTAAAACTTCTTCATCAAACGATCCGAAAATGCTATGTAGAACTTGATAGATTTAAATTCAATACAGCTATAGCGGCGTTAATGGAGTTTTCTAATCATTTAAGCAAGATATGGGGTGACTCGAGTATCAATTCACAGATATGGCAAGATTGTGTCAAGAAGTTTCTGCTAATTCTTGCACCAATAGCGCCACATATTTCCGAAGAACTGTGGGAGAAAAATGGGTACGGATATAGTATTCATCAAAATGCCTTTCCAGAATGGGACGAGCAATTAGCTTCAGAGGATACGGTTACCTTGGTGGTTCAAGTAAATGGCAAAGTACGTGATAGAATCGACGTTCCAGTTGATATAGATCAAGACACGGCAGAGAATCTAGCTTTAAACAGCACAAAAGTTAAGGTGTATACAGAAGGAAACACGGTACGTAAAGCTATATATATACCAGGGCGTTTGGTTAATATAGTAGTGTCTTAAAGAAGGAATGATTCTCTTTTATTGAGAGCACAGGCTAGAGAATAATTCAAAATATTCTGGAAAAGTCTTCGATACACATCCTGGGTCGTTGATCGTTATAGGCGCTTCACCTAGTGCGGCTAATGAAAAACACATAGCCATACGGTGATCATTGTATGTATCTATTGTAGCGGCTAGTACCTTTGCGGGTGGGGTGATTTCCAAGTAGTCTTGTCCTTCTATTACTTCTGCTCCTACTTTCCGTAATTCTGTAGCCATCGCCGATAATCGGTCTGTTTCTTTAACTCTCCAGTTTCCTATATTACGTATTGTAGTTGGACCATCTGCAAATAGGGCAGTTGTAGCTATAGTCATAGCGGCATCTGGTATGTGGTTTAGATCCAAATCTACTCCGGATAACGTGTTCTTCTCGACTTGTATCCAGTCTGTACCCATGGTGACCTTAGCGCCCATTTTTTGCAGGACTTGAGTGACTTGCACATCGCCTTGTATGCTTCCTGAGCCTACTCCACGCAACCGAACAGAGCCACCTCTAATAGCTGCTGCCGCCATGAAGTAACTTGCCGATGAAGCGTCGCCTTCTACTAAAACAGTTTTTGGGGATATGTATTGATTATTTCCTGAGATTGTGAATGATTGGTAGTTATCGTTGATGACATTTACTCCAAACTTATTCATTACTGAAAGGGTCATATCGATATAAGGTTTGGAAACTAGTTCGCCGACCACATTGATTTTGATTGGTGATTGAGATAAAGGAGAGGTTATCAGCATTGCTGTGAGATACTGGCTTGAGATATTACCTTTTATACTGACTTGACCCCCTTGGAGTCCATCGGCACTAATC
>JAPNTN010000101.1:0-27073 GCA_027249445.1 Dehalococcoidia bacterium | reverse complement strand
CTAATGAATGAACACTTTGTTAACATTAAAGTAGACCGCGAGGAACGCCCAGACTTAGATGCTGTATACATGGAAGCAGTTCAGATGCTGACAGGAAGCGGCGGCTGGCCCATGACAGTCTTCTTAACTCCAGAAGGCAAACCATTCTACGGGGGAACATATTTCCCACCTGTAGATCAGTCTGGCATGCCAGGTTTTCCACGACTACTCACATCTGTAAGCCAAGCTTACCATAACAATAAATCTGAAATTGAGAGAGTGACATCTCAATTAACTGAGCAAATGGGACGTAATGGTAGTATGTCAGCCGGTGTAACTCCTTTAACCATAGACATACTTCACCAAGCATACAACGCACTCGCCGGCAACTTCGATTATCAGAATGGTGGATTTGGTAACGCTCCTAAATTCCCTCAACCTATGACACCGGAATTTTTACTGCATTATCATAGTCACAATTACAACCCTCGTGCCCTCGAAATGGTCGAATTCACACTCGAAAAGATGGCTTATGGTGGCATGTACGACCAAGTAGGAGGAGGATTTCATAGGTATTCTACAGATTCCTACTGGCTCGTACCTCATTTCGAGAAAATGCTATACGACAATGCCCTTATCGCCAAACTATATGTCCACGCTTATCAAATAACCAAGAAGCCCTTATATAAGCGTATAGCTGAGGAAACCATAGACTACGTACTGCGTGAGATGACTAGTCCGTTGGGTGGATTCTATTCGGCACAAGACGCCGACAGCGAGGGAGTCGAAGGTAAGTTCTTCGTATGGTCGCGAGTCGAAATAATAGAAGCATTAGGAGAGCATGCTGGAGACATATTCTCGAGATTTTACAATGTCAGTGACCGTGGCAATTTTGAAGGTCAAAATATACTAAATATGTCCAAATCAGAAGAAGAGTTTGCTACAGATAATGCAATAGACCTCGATGAATTGGCCACAATCCTTAACAAAGGTAAATCCGCCTTATTAGAAATTCGCGAAAAAAGAATCCATCCACTACTAGATGACAAAGTATTGGCATCTTGGAACGGATTAATGATCAAGACTCTATCTGAAGCCGGTTCCGCTCTTAATAGGGAAGACTACATAGAAGCGGCAAGAAAATGCGCTGAATTTATCCTCACAGAATTGCGAGACGGGGACAGACTCCTTAGGACCTATCGAAATGGTACAGCTAAATTACTGGGGTATCTCGAAGATTACTCTTTTATAGCAGACGGTCTCATCGCTCTCTATGAAAATACTTTTGAAGATTATTGGCTGAAGAATGCAATCGCGATGTCTGACAACATGATAAATCTATTTTGGGATGAGACTTTAGGTGGATTCTACGACACGGGCCATGACCATGAGACATTAGTAGTCCGCCCACGAGACATCTTCGACAACGCTCAACCATGCGGCGGTTCTATAGCTTCTGATGTAATGATCAGATTAGCTGTCATCACAGATAACGACGATTATTTGCAGAAAGGTGTAACACCTCTAAGAGGGTTACACCAATTAATGGCTCGGGCTCCATCTGGAACCGCACACTGGTTATCTGTATTAGATTTTCACATTCATACACCAAAAGAAATTGCTATTATCGGAGATAAAACCGATCAAGCTACAACCGAATTAAAGGAGATAGTATTCCATACATACCTACCGAATAAAATAGTCGTAGGAAGACATGGTTCCGACACAGGGATTAGTTCACCGCTACTAGATGGAAAAGAGAAGCAGAACGATAAACCGACTGTCTACGTATGCGAAAACTATACTTGCCTTAACCCGACAAATGACCCACAAACGTTACTTACCCAGTTATCTGATGAATGACATGAGCATGCTCAACTGAGCAGTAAATTAGAGGTAGCCGACGTGGGTGTAGCGCGGTATAATAATCCGGTTAAAATATACAAGCTGAAAATATAAAACATTTACTAGCGTCAGATCCCACTAATCGGGGTATTCTGCCGAATAAGAAATGTAACATGGAAGCAAAAACCTCGTAATTGAGAATCAGCCAAACCCGAAAATCCGATGCCCACCACCAGAGGACGTTGAATAAGCAGCGGTTCAAATTACCTTCTCTGGCTTAAGGGAAGGTAATTTACTAAAAGGAAGGCAGTTTTTATATGCGCAATAAAGTAACCATTGTTGGAGCTGGAAACGTTGGGGCCACGACAGCCCAGAGAATTCACCAATTAGGATATGCCGACGTCGTAATAGTCGATGTCGTTGAAGACCTCCCTCAAGGTAAGGCTCTTGATATGCTGGAGTCAGGTCCCGTGATCGGATCTGACGCCCTTGTAACAGGTAGCAATGGATACGAAGAATCTGCTAATTCAGACATTGTCGTAATCACTGCCGGAATAGCTAGAGGCCCTGGCATGAGCCGTGATGACCTTCTTCTTACTAATATGAAAATAACGTCAGCAGTAACTGAGCAAGTGGTCAAGTATTCGCCAAATTGCATTATCATCGCTGTCACTAACCCTCTGGATGCAATGCTGCAAAATATATATGAAAAAAGCGGATTTCCAAGGAACCGAGTATTCGGAATGGCAGGAGTACTAGATACTTCACGGTTTAGAACGTTCATTGCTCAGGAACTAGATGTATCCGTAGAAGACGTGCAGGCCTACGTGCTAGGGGGGCATGGTGACGACATGGTACCTTTAGTCAGGTACACCACTGTCGGTGGCATTCCTATAACCGAACTTATGGATGAAGATCAGATACAACGATTAGTAGTCAGAGCAAGGCAAGGTGGAGGTGAGATAGTCGCCCTACTTAAACAAGGAAGTGCATATTACGCACCATCAGCCTCTATCACACAGATGGTGGAATCAGTTCTACTAGACAAAAAACGAATCCTGCCTGCTTGCGCATATCTAGAGGGAGAATATGGCATCACGGGACTATGCGTGGGAGTACCTGTAAAGCTTGGTGCAAACGGCGTAGAACAAGTAATTGAAATAAACCTTACAGATGAAGAACGAGGCGCACTGCAAAATTCTGCTGATAGCGTTAAGGAATTGATCGATGTTATGGCTAAAGGTGGCTCATAGGCTAACTGGACGCATATAGTTTAATGTCCAATACACTAAACCTTTCAGTATTCAGGAGATTAACATATGGCAAACCGGAGTCCTCGAGAAGCTGAACTACTTGGCAAGGCGACATCCTACATCCCTGGGGGAACAGTAGGCAACACAAGTTTCCCAGACGACTTACAGTTCCTAGTGAAGGAAGGGAAAGGTTCCCACATATGGGATGTGAGTGGCAATCAGTATATTGATTGGCTGATGGGCTCAGGCCCTATGATATTGGGTCACGCACATCCAGCAGTCACAGAAGCAGTCATTGACGCAGTGAAACACGGTAGTACATTTTTTACTACCAACGAAAATGCCGTCCTTTTGGCTGAAGAACTGACTAGAGCAGTACCTTGCGCAGAAAAAGTCAGATTTACTACTAGCGGCACAGATGCATGTTTTCAAGCTATGCGAGCCGCAAGGGCATACACTGGCAAAGAGAAGATACTAAAATTTGAAGGCGGTTTCCACGGTACCAGCGACTATGCAGTCATGAGTGTGACACCTTCGCCTGGGACCGAGTATCCTCAAGCCACCGCAAATACTGGGGGCGTTCCCAAAGCAATTGAGGATCTAGTACTAGTCTCACAATACAATGATCTTCCGACGACACAATCTTTAATCGAGGCGCACCATAGTGAACTAGCTGCTGTAATCGTAGAACCCTTGCAACGAATCTTGGCTCCAATGCCAGGATTTTTACAGGGCTTGCGCGACCTTACCAAGGCGTATGATATCCCCTTAATATTCGACGAAGTTGTAACTGGCTTCAGACTGTCTTACGGGGGAGCCCAAGAGCGTTACGGTGTGACACCTGACCTATGTTCAGTTGGCAAAATAATGGGCGGAGGATATGCACTAGCAGCAGTGATGGGTAAGTCCGATATAATGTCTGTTTATAGCCAGTCAGAGGTAGCAGCTGACGATTATGTAAACCAAATTGGAACACTGAACGGCAATCCAATAGCCTGCGCCGCCGGACTCGCTACACTAGACCAACTCAAACAACCAGGAGCATACGACAGACTCCGCGAGACCGGTAAAACCATTCGGGAATCGTTGGTCTCAATATGTTCTGACAATGGCATACCAGTACAAAGTTCTGGAGACGATACTATTTTCGATATATTTTTTAGCGAGTCTCCAGTGACAAACTATCGTGAAGGGCTAATGGCCGACTCCCAGATGATGAGCAAATTCAACACTGAATTGCTCCGACATGGCATATTAAAAAGTTGGCCCCAGAAATTCTATCCTTCTTTAGCTCACACAGATCATGATATAGAGCAAACACTCCAGGCATTTAAAGAAGTTGTCCCAAGCTTGAAATCATAACCCTATAGCACGCTGTGGGACTAATACATATCCAACGACAATACTAATCACAAAGGAGAACCATATGCCAGAATCATCACAGATTATTTACACCAAAACTGATGAGGCGCCAGCGCTTGCAACCCATTCTCTGCTGCCCATACTTGAGGCTTTTACTAAAGGATCAGGAATTCAGTTTGAAAAATGGGACATCTCATTGACTGGGCGAATTATCGCAAACTTTCCAGACAAACTCACAGAAGAACAACAAATACCCGATTACCTGACAATATTAGGAAATCTGTGCGACGATCCTAAGGCCAACATTATTAAATTGCCAAATATTAGCGCATCTATCCCACAGCTCAAAGGAGCTATACAAGAGCTACAGGAAAAGGGATATGATGTTCCTGATTACCCAGATGATCCATCAAATGCAGTACAACAAGATATATTTGATCGCTACTCTAAAGTCTTGGGTAGCGCTGTAAATCCTGTACTACGTGAAGGCAATTCGGACCGCCGATCATCTACAGCAGTTAAAGAGCATGGAAAAAGGAATCCCCATAGGATGATGCGCGATTGGCCAGAAGTCTCCAAAGCCCGGGTAGCTCATATGACTAGTGGTGATTTCTATGGCAGCGAGCAAGCCGTAACTATTGGTCAAGACGGGACAGCGGTAATTGAGTATGTGACGCGAGAAGGTCGGGCTACGGTTCTTAAATCCGGCATACCATTAACAGCAGGTGAGATTTCAGACTGCGCTGTAATGAATGTACGGGAGCTGCGAGAGTTCTACAAAGAAGAAATGGAAAAAGCAAAGGCAGATGACGTGCTCCTTTCATTGCATATTAAATCAACAATGATGCGCGTATCTGATCCTATAATCTTCGGTCACTGCGTATCAGTGTATTATCAAGATGTCTTAGAGAAACACTCTCCAGAGATGGGTGAACTTGGAGTTAACCCAGACAATGGTATCGCCGAACTCTACACAAAGCTTGAAGCCCTGACTGATGAGAAACGGGCAGAGATAGAATCCGACATTTCAGACGTATACAACGTACGGCCTAAACTAATGATGGTTAACTCAGACCGAGGAATCACTAACTTCCACGTGCCTAGCGATGTAATTATTGATGCCACAATGCCTGTTATGATCCGAGACGGCGGTAAAACATGGGGGCCTGACAATGAACTCCATGATACCGTTGCTATGATACCGGATCGTTCCTACGCTACCCTGTACCAGGCCGTCATTGACGATTGTAAAGAACATGGGGCCTTTGATCCGGCAACCTTAGGTAGTGTTTCTAACGTTGGACTAATGGCTCAAAAAGCAGAAGAATACGGATCCCACGACAAAACATTTAAAGCACCCGGGAATGGCACCATTCGAGTCGTGGACTCAGCAGGCACTACCCTAATGGAACAATTGGTGGAAGAAGGAGACATCTTCCGAATGTGCCAAACTAAAGATGAACCAATTCAAGACTGGGTAAAACTCGGAGTTACACGAGCAAGACTCACAGGATCACCATCTATATTTTGGTTGGATCCTAACAGAGCACATGATGCAGAATTAATTAAGAAAGTGGACAAATACTTGCCGGCTCACGACACAACTGGACTGGAGATCCGGACAATGACCACTGTGGATGCAATACGATATAGCATGGAACGGGCCAGAGCAGGTCAGGATACTATCTCTGTTACAGGCAATGTATTAAGGGACTATCTGACCGATCTCTTTCCAATTTTAGAATTAGGCACGAGCGCCAAAATGCTATCTGTAGTACCTCTACTGAAAGGCGGCGGAATGTTTGAAACAGGAGCAGGGGGATCTGCTCCTAGGCACGTGCAACAGTTTGTCGACGAGGGCCATTTACGATGGGACTCACTAGGCGAATTTTGCGCCCTTGTGGCTTCTTTTGAGCACGTTGGAGAAGTGTTTAACAATGATAATGCACGACTCTTGGCTGAGACTCTAGACCAAGCTGTTGGCCAGCACTTGGAATATAGCCGGAATCCCTCCCGTCGAGTTAAAGAACTCGACACCCGTGGTAGCCATTTTTATCTAGCTCTATACTGGGCTGAAGCATTAGCCAATCAGACGAAAGACTCTGCCCTGAAAGCAAAGTTCACTCCTATCTACCAACAACTATCTGAAAACCAGGATAAGATCGTTGAAGAATTAAATAATGAATCTCAAGGAAAGGCTATTGATATCGGAGGATATTATCTTCCTCATGAAGAATTGGCCGCTCAAGCTATGAGACCAAGCAGCACGTTAAATAGAGTCATTGATTCTCTATAGCAAAAATAATTTCTCCACGATATGTGTAGACACTAGCATAAACAACGGGACACCAGATAATGAGGAAGCCAGGGCAAAGCCCTGGCTTCCTCATTAAAACCATTAGATAAAACTAAGCTAACTGCTGGTGCTACTGGCCAACTTTAATTCCAGTGGAGCCGTATTTATTATATGTTTCTTCAGTCCCAGTTCAGAGGGTGATATACCCATTGCCAATCCAATCAATTGTGGCAAATGCAATATCGGCAAATCAATCGAACGATTCGCTTGCTTCGCAGCTTTGGGCTGAAATCCATCTAGATTCAAATGGCACAAAGGACAAGGGGTGACCATCGCATCAGCACCCAAGTCTTTGGCCTCGGAGGTATGGTTACCCACCATCGCCATGGAATTCTTTTCGTTTATGGTTAATATGGGAAATCCACAACATTTAGTTTTACCCTCAAAATCGACAGCTGTGGCTCCTAACGTTTCTATAAGAGTCTCTAACGAAGTCTGACGTTCAGGGTGCTCTTCTATACCTAGAGCCTCGGTAGGCCTGACAATATAGCAGCCATAAAAAGGTGCTAATCTCAGACCTCCTAATGAGCGAGTCACATGCGGGAGAAGGTTATCTAGCCCATAATCTTCTATCAATATCCATAACAAATGCTTTATCTGGGCTGTACCTTTGTATTCTAAACCCTCTTCTGCCAGATGCCCATTAATTTCCGCCAGGTAGTCTGGATCAGCCAAGAATCTCGCGTTCGCTTGGGCAATCACCCCTTGGCAGGTGCTACAGATCGTCATGATAGTTAGACCCTGTTGCTCGGCTTTAGCTAAGGTACGGGCATTCAATGTATCTGAAAATAGTTGATTCTTCTCTTGCATAACTCCTGCCCCGCAACAAGTCCATGCATGTATTTCTTCAAGTTCAATGCCCAATCTGTCGCAAATCAAATTTGCGGCTGGGTAAAGTTCTGGGGCTCCTCCTTGAGAGACGCAGCCCGGATAAAATGCATATTTCAATGTTTCCTCCCATTTGTCTGATAAACGATATTACTATCTATATGATACGTTTATTATTATTTATTGTTCCAGTCTACGGTACAGCTTCCTGATAGTCTGAACATCTTCTACAGACTTATGTATCAGTGGCGGTAGCTTTCCATGGGTCATGGCCCTCCACCCCACCGGAGCGAATGCAAGCAATGCCGGAATATTTGTAATTCCTACAGTCTTAACTGGAAGCCTTAATTCATCTAGTCGCCCAGTATGCCCGACAGATTCGATGAATGCGTCTGCGTGACGTGCGCCATTATTATTACCATACCCAGCTTCTATTGCCTGATCGTGCATAGCCATGATCCTATCCATGGGAGCTACACCTTTAGGACAAACTTGGACGCACATGTTACATCGGGTACAATCCCACATTCCTGAGGGTTGTCCAAGAACTTTTAAACGATCTCGTGACACACCGTGTTCGTCTCCATCCCTAGGATCAGCAGTAAACCTGTAAGCCTTGGCTAATGCTGCTGGACCTAAGAAACTTTTGTCCACTTCAAGTACAGTGCAATCTGAGACGCATGCTCCACACAAAATACAAGCCGTAACAGCAGAAAGATGCAACATAGATTCGTTAGAGACAACGTATTCCCCTTCGGGAATCTCTCCTTGAGGCTGCAGATAGGGCTCAATTTCACGTATCTTATTCCAAAACATATCAAAGTCAGCTACCAAATCTTTTACGGTATCCATGTTCCCTGCGGGTTCTACTAAAATGACCCCGTCTTTATCCATAGACTCAGAAGCTTTTGTCTTACAGGCCAAACCGCCCTGGCCGTTGATCTTCATCGCACATGAACCGCAAATAGCGCTACGACAAGAACATCTCAGGCTCAAAGTCCCGTCATCATCTTCCCTTATTTGAATAAGAGCATCCAGTACAGTGGCATTTTCGTCTATAGCTATGGGGTACTCCTGCCACACATAATCAGAGTTATTCGATTCAGGATCATATCTTTTTATTTTTACAGTAACATCCATAATTTAGTATTTCCTCTCCTCCGGAGTCCATTTTGTAATCGTTACCGGCAACTCAGATAACTCTGGTCCAAGTTCTCCTTGGGTAACCACAATATGTTTCAGCCAATTTTCGTCGTCCCTATTTGGGTAATCTAATCTGGACTGGGCTCCTCTACTCTCTTTGCGTTCCAAAGCACTGATCGCGATAGCCTCTGCACAATCGAGCATGAATCCTAACTCGAGTGCAAAAATCAGGTCTGTATTAAATACTTTACCTTTGTTATGTACTGGCACGGTCTCATATCTTTGCTTTAAGCCATGTAATTCTTCTATTGTTTCTTCTATGCCTTCTTTTGTCCTGAAGACAGCCACATTACGATTCATAGAATCGCCCATCTCTCTCCTGATCCTACTCCACCTATCACCGTTGTCCGGACGATCCAAAATCTCCTGAAGCCGACTTTTCTCCTTTGATACAACCTCGTCTTCATTGAAATTAGAGAAAGACACTCCTCTAGAAGCGTCAGCGGCATGAATTCCTGACCGCTCTCCGAATACGATTGTGTCCAGTAGCGAGTTTGCCCCGAGTCTATTCCCGCCATGTACACTTACATTTGCACATTCACCAGCTGCATATATTCCAGGTATATTAGTCATACCGTCTACGTCAGTTTTTATTCCACCCATGATGTAATGCATACCGGGTCTTATTGGGACTGGTTCCTTAATCATATCCTTACCTGTCAGATCTATCCCTAGTTCTCTGATCTGAGGCAATTTTTCCATGATGAACCTTTCTCCCAAATGAGTACAATCTAGATGGACACATCCATCGATGCCATTACCAGCATTAATTTCCGTTTGCTCTGCTCTTGATACAACATCTCTCGATGCTAATTCCATCATATTGGGAGCATATTTCTCCATAAACCGGTTACCATTGCGATCCCTTAAATAAGCTCCTTCTCCTCGAGCAGCTTCTGATAGCAATACTCCACTCCCTGATATAGTGGTCGGATGATATTGGACCATTTCCATATCCATCAGGCGAGCCCCTACATTGTATGCGAGCCCCATACCATCTCCAGTAACAATAAGAGCATTAGTACTGGGTTCGAACAATCTCCCGCAGCCTCCAGTGCATAATATGACGGTCTTAGCTCTAATAGCATGAAGTTGGCCCGTACGCATCTCAAGTGCTGTCACACCTGATATTTTCCCGTCCTCCATTATTAAAGACGTCACAAACCATTCTTCGTAGCTCTGAACACCAGATTTAACTAGTTGTTCAAACATTACATGTAATAGTGCTTGACCTGTAAAATCACCCACAAAAAATGTTCTAGCTACACGCTGACCGCCGAACGCTCGTGTCCCTAACTTCCCTTCATCATCTCTATTGAACGTTACTCCCATATGTTCCATGTCTATAAGGGATTGACCTGCAGCTCTGCACATTACCTCTATCGCATCTTGATCGCCTAAGAAATCACTACCTTTGATAGTATCGTATGCGTGGTCTTCCCAGTTATCGCCTCGATCTGTTAAAGCCGCGTTAATGCCACCCTGAGCTGCGTTTGAGTGACTACGCACTGGGTGTACTTTACTGATTATAGCGGCATTGGCTCCAGCGTCTCGCGCCGCGATTGCCGCCCTCATACCAGCCAAACCGGCTCCTACTATTAATACATCGTGCTCAAGCATTTATACCTCGTCCCATTTTTATCGAATCTGATGAGTGCTACATGAATCACGCAGCGAACACCTTCAACGATAGACTCCTGTTTAATTATCTCCCAAAACCTGCATTACCAGCAACAGCCCTGCAATAGTTTTTACATCATCTATATCGCCATTTTGAATCAAGTTCATGACGTCACTGATAGGTATTTTCTCAATTAATATATTTTCATCATCATCGGCTTCCAATTTACTCGGTGTTAATCCAGTCGCCAAATAGGCATGCATGTACTCATCACACCATCCCGGTGCCAAAAAGAAGCTAGCTAAATGTTGAAGATTATCTGCAGTGCAACCGATTTCTTCCTGCAGTTCCCTTAACGCCGCATCAGAAGCTAATTCTCCGTCATCCATTCCACCAGCTGGTAATTCTAATAACGCTCGACCTGCTGGAGTTCGAAATTGTCGGACAAACCAGACATTATTCTCATCATCTACAGGAACCATACACACTGAATCGATATGCTCAATAACTTCACGAGCAGCTACCCTGCCACTAGGCAATTTAATAGTATCTATTCGCAAATTCAATATTTTGCCGCTATAAGGCCTTTCTGTATTTAAAGTTTCTTCATTTAAGATGTCTGTCATCTTTGAAATCCTTTTACTGTCCTCTGATACTGAATCCCAGTCTACGAGTTAACGTTGCATAATAATGATTTGGAGGATTAGCCCTCAAAAATTGAGCTTTCAATGTACTACGATCTACTTCTATCCAATCCCCTGGTTCAACAGTCAAATTCAAAAATCCATCAACACTAAGTACCGCTTCTTGTGTTCCTTCCAGATGAAGATTGACTTTTGTTTCAGACGGAAGCACTAGGGAAGCAGCTAGGCCGACATGAGCTGCGATTGGTTTAAGAACTATAGAGTCTGAAGATGGGTCTAAGATAGGACCTCCTACTGCTAAACTGTATCCAGTACTACCAGTAGCAGTTGATACTATGATCCCATCTGCTCTGACAGACGCTAGATCCGCACCATCTATTACAGTCCTTATAGTTACCACTCGAGAAATAGACCCCCGACCCAAAACCACGTCGTTCAACGCATGGAATCCATCATCGTCAGACGCCTTCCCGCCATTTTTATAGAGTTTACAACGGATCATACTGTGTTCTTCGATTCTGCAGTCTCCGTTGAGATACATGGGCAGCTTTTCTAGAGCATCATAAACTTGTAATTCTGTCATAAATCCCAGACGTCCCATATTTATACCAACCAACGGTATATTCCTGGGAGCTGTGAGCATTACAGCGCGAAGTATTGTGCCATCGCCCCCCGCTGTAATAACAACATCTGTGTCTGGAATCTTCTCACGAAGAACTTCTAAATTCTCAGCAGGAGAGACCCAACTGTCCTGTTCCAAAGACAACTCATTTACGATAGCAGTACTGAGGTCAAGAGCCTCCGGAATCCTGGCATTGTATATAATTCCAATTGTCTTCATAAATTAAACGTAATCTAACGAGGTCACTAACAAAAAGTATTTCTAATTATGTATGCTGACCTTGGGAAAGCAGGCGAAGTCTAGCACTGCCCATATTTAGTGTCAATTAATGGACTTATCTCTAATATTATTTGACCAGTCCTACCAGGGAAACCGCAGCTATCTCTGCCATTCCCAACATCCAACTAGGCATAATTCCCAACCACACCGTTATCACCGAAGATACTACGATAGCTAATTTTACGAAAAGTCCTGTCTTCATAGGATCGGTTTCCTTATTACTATCATCGTTCTTGAACATAACGCGTATCACACGCACATAATAATAAGCTGAGACCACGCTATTAATAACCCCGATAATAGCCAACCACATCAAACCTGCTTCAACGGCAGCAGTAAAAACATATATTTTAGCGATAAAAATACCAGTAGGAGGTATACCGATCAGCGCGATAAGAGAAATTACTAAGGCGCCTGTAAAAAACGGTGCCTTTCTAGATAAACCAGCATAGGAATCTATGTCATCACTACCTAATAATTCACCTATTTGACTGATGGCTAATAGGGCGGTTAAGTTAGCAGCTCCATATGCTACAAGGTAAAACAGGACACTGCTTACCCCAATATAGGAGTCCCCAGTATACGAAATAGCTGCGACGCCAGCCAGAATATACCCAGCATGTGCGATAGTGCTATATCCAAACAAACGCTTGATGTTTGTTTGAGAGATAGCCAGCAAATTACCAACAGTCATCGACAAGGCAGATATCACAGCGAATAATAAGACCCAGTTCAGGTCCAAGTCTCCTAGTCCAACATAGAAAAATCTTAAAACTAGGGCGAACGCAACTGCTTTGCTAGCAACTGATAAGAAGGCAACAACCGGCGTAGGACTGCCTTCGTAAACATCAGGAACCCACATATGGAATGGAACTACTGATAATTTGAATCCAAAACCTACGAGAAGTAAAATCACCCCTACCAAAATGCCATATTGTTGATATGGCATTGTATTCAACGAAGCGTTCATAAATCCCGCTGATATACCCTCAAGGGTTATGCTGCCACTGAGGCCATATATGAACGCCATGCCATACAGCATTACTGCAGAACTCAGGGCACTGACAATAAGAAACTTTATTCCAGATTCTGTCGACTTTCCATTAAACGCAAATGCTGCTAAGGCAGCCAACGGTAACGTAGTCAACTCCAACGCGATGTAAATAGTGATTAAATTTTCTGCTGACGCTAACAACATCATCCCTGACGCCGATAGCAGTAGCAACCCAAAATACTCGCCCTGGGGAACACCTGAATACCGCACATAGTCACTTGAACCTAGTACGACAATTGCTAACGCACCCAAGACAAGAAAATTAAAATAGAGTGAAAAAAGAGACAAACTGAAGCTTGACGATAGAATACTACTGGAATCTACCAGTGCTACATCTGGCGCAACATTAACACTAGACACCAATGACAAAGCAAAGCCTAAAGGTACTATAAGGCCAATTAAGGCTATCAACATTACCGCTCTTTTCTGAGCAATAACCAGATCTCCCAAGATGGTCAATATTGCTACCGCAGCAATCGATATCTGCGGAGACAATAAATATATATCGTTAAAATTCATATACTAATCAGTTACCCAATAACCCTATGTTGATTACGCTGACATTATTGATTACCGAAACCATTGGCTCCAGTCCCGAGTTAAACACGTCCGTGACGACTGACGGATAAAGGCCTACTACCACAATACTTATAATCATCAAAATCAAAGGTATAGACTCTAACCGGTCTGCATCTTTAAGATCAAGCAAGTGATCGGGTAAATTCCCAAACAACGCCCGTTGAATCATCCACAGAATGTACCCGGCTGCCAAGACAATTCCTAACACAGCTATCACGGTGAGAATGGGGAACGCCGGAAAAGCTCCGAAGAAAATCAATATTTCCGAAACAAAGCCACTAAGACCTGGAAGACCTAAAGATCCGAATCCAGCTACAAGGACCGCTATTCCAACTAAAGGCATTCGTTGTGCTACTCCACCTAGTTGGGGTATAGACCGAGTATGCGCTTTATCATAAATTAATCCGACACACAAGAATAATAATCCGGTTATAGTTCCATGGGTAAAAAGCTGCATCGCCGCCCCAGTGAGTCCGGTAACGTTCACGTATGTGTAAGATACACCCACCGATGCTATACCCACCAGAACCAGACCCATATGGCTCACACTGGAATAAGCAACAAGCCGTTTGAGATCTGTTTGCCTTACAGTAACAATCCCACCATAAATAATACTAATAACACCTAGAATCATTAGCACCCAAGCGAAGCTATGAATCTGCTCGGGAAACATACCTACATTTATCCGAAGCAAACCATATCCGCCCATCTTTAGCATTACCCCTGCCAAGATAATACTGGCGGCTGTTGGAGCATCTGTATGTGCATCTGGCAACCATGTATGCAGAGGCCATACCGGCAACTTGATTGCGAAAGCTATAAAAAACAGCCAGAACAAGACAGACAGTGAGATAATGCCAGTGGTCGGCATCAACCCTGAACCTGATTCTAAAGTACTTATCATATTCAAGGCATGATCACCCTGAGTCAAAATCAACCCCAATATTGCAACCAGCATAGCGGCACTACCCGCGATAGTGAATATCAAGAATTTCATTCCTGAATACTCTCGGCGACCACTTCCCCAAGTTGTTATCAACATATACATCGGGATCAGTTCTACTTCCCAAAACAAGAAAAACAGCAAGACATCCAACGAAGTAAAAACTCCCATGACAGATGTCTGAAGCAACAATATCCAAATGAAATATTGTTTCACTTTCAAGGTAATTTTCAGCGACGCAAGTACAGCACAAATTCCCAACAGACCAGTTAACAACACGAGAGGTGCACTGAGTCCATCGACGCCTAACAAATACGTGGATTTAATCGCGTCTGAAGATATCCAAACCCACTGGTCTAAAAACTGAAATCTTGACGCCATGTCTGTCCTATCAAAAAGGGCAAACACCAATACAGCCAAAACAAAGTCCCCTGCAGCAACACTAGTGGCGATAAAGCGACTGAAAAGCCTATTATCCGGACCTATCAGTAATACCAGAGCCCCTAACGCTGGAAGAAAAACCGTTGCTGTAAGCAATCCGTTAAATTCGTTCATTTATTTAGTTCCATGGGTCCAATCCAAATGCAAGGTAGACAGCTAATAAAATCACCGTACCTACAACTGACACGATACTATACAACTGAACCTGACCAGTCTGAAGCAAAGTCAAGGCGCTGCCAAGCCGCCGGGATACCGAGGCCAAACCATTGAAAATGGCGTCTATTATGTATTTGTCGAACGCGTCAGAAGTCCAGACGATCCCTCTATAGAATAGTTTGCGTACGATAATGTCTTCATACAAGTGGTCAATAAAATATTTCTTACTTAATAGCACATACAATGGACCCAGCCTTGATATCGGATCTTCCACAGAAGTAGGACTCGAGTATCTAGAACCTATATACATCCAGGAACCTATACCTAAGCCAACTATAGCTATACCACTCGAAATTGCAGCTACAAAGGGATCAAACGCAAGAGAATGCATATTAAGATATGACGGCAAAGATTCAATAAAGAATTCTGTAATCCAATGTTTAGGTATCCCAAAGATGCTTTTTACCCACTGAGGGTTTGATATATAACCGACCGTTACAGTTAAGAACGATAAAATCAGCAGTGGAACGACCATTACGATTGGAGATTCGGCAAGGTGAACATGAGTGGAAACACTAGGACCCAGATCAACATCGTTAGATTCCGCATCGGAGGTTTCCCTGACACCACCACCTCTAAATTGGCCATGAAAAGTAAGATGTATCATACGTGCGCTATATAGAGCCGTAAGGAATACTCCTGCTAATAGCAATATCCACACTATGGTTTCCACACTACCGACCGCTAAACTTGATGCCTTATACGCAGACGTTAGGATCTCATCCTTACTCCAAAACCCAGCAAAGGGTATTATTCCTACAAGACTCAAAGACCCTATTATGGTTGCCACGTAAGTCAACGGCATTGACTTCCTTAGGCCACCCATATATTGCATGTTAAATGTTCCAACAGCATGATTCACACTACCCGAACACAAAAATAGCAATGCTTTGAAAAACGCGTGAGTAAACAAGTGAAACATCGCTGGACCAAATGCTCCTAGTCCAAGCGCTGCCATCATATATCCTAATTGGCTTACGGTTGAATACGCCATAACCCGTTTAATATCGTTCATCACTAGTCCTAAAGTGGCAGCGATAAACGCCGTAGCGGCGCCAACTATAGCTATTATCAGCATGGTATCTGCAGACTGCTCAAACACTGGATACATTCTCGCAACAAGGAATACACCTGCAGCTACCATGGTAGCTGCGTGTATTAACGCACTAACTGGAGTCGGTCCTTCCATAGCGTCAGGAAGCCACGTGTGCAAGGGAAACTGTCCAGATTTACCAGCAGCCCCGGCGAATATACCTAATGTAAGCCATAACAGACCTGCTCCTCCTAATAATCCAGCACCGCCAACAGCTAATGGTTGAGCAGCTATCCAGATATCAGGTATATGCAATGAATTCAGTCCAACAGCCGCAAACGTGTCTGACTGAACGAACAAATATATAATGGCCAGCAGGAACCCTACATCTCCGATCCTAGTGATTATAAACGCTTTTTTGGCAGCCGCTGCGGCAGAACTCCGCTCATGCCAGAACCCAATCAACAGGTATGACGACACGCCGACCAATTCCCAAAATGCGTACAGCTGGACGATATTAACTGCTATTACTACACCGATCATAGATGCTGTAAACAAAGCCATATATGCATAGTAACGGCAGAAGCTAGGATCTCCCTTCATATATCCCAAAGAATATATCTGCACTAGAAGACTCACCCCGGTTACAACTACCAACATAACTGCGGTCACAGAGTCAACCAGCAAGCCAACGCTTATTGTTGCAGAGCCCAATGCCAGCCAATCGTGAGCCTCGAAAACTACATTATCTCCACGACTTAATATCGACAAGATGTACACTGATATAAGAAATGAAATTGCCAAACAGGTTATCAGGATTAGTCCACTAACAACTGCAAATTTGTTAAATAATGGCCTCACAATTAGTGAGATAACCAAGAATGCAACTAAGGGCAATAGAAATACTGACCAAACTAACCATTCACTAATCATCTATAGCTTCCTCAGTATTTCCTCTGCAACATGTTCACGGCCTTTGGGCACATAAATCCTATACGACTCCATATGGGCCCAATCTCTTATATCTCCCTCAGGTAGTATACGAGTTGGCAACCCTTCTGCTTCAAGGACTTCTTTCCACATCTCAGCAAGCATGAGATTCTCAGCTTTTTTAAACTCTACCCACATTATTGCCTTTACTCGCCCAAATTTACTGCGCTACGGTCAGTCATATGCTTATCATCTTTAGTGCCTTAATCTAACTATTTTAGACAGATCAATCGAATTGGTAGTTCTGTACAAAGCCAGTACAATACCAAGACCTAGTGCTATTTCCGCTGCCGCTACGGTAATAACGAAGATCACAAAAACTTGACCAGTTAACAAGCTACTCAAATTCACATCAAAAGCCTGCGGAGTTACGTAACGTCCGAAAGCCACAAAAGTAAGGTTCACAGCGTTAAACATTATTTCTATTGACATAAATACTGCAATCACATTAGTACGAGAAAGAGCCCCATACAAGCCAATACAAAACAAAATAGCTGCAACTGATAATAGAGATTCTAAAGACATATCACTTACTACCTCTACCTCTAGCTAAAGCTAAAGACCCGATAAGAGCTGCCAACAATAATACTGAGACACCTTCAAAAGCCAAGACGTATTCACCAACCAGCAAGTCGGCAATATCGGCATCCTGTAATACTTGCTGAGAAAATTCATCATTTATCGAATCGGCAGCAAACTCCGCTTCGGATATCGCTCCTACTGCTCTAGCTTGCACCAAGTTAACGGTATCCTGTTTATCAACGTCAAGTTCTACCCATTCAGAAGTAAACACACCAAATAAAACAACTACTAGAAGGAGAATTGGAACAACCGTTGCAGCTATATGCAATTTATTTGGAGAATTTCCTCTTTGAATATCAGTTGTTAGCATAACCGCAAATATGAACAAAATAGATATGGCGCCTACATATATCAATACTTGTACAACCGCAAGGAACTCTGCACTCAATAAGAAGAAAAATCCGGCTACCCCAACGAAAACGACAGCCAACAAAAGGGCTGACCTGAATAAATCTTTTACCACCACTACACCGATAGCAGATACAATCGTGATAACCGATAGGCTCCAAAAAGCGATATCGTGAATCATTATTTAGATTCCTCTGATGCGCCGTCAATGTCTGTTTCTATCAATCGCAGTCCGGCTTTCTCACGTTTGTGCCAGTCCCATTTTTCCCGTCCTACTTCCCGCCAGGACAATGGTCTACCTCCCCTTGGATCGTAATTACTTTGCTCCAACTGCGGTCTATAAAATGTGCTTGGATTCTTGGCCGAATTACGAAGATCTTCCACATGGATCACCATGTCTTCGCGACTATACCTACCTTGTTCAAATCCACTACCCATAAATAAGCAATCGTACGGACACGCCTCTACACACAATCCGCAGAACATACATCTTTGTAGTTCTATATCAAATACTTCTAGTTTATATTTGTCCCCTTGTTTGGGAGCACTTTCACTGGGTGAAGTAACGATTTTTATTATTCCGAGCGGACAATACTTAGCACAAGAAGCGCATCCAGTGCAGCGCTCTTCATACCATACGAATTCTTCCCCTCTAAACCTAGGATGCTGTTTAACACGCTCCTCAGGATATTGAATTGTAAAGGGTTTTTTCGTCATGTTCTTTAATGTGACCAATAACCCTCTGGCCATAGCTAAACCATACATTTACTTTACCTCAATCGTGGGTACACCCGGTACCATGGGCGTTTCAGTACGAACTGGAAGAGAGTTAACTCTCTTCTGTAGCAATCCACCCATAAGCAAGATCAACAAAATGGCCGTAGGAATATTAATTGCTGCCATTATCCACAAATCACCCAAACTTAAATGGCCTGACGAATCTCTCAACAAGAATACTTCTACAGCCGTTATAGCCAGATTTATCAAGCTCAGAGGAAGTAAGAATTTCCATGACAAAGCCATAATTTGATCGAGCCTTAATCTGGGATAAGTAGCCCTAACCCAGATAAACACGAATATGATCGCTAGAGTCTTTAATAAAAACCAAAACCACCCTAAGAAATTTTCTAGTGGGCCATTCCAGCCACCCAAGAACAAAGTGGTTATCACCGCAGATACTACCAACATAGCACCGGTTTCAGTAGCGAATATGAGAGCAAATTTTATACCGCTATATTCAGTATGATAGCCAGCTATTATTTCAGACTCTGCCTCAGCTATGTCGAACGGCGTCCGATTTAGCTCTGCAGACATACCAGTAACAAAAACAAATAATGCTATCGGCTGAACTAACAAAAATGGAATTGATTGAGCGTGAACAATATCGTTCAGCGACATAGACCCACTGATCATCACTACACCCAACAAGGATATAACCACAGGGACTTCGTAACTGATCAATACAGCGACGGATCTGGCCGCCCCGAAAAGAGCGTACCTATTATTTGATGACCAGCCAGCCATGAATATACCAATGGTAGTGGCGGAGCTCACAGCTAATATAAACAACACCCCAACATTTAGATCAGCTAGCATAGTATCCTGCGCAAAGGGTATCACCGCTGTCATTAGAACCAACGGCACCATCATAACCAGGGGTACAGCAGTAAATATTATTCTATCTGCACCGGATGGAACCAAATCTTCTTTTGTTATAAGTTTCCCCAAATCCGCGATTGGCTGGAGCAATCCAAATGGGCCCCATCGATTTGGGCCAATCCGGTTGTGCAACCTACCCAGCAACCTGCGCTCCAGCCAGGTCACTAGAGCTGCACCAAGCAGTACAGAGTTAACCAACATAAGCATTATGGCCAGTCCCGCTATAACGTGGGAAAACGAACAGGGCACAAACGTACCTGCCGCATCGTGTATAAATCTATACAAGGCATTTTGATAAAATATGCTTTCTGAGGCTAACTGACAGTTCACCGATCTACCTCACCCATATTTATGTCCACACTACCCAGTGAAACAATCATATCTGGCAAAGTCCATCCAACTAGAAGGTGTTCAGTTATAGTTAGATTTATCAGAGACGGAGACCTAACTTTGCACCGATAAGGCGCGACTCCTCCGTCACTTACCAAATAAAATGCCAATTCTCCTTTTGACGCCTCTACTCGACCATAGGCCTCCACTCCAGATTCTGGCCTGAGAACCAATGGCAAACCTGCTATGCGTACAGGACCTGGCTCGATAATATCTATGCATTGTCTAATAATCCGCATGCTTTGCTTTATCTCCTGCATGCGCACCCAGAAACGATCATAGTTATCGCCATTTCTACCAATTGGAATATCAAATTCCATTTCTTCATAAGCATCATACGGACTCATTTTACGCCAATCCCAGTTAACACCACTTGCACGAAGCACAGGCCCAGAAACAGAACAATTTATCGCTAGATCTGAAGATATCGGGCTAACGCCTCTGGTTCGAGCGGTCAAAATCTCGTTTTCCATTAGCAAATGTTCCATCTCTTCAAATTCAACAGCGAAGTCATTGAGAAAAACTTCCAAAGCAGGCCAAAAATCGTCCGGAGTATCTGCAAAAACACCACCAGGCCTCATATAGCTGACCGTAACCCTAGCGCCACATAGCATTTCAAAAAGATCAAGTATGCGTTCCCTACTTCTAAAGGAATACATTAACGGGGTGCCGAACGCTCCCAGTTCTTGTATAAAAAACCCGACGGCAATCAAATGACTCGCTATCCTTTGAAGCTCTGCCACCAAAGTTCGAAGATATTTCCCTCTTTTTGGTGGTGAAATTCCCAAAAGCTGCTCAACGGCCAAGCAATATGCCTGATTATTTATCATGGATGATGTGTAATCCATCCTGTCGGTAAGGGTTACGACTTGGACGTAATTACGCTCTTCAGCAAGCTTCTCAGATCCACGATGCAGGTATCCCAATATCGGTTCTACTTCGACTATTTCTTCACCGTCAAAAGTTATCCTAAGCCTAAATACTCCGTGAGTACTCGGATGCTGAGGTCCGACATTCACCGTCATTGGCTCAGTCCTCATATTCATAGGACCAACCTTGATGAATCCATATAGTTTAGTCTATCTCTGGAACTAACCAATTTATCTCCAAGACTACCAATACCAAAAATCACAGGAAATCCTTCCTGAGAGGATGTCCTTCAAAACCTTCCCATAACAAAAGACGTTTCATATTGGGATGCCCATTGAAACGTATACCCATCAGATCCCAGATTTCCCGTTCTTGAAAATCTGCTCCTCTCCACACATGATATACAGAAGGCATAGAGAGTTCTTCTCTTCCATACAGTCTAGTCTTTACTACAGTATCATGCTGATTAACAATAGAAGTTAGATGATACACAACTTCAAAATATTCTATGAAATCCACTGCGCTAATAGAATTCAAAAAGTCGAAACTGAGCTCTGGATTGTTTTTTAAGTACTCAGCTATATCGGGCATCATGCCGTGTTCAGTCCAGACAGCAGCCTGGTCAGAGTCCAGTACTGAGCCGGGAAAACGTTTCTCTATCGCCGCGGCCAAATCTATGCCCGACAAGTGAGATACGACCATAAAATCTCCTACGACAATCCCTTTCTCAAATTTTGTTCGCGCTTGATCTTTTCATGAAGTTCCATTATTCCGTACAACAATGCATCAGGTCTTGGTGGGCAACCTGGAACATAAACGTCCACTGGTATGATGTGATCAACCCCGGGAACTACGCTATAAGATCCGAAGTATGGACCCCCACTAGTAGCACATACACCCATTGATATGACCCATTTCGGATCAGCCATTTGTTCATAAATGCGCTTTATGGGCACAGCCATCTTCCAAGTTACAGTGCCCGCTATAATCATTAGATCAGCTTGGCGGGGTGAGGCACGAAAGGCCTCCATTCCAAATCTTCCAATGTCAAATCTTCCCATAGCGGTAGCCATCATTTCAAAAGCACAGCACGCTAGTCCGAACGATACAGGCCATAGTGCAGATTTGCGACTCCAATTCACTAGAGCATCTACAGAAGTAACCACGATATTACCTTTAAGGTCTTCTGGAACCTCGATAGACGGAATATGTATCCTATTTTGAGAAGTGGCTATCAGATCATTGACCAATGTTCCTTCATGTTGGTCTACATCCCAAGTCCTGTCAGATAAAGGTGATGACCCTTGGTCTATATTTAGCATGTCATCCCCTCCTCCATTCCAAATCTTTTTTGCGCCATGCATACATCAAACCAACAAGCAGAATCAAAACGAATATTCCCATTTCTATGAGAGCAAAGGTTTGAAGCTTAAGAAACTTTGTAGCCCACGGGTATAAAAACACTACTTCCACGTCAAAAATAACGAACAAAATAGCATACATATAATATCGGAAGTGAAATTGGTTCCATCGCCCGCCAATAGTTTCCACCCCACACTCATATGCTTCAGATTTGACCTGAGTAGGGTTATTTGGACGAACGCCAAACTTAGAAGCTACCCAAGAGATGAGCAGCATACCAGTCGGGACTATAACAGCTATTATGCCAAATATAGCAATTAGCCCGTACTGAAGGAAATAGTTCTCAATCATGAAATAATTTACGACCTAGTTGAGAATGCGGACAGATTATAACATAGCAGTTAATAAGTCAGTAGTAAAATTTCAGCCAATATTCAGCTAAGTAGATAACTTATTAGTCAACAGCTAGAATGACAATATTCTATTAAGCCCACACATTAGGAAAGAATTAATTGGAACAACCTAAAAACAATGGCCCTTTAGCGGGTCTTAAAGTGCTAGATCTATCAATTATAGTAGCTGGAGGGACAGCTAGCAGCTTAATGGCCGATTTTGGCGCAGAAGTTGTAAAGATAGAACGGCCTAAAACAGGCGATCCCCTCCGCAATTGGGGACCGTTTTACAAGGACGTTTCTTTGTGGTGGAAAGTACACTCAAGAAACAAAAAGTCTATAACCCTAGACTTATCCAAGCCAAAAGGCCAAAGTATCTTAAAAAGACTAGCAAATGAAGCAGATATTTTAATAGAGGGATTTCGCCCCGGAACTATGGAAAATTGGGGTCTCGGTCCAGACGAATTACTAGCCTCAAACCCAGAACTTATATTCGTACGATACTCAGGATTTGGACAAACAGGCCCGTATAAAGACCGTCCTGGCTTTGGAACGATCGCAGAATGTATGAGTGGTTATATCAGCATGACCGGATTCCCAGATTCCCCGCCTGTACTACCTCCCATACCATTGGCAGATGAGATCGCTGGAGTTTTCGGTGCTATGTCGAGCATGATGGCTTTGTACCACAGACAATCCAAGAAATATTCAGGTCAAGGGAACACAGGTCAAGTGATAGACGTAAGTTTGTTTGAACCACTATTTCGATTATGTATACCTCATATCACAATGGCCAACTTATTAAATTTGGTCAGAGAGCGAGTAGGTAACGATTTCCCAGATGCCGCCCCAAGAAGTCTGTACCAAACACTTGACCAACAATGGTTAGGCCTATCTGCCACATCCCAAAATACCTGGGAGAACTTAGCTGAAGCTATGGGAATGTCAGAAGTTATAGATGACGAGCGCTTCAAAGACAACGCTGCCCGGTTAGAAAACAAGGACGCCCTAAACGTAATACTTCAACAATACCTAGGAAACCTCAATCTCGAAACCATTATGGAAAACCTCATACCTGCCGGAGGTGTTGTTGGCCCAGTATATACGGCAGAACAAATAATGAATGACCCACATTATGCCGCCCGAGAAGATATCATCGAATTAGAAGATTCTGAACTTGGTAATACAAAGATGCTCGGTATAGTGCCAAAATTTAGCAGAACGCCGGGATCTGTAGATCATGCAGGGCCTACCATTGGGGCACACAACCTCAAGGTATATACAGAATGGCTCGGTCTAAGCCCAGCGGATATATCTGATCTGGAATCTGAAGGGACCATTTAAGGAATAAATGATCAAATTATTGATTGCTACTCACAACCCGGGCAAGCTTGCTGAATATAAACAACTCCTATCTTCAACGACGATAGAACTATTGTCATTAGATGACATCGGTATAACTGAGGAAGTTGATGAAACCGGAGTGTCATTTAGACAGAACTCATACCTAAAAGCCAAGAGTTATTCTATATTGAGTGGGGTGATCACATTATCTGATGATTCAGGGTTGCAAGTAGACCATCTGGGTGGAGACCCTGGTATATATTCGGCTCGTTATGGTGGGGAATTGTGTAAAAACGATTCTGACAGAGTTGAATTGCTTCTTAACAATTTACACGGAACCCCATGGCATAATCGTAGTGCTAGATTTACATGCGTGATTTCTATTTGTTCGGGAGAAAACCTATTGAGTTCAGTAGTTGGCTCAATATCAGGGATGATACAATATGAACCACGCGGCCATAATGGATTTGGATATGATCCTATATTCTATTTACCATCATATCGAAAAACCATGTCTGAACTTGAACAGAAAGAAAAAAACCTTCTGAGTCATAGATCAGATGCTCTTAGAAAAGTATCATCTATATTGCCTAAATTAATTAACGACCAGCAATAGTTACGAATGCTTAAAGACACGTTTAATAGAAATTTGAAAGACCTTAGAATATCTGTAACCGACAGATGCAATTTCAGATGCACTTATTGTATGCCCGCTGAAATATTCGGAGAGAGCTACGAATTTCTACCAAAAGAAGAAATTCTTTCATTTGAAGAGATTACCTTCCTTGTCTCTATTTTCGTCGAGTTAGGTGTCGAAAAAATACGAATCACCGGTGGTGAGCCACTGATGCGTAATAATCTTCAACATTTGGTGTTTCTCTTAAACGCGGTGTCAGGAATCAAAGATCTTACCCTGACTACTAATGGATACCTATTAGAGCAACAAGCGGAAGCATTGAAGAAATCAGGCCTAAGTAGGATAACAGTAAGTCTAGACACCCTAGATGACGAGTTATTTAAGACAATGAACGGTCGGGGATTCGACACCCAAAGGGTTCTAGCAGGAATTGAATCAGCTCGCCGCGCCGGACTATCACCTATCAAAATAAATTCTGTTGTACAAAAAGATGTTAATGATCACACTATTGTAGACCTAGCGCGGCATTTCAAAGGAACCGGAATGATAGTACGGTTCATCGAGTATATGGATGTAGGAAATCTGAATTCATGGAAACTAAACGAAGTAGTTCCTGCGTCTGAAATCTTAGAAAAAATAGACACAGAGTTACCACTGGAGCCTCTTTCTCCGAATTATTCCGGAGAAGTAGCCAGTCGATATAAATATAAAGACGGGTCAGGTGAAATCGGGATCATATCATCCGTATCGCAACCATTCTGTGGTCAATGCACAAGGGCCAGATTATCTACGGATGGAAGATTATATACATGCCTATTCGGGGAGACCGGCCTTAACCTAAGAGACCCAATGCGCGATGGAGCAACATCCGAGGAATTAAAAGCGTTGATAACAACATGCTGGGAAAATCGAGACGATAAATATTCTGAAGATAGAACTTCAAATACTGCAGGAACATCTACCTCCAACAAAATAGAAATGTACCAAATCGGTGGATAAACAGACCTTATTAGAGTCGTAATATGCCACGCAATCCGTCCAATAATAGTAGTACCCTAGGAACAGAAGTCTCCATCCACGGGTCGTGCAAAGGCACCCGCGGTAGAGGTGGCTGGGCAGCGGTCATAAGCGATCAAGAGCAGAGACAAATACTCTCCGGCAACGACAGAATTACAACTGCCCAGAGAATGACATTACTAGCAGCCATAAAAGGCATAGAGTCTATCAACCCGAAAATACCAACCGTCTTGTACTCAAATGATAGATATCTTTTGAATGCCATGAGGAATGCAACCTCACGAACCGCCAACAAAGACTTATGGGATCGATTGCAGAATCTACTTGAACACAGAAACGTCAGATATCAATTAGTTTCCCCGCCTCGTCGCTCCCCTGGGATAGATATTGCTAAACGAATAGCCAATATGGAAGCGAACATATATACAATAGAAAAAACAAGCAGACCAAATACCAATAACGGAAATCGATCCAAGCTTCCTCGCAGACCTAAAAGGAGTACTAAACGATGACCAACCATGGAAAAGACAATGATCTGTCCCTTACACACATAGACGAACAAGGTGCTGTAAATATGGTCGACGTGGGAAACAAACCAATAACTGACCGAGAGGCAGTATCCGGTGGGTATGTCGTCGTCCAACCGAAGACGATAGAGCTTATACAGCAGGGGCTAATGAAAAAAGGCGACGTCATAACCATTGCCCAACTGGCAGGGATAATGGGTGCAAAACAAACATCAACCCTTATACCTCTGTGTCATCCCTTACCACTCAATAAAGTTGACGTCCAAATTGAGATAGACCCCGCCAATAACAGACTGGTTGTAACCGGTACAGCTTCTACTTCATCTAAAACCGGTGTAGAAATGGAGGCTCTGACAGCAGTTTCAGTAGCATGTCTAACACTCTACGATATGTGCAAGGCAGTAGATCACAAGATACATATAGACCAGATAAGATTATTACGGAAGACTGGAGGACAAAGCGGAGATATATTTTTAGAGTGAACATAAACGCGCTCACTAATATAAACATTCACTTACTATATTTGATAACTTCCGGTCAAATAACCTTGAACAATCCTACACGTAAATGTAGTATTAATAACGAGTCGAACTTGGCGATTGGCCATAAGACTCAGAGTGGCAGCGTAGCTCAGTCGGTTAGAGCGGGCGCTTCATAAGCGCTAGGTCACTGGTTCAAGTCCAGTCGTTGCCACCAG
>JAPNTN010000100.1:0-8915 GCA_027249445.1 Dehalococcoidia bacterium | reverse complement strand
CATTCGGGAACTGGGTTTTGCCTATTACACCCCGGTCCCTTAAGGAATCTATTGACTCTGAGCTATACCCCAGTTCATTCAAAATTTCCTCATTATGCTGCCCTAACAACGGGGGCGCTCGTCTAATAGTGGGAGGGGTCTCAGTAAGTTTCAGGGGGGATCCTGGGAAACGAAGATCAGGAATATTTGGGTGTTCTATCCCAGAAATCATATCCCTAGAGAGCACATGAGGATCATTAACAACATCTGAGACTTGATTTATAGGGCCACAAGGAACACCTGCTTCACTAATTTTATCAACCCAATACGAAACCGTATTATCCCCAAAAATATTGTTAAGTGCCCGCACACATTCAGAGCGATTAGCCACTCGATCGTCATTTGTCCTAAACCTAGGATCCTCCAACAATTCAGGATGTTCTATGGAATTACAAAATCGTTGCCAAAGACCATTGTTTGCCACTCCTAGGATAAAATTGCCATCTGACCCACCAAAACTTTGATATGGCACTAAACTGGGATGACCAGAACCCATACGCAAAGGATCAATACCTGTAGCCAGATACGCTGTCCCATGATAGCTCATAGCAGCCACCTGGCCATCAAGCAGGGCAGCCTCAATCCATTGCCCTTTGCCAGTCACATTCCTGTGATATAAAGCCGTCATCATAGACCCATAAGCCATCATACCCGTAAACAAATCCACCAAAGAAAACCCGACTCTCATAGGCATTCCGTCAGTTTCACCTGTAAGGTTCATTAGACTGCTGTAGGCCTGTATCAGAAGATCATATCCCGGTTTGTTTGCTAAAGGCCCCGTCCGACCATACCCTGAAATTGAACAATATATAATATTGGGGTTAATTGTTTTAATATCAGCGTATCCTAACCCCATCCTGTCCAAAGCCCCAGCCCGAAAACTTTCCACAACAATATCAGCGTCTTTTACCAACGATAGAACTAAATCTATTCCTTCCTGCTCCTTTAAGTTTACGCTGATACCTCTTTTGTTCCGGTTAAAAGCAACAAAAACGCTACTCTCTCCATTCCAGAATGGAGTCCAAGACCGTGTTTCATCTCCGTTCTCAGGCTCCTCTATTTTTATGACCTCCGCTCCCATATCCCCCAACATCATTGTTGAGAATGGACCCGCTAGAGTGCGGGTAAGGTCAACCACTTTGATATTTTTAAGAACTGCATTCATTTATAAATGTATCCTACAAAGAGATAATCACTAACGTTCATCAAGATAATAAACGCCATTGCGGCAGATTATAGCATGTGTTTTGTACAGAGTAATGCAAGCATTTGACGAACCCAGATGGCCAGTGGTAGTTTGTAAAACCTATTCAGATCAAAACATAGAGCATCGGTTTAATACAATGGATCAGAAACAAATTATTGTGCTAGGTGGCATAAATATGGACCTAGTCGCGTTATCACCTAGATTCCCTGCTCCAGGGGAAACTGTTGTAGGATCTAGATTCCTGACATATCCCGGAGGTAAGGGCGCTAATCAGGCCGTAGCTGCTGCACGTGCTGGAGGGAACACTCTAATGGTAGGCCGCGTAGGCAACGACGAATTCGGACCGCAACTATTAGAGGCCCTGCATCTTTCTGGAGTTAATACGTCCAACGTTGGGACATCGGATATAAGTTCCGGAATAGCTATAATATTAATAGATGATTCTTCCCAAAACCAAATAACACAAATTCTTGGTGCCAACGAGACGTGTGGCAACGACGAAAAACAAAAGATCAGCTCATTACTTGAATACTCATCCACGCTATTGCTGCAACTAGAAGTTTCAATAGATCTATCGCTAGAGGTTGCTCAAGAAGCCTACCAAAACGATGTTACCGTGATTCTGGATCCCAGCCCCGTCCGCCCATTCTCGGATGAACTACTAAATTACTGTTCTGTGATAACTCCCAATGAAACAGACGCAGAAGCATTAATTGGGTTCCCGGTTACAAACCGTGAAACTGCTGAAAAAGCTGCATACAACCTGCTTGGCAAAGGAATATCTAACGCAATAATTAAACTGGGAGAACATGGTGCATTTTATGCGAATACCAGTGAATCTGGTTACATCCCACCATTTCGCGTTAAAGCGGTAGACTCTGTAGGAGCAGGAGACGCATTCAATGGAGCTTTAGCCGTCTCTTTATCGGAGAATAATTCCCTAGGTGAAGCAACCAGATTCGCATCTGCAGCAGGCGCATTAGCAGTCACAAAGATCGGAGCGCAAGACGCTATGCCAACTCGATCAGAAATCGAAAACCTACTATAACTTCGTCTCCCGATTCATACGTCTTACAGGTTATTTACCTGCCAACTTCCCGTATATTCTGCTCAAAGGGAATATACCAACCGTCCCGAGTACATCTAGAATAAGTATAATCCCCAAATAACGAAAAAATGTGCCGTCGTCAAAAGACATTAAAGACCAGATATGTCCTAGAATCCAGGCAACTACTAGAAATGGGACAATCACAGCAAAATAATACCAAGCCTTGATCATCCAATTAGGCCGTCTTATCATGCTCAACAAAGATACGTGGGCAGACATGCCAGATAACAATATCAGCGTAAATATAATCTTCCAGGACAACTCCCTTATCTCTACAAGAGACCAAAGCGCAGATAAAAGTATTAGTAAAGCACCAGCAGACGATACAATCCCTAATATACGTATCGGTAATAACTGTCTTTTTTGACCACTAATTGAATGAGTGATACCCAAGATACTAAACGCACCAAATAGTACTGTAGTTATCAAAAGCTTTTGCTGGGTCTCACCAAAATTCCCTAAGATTAAAATTGAGATGCCGAAGATCGCGCTAATTGATAAAGAAATAAACGCCGTTACAACAAATAATTTTTTCAAGTAAGATATCTCTGTAATAATGTTTTCATTCTATGATAAGTAATTCATTATCTGTTGGCTAAACAACTTTCAGTCTGGTTTAGAACATTTCTATCATTATGTGGGAGCAGATATATGTCTCTTAGCACTCACAATTTTTGCCCAACTTGCGGTGCCCAATTAAAGTCCGCACCTACCGAAGGTCAAACAAATTCCTCATGTTCAGGCTGCGGGCGTATTATTTATTATGATCCGAAAGTAGCAGCCACAACCGTGATTGGTGATAACAATCAGGTGTTATTGGTAAAACGTGGAAATGAACCGGGCTATGGATTGTGGAGTCTACCTGGTGGGTACGTGGACAGAGGTGAAATAGTAGAAGAGGCTGCTGCCCGAGAAGTGTTCGAAGAGACCGGGCTCAACATCGACATAACCCGCTTGATAGGGGTATTTTCCCAAAAGAACCACCCTGTGATTGTGATAGCTTTCTCTGGAGAGCAAATTTCTGGGGAACTACAAACGAGTGATGAGACATTAGCTGTTGAGTTTTTTGATATAGATGTTTTACCAGAAATGGCTTTTCCCAGAGACCAAGAGATTATTAAATCCTGGCTAGGTACCGCATAAAAAGTAAAGCACCATTGATCTCAATGGTGCTTTACTCTGTTGCCTGACTGGGTTACCTAAGCTTTGGCTGGAAACCAATCCTGTTTCCAGGGAAAGTCCCCATTCGCGTCGTCGAATAAAGGTAATCCTTTTTCCAACCTATCGCGGTATGGGCTAGTGATCGGTTCAGCATAAGGATATATTCCACCCTCATATGCTCCCGCTCCCGTCTTGAAATGTTTTGCCTGATCCATAGTTTCTACGAATGGCATATTCATATCATAGAGCTTATCTAAGGTCTTTGGCCTAGGACCAGCCTTCGATACATGTCCATACAATTCCCTGCCAATGATACGCTCTGCCATCCAGACACAATCAATTAGCTTATCTATATCAACGCCCGTCTCTATACCCATATCTTCCATCATATGAATGATGTCTTCTGTAGGTGCCATACCCGTTGCACGACCATTCCCGCAGTAGGGGCATCCGCCATACCCACCAATGGTCCCATCTAATTCGAGGGTATCATCTGGTCCTAGCGTAGTAATAGCTGCGTAAGCAGAAGCTATTGCCATATTTCTACCGTTGTGAAGATGAAGCCTAAAGTGATTTACTTCAGGCCAGCGCTCTTTAACCCTGTAAACACTCTCTTCAACCGCGGCCGGGTGACAGTGGCTCATAGGATCTCCTAACGAGCAGCTAACCACATTTATACCAACCTCGTCCCACATAGAATGCTGTTTCTCAAGCAGAACCATCAGACTATCTACTGGAAACTCACCAAGGAAATTAGAACCCCAGCTAGCATTACAGCCGATACCTGCTTCCTTTATATTGAGCTCTTGAGCCTGGGCTATAATTTGAGGCCACCTTTCCATTTCCTGCATCTGGCTTCTGTTTGTATTCCTGCGTACGAATACATCACAGAAATGACAACTCAACCGTGGGTATTTATCTCTTTCAATAGTCAAAGGAGGCGAATAAGCTCTGGCCCTTTCTACACCCCTAGAGTTCAATGCGAGTGCCGTATAGGTCACACCTGCTTTGGGTGTAAACTTGGTGACAATTTCATCGATTCTTTCCATCTGAGGAGTCCATTTCGGACTAACAAACGAGCCCACAACTATCTGCTGCAGCCCTGTCTCAGATAAGGCGTCCAGTAACTCCACCTTGTCGTCTACACCTATGTTTGCATCTTCTATTTGCATGCCTTCCCGCATGCCTTCTTCTTTATAAAGTATCTTTGGGTATTTACTCATAAATATCTCCTATCACTACTATAGGCCCATTCGCCGGGATTGTGCTGGAATTGTATTGGCCACCAAGAGAGCTTGTCAAGGACGCTAATAGCGGCCACCTCACCTGGATTTAAACCATTAACCCCAATCCAAATATAACAAATTCTTCGTCGCGTTGACTTTAACAAGCACTCAAACAAGTGGTTATTGAAAATCGATATGCAGATTTCCTAATAAAGGGATTGCCACCTACACATGAGCAAATTACTATTTATTACATATATTTATTTTGTACTTGGAGAAGGTACATGCCGAATCAAACTATCAATGGCTACGATATGCACTACGAAGTGTTCGGTACCGGACAGCCAACAGTCATTATTCACGGGGGATTAGGTGGCGGAGAAGGAAGCGCAAATATCGTCTCGCAACATGCAAATCAACTCTCAGAATCCTGCCAGCTAGTAGTTTTTGACCGTAGAGCAGCCGGAAAATCAAACTCTCCTTCAAGTGGATATTCCATAAAAAACTACTCCCAAGATGTATATCATTTACTAGCCCACCTCTCCATTGAGAGAGCTCATATTGTTGGCTCTTCGGCCGGCGGACCTATTGCCATTCAATTCGCTCTTGATAACCCAGGAAAGAGCCATACGCTCGGCCTTATTAATACCATGTCATATCAGGACCAAACTGAAAGGATCAAAAGGCAACAAGAGCTGGCTATCCTCGAGGATACCTCGGCTTCCAGCAAACGGACGCAAGTAGCTAATGCATTAGACGTTCGGAGACCTGGCCTTCGGGAAGCTGAACCTACCCATTTCCAGCATTTACTCGAACTCAATCTGAAACAATATGATGGAATAGTTTCAACGATGCGTAGCTACATCGATATTTCAGACAGTATAGATAAACGCTTAAACGAAATTACAATGCCTACAGTAATAATACATGGTAGCTCTGATACCCGAATTCCTATACGATGTGGTAAAGACTTGAATAAGAAAATTCAGAACGCAACGTTTCATACTATTGAGGGAGCAGAACACGGACTTCTTTCAAATGAACCCGGTAAGGTCCGAGCTATCCTAGTAGACTTTTGGGCACACAATCCGATCATCTAAATACTTCACGTAGGTTGTTTAAAGGAGAACATTATGTCAACTGTAGGAATAGACCATATAGCAATGCCAACTAAAGATGCCGAGAGACTTATGGCGTTCTATAAATCCCTTGGATTTGAGATTAACAACGAAGATAAATGGAGATCTGGAGAAGTCCCTACCTTTTCAATACAAGTCGGGGATTCGAAGATAAATATTCACCCAGAAGGACATGTAGCTAACTTAAGAGGAGCGACCGCGGTGCCCGGGTGCGGTGATATATGTTTTGTATGGGAAGGAACAGTAGAAGAATGTCAGGCTATGCTTAACAAGGCTGGAGTAGAAGTGATAACCGGGCCAGTGCAACGACCTGGGGGTAGAGGCAGGGGAACAACCCCTTCACTAAGCCTATATTTGCGGGACCCCGACGACAATCTGCTCGAATTTATGACCTACAACGTATAGGGCTGATACAGGAGACAGACTTACCTAATCTGGAGATTCTGACATAGCTAGTATCGAGTCCCACTCAGATTTACTGACAGGTTGTACCGAAAGCCTCATTCCTTTTCTGACCAGAGGCATGTTCTCAAGGGCAGGAGTCTGTTTAATCTCCTGTAAGGTCACAGGCCTTGCAAGGGGCTCATCTGCTTTTATGTCCACCATCATCCATATAGGATTGTCCGGAGTGCTTTTGGGGTCATAGTACTTAGAATCTGGGTCCAATGCTGTGTGATCTGGGTAGGCCTCCTTAACTATGGTAGCCGTTCCTATTACAGCCATGGGCTTGGCATTACTGTGATAAAACAATACTCGATCCCCAATTTTCATTTCATCTCTCATCAGATTTCGAGCCTGATAGTTCCTTACTCCGTCCCATTCAGCAGTATGATTATCTTCGCTCTGCAAATCTTGGTACGAGTAGGCTGTCGGTTCAGATTTAAATAACCAATAATTTATTGGCGACATAAAGACACCTTCCTGATAATCCATTTATATGGCCCCAACCACGACAGATGTAATGATAAGAATAATAAACCTAAAGAGCAGATTCTCCCCGCTCACCAGTCCTTATTCTTATTGCGTCACTGACAGGAGATACAAAAATCTTCCCGTCGCCAATATTACCCGTACGTGCATGTTCTATAACTATATCAATCGCTTGCTGCGTCTCTTCATCTTGGACGACCATTTCTAACTTCACTTTAGGTAACATGTCTACGACATAGCTACCTACACCTCTAGGCCCTCCCATTTCAACTCCTCTCTGTGTGCCTCGACCAGTAACCTGAGCCACATTAATACCCACCAGACCGGCATCGGCCAAAGCATCTTTTACAGCATTGAGGGTTTCGGGACGAATAATCGCTTCTACCTTGTTCATAATAGCCTCCGATTAAAGATTGATGAGATATTCTATCATTTAATAACGTATTTAAGCGTGTTCAATTTATCTCTTAGGACCGAATATCAATGCCAGACTTTTCAAGATCAAAACAACCGCTTATAAGATCGTCTTTTTCTGAACGAAGCATATCCTTTCGTACTCTTAGACTAGGTGTTCTAGGTAATTCGGTACGCATTTCTATGTAACGCGGGACCTTAAAATAAGCTAAGTGTTCAGAACACCAATGAATCAAATTTTCCGGAGAAACAGAATTTCCGACCTTGGGTAAAATATATGCTTTAACGTCGTCTTCACCAAGCTCTGATGGAACTGCTATTACGGCGCAATCCAACACATTAGGATGTTGCTTTATTACATCCTCTACCTCTTGCGAAGAAATATTTTCACCTCTTCTCCTAATAACATCTTTCTTGCGATCCACGAAATAAAGATACCCATCATCATCCATCCTTCCTAGATCACCGGTATATAACCAGCCATCTCGCAAAGCTAGATCTGTCTGTTCAGGATTTCTCCAGTATCCTGTCATTAAAACCGGGTTTTTTATAGTTATCTCTCCAATGTCACCATTAGCAAGAGCGTTTCCATCCGGATCAACGATTCTAATCTGGTTATCGAATCTCTGATCCGGATGCCTCCTAGCTAATCCAGAAGAATTGGGTCTTCTCAATGCTCCTATACCCTCAATAGTCCCATAACAAGTTTCGGTCATACCAAAACCTACGATAATATCTGTTCCAAATCGCTCCTGAAACTCGTCAAGAAACTCAGGGTCGAATGCGGGAGATCCGTAAAACAGCCGTACAGTATTGTCCAAGTCAGAATCTTTGGGATCCTGTTTTGACAATACAGGCATCATCATTCCAATAAAATTCACGACTGTGGCCTGAGCTTCCCGAACCTGACCCCAGAACGCAGAAGCACTGAATCTATCGGATACTATTAGGGTTGCCCTAGCTGCTAAAGCTCCCATAGTAGAATAATACTGGGCATTGGCATGAAAGTAGGGCAAACAGGTGAAGAATCTATCTTTATCAGTAGCATGAGTCCAATGTGCAAAACCCTGACCGGCCGCCACATACATTTTGTGTGTGACTTGCACTCCCTTCGGGTTACCTGTAGTTCCTGACGTATACACCAACATTGAAACATCAGAGGGCGAAATATCGATGCCCGGTGCATATAGGCCACTAGTCTCAATTCTACTAGTAAAATCTATCCAGCCTTTATGTTGATCGCTTCTATCGCCTTCCCGGTGGGGATCTACTATTAGACAGTGATTAACGCTATCACACAATCCAACCGCTTCAGCCAAGCTACTTAAAATATCAATATGCCCCACTACGGCAGACGCCTCAGCGTCATTCAATATATATGCTGTTTCTGCCGTCTTATATGCAGTGTTAACAGGCACCGCTATAGCACCAATACGGGAAAGCCCAAACCACGCATATAGAAACTCAGCACAGTTCGGTAAATAAAGACAAACTCTATCTCCGTAACCTATACCTAGGGATTTGAACATAGAAGCTGTTTGACTAGAGGATTCCTGCAGTTTCTTATAGCTGATCTTTTGCCCAGCTATCTCTATGAATACCTTGTCAGGATCATGTGATACACACGAATCTATAAACTCACCCAGACATAAATCCCAAGGATTACTCCTAGAGTTGTCAGATTCCTTAAT
>JAPNTN010000099.1:0-38256 GCA_027249445.1 Dehalococcoidia bacterium | reverse complement strand
TTTCCAACACCAGAAACCATAACAGGTACAAATATAGAGAGTTTAATGAAATTGAAACTTAGCCGTCGCAAGGCTGAATATCTAATTGGAATAGCACAATTAGCTCTTGATAATGATTCAATACTGAATCCAGAGCCCCATCTTAACGACGACGAGATAATAAAACATTACATGACAATCCGAGGAGTTGGTGAATGGACCGCTCATTGGGCTTTATCTAATGGAAAGGGCTCATTAGATTCATTCCCCAGTGGAGACCTAGCGCTTCGTAAAATAATATCTAATCAATATTTTGACGGCAAACTACAAACAGAAGAAGTAATAAAGAACTTTGCTAGGACATGGTCACCGTGGCGTACTTACGCAACAACATATCTTTTTGGAGCTATAAGAAAGTCTTTGGTTTAGCTCAGTCACACGTATTATTCTGAACACTACTTAAACATATTCATTAAAGCCCTAGGGTTCTTGTTTTTAGCAAAGCGCCGCATTATTTTCTGAGTTTGTTTGAATTGATTCAGCAATAAATTTATGTCTTGAGCTGTTGTTCCGCTGCCGATTGCAATTCTTCTACGCCTGCTACCATTAATCAATTCAGGGTGATGCCTTTCTTCCGACGTCATCGATTGTATTATCGCCTCAATCTTTTTCATCTGGGAGTCGTCGAAATTACCCTGCATTTTCTTACCCATCTGGCCCATGCCGGGGAGCATATCCATAATCTGAGATAATGACCCCATCTTCTTCACATTCTGAATCTGTTGCAAGAAATCATCCAGATCAAAAGTTGCCTGACGCAGCTTTTTCTCCATAACTTTTACTTGATCTTCATCAACAGTCTGCTGAGCTTTTTCTATAAGACTTAGCACATCACCCATGCCCAGAATGCGTGAGGCCACGCGATCCGGGTGGAAAGCTTCTAATCCATCAGGTCGTTCACTAACACCGACAAATTTTATAGGCACTCCGGTTACTTGAGTCGCTGATAACGCAGCCCCGCCACGGGCATCGCCATCCAATTTGGTCATGATCAATCCGGACAGCTGAACGCGATCATGAAACTCTTTAGCAGCGTTCACAGCTTCTTGACCAGTCATAGCATCCAATACAAATAAAGTCTGATGAGGGTTTATGGCATCCCGGATGTCGGTCAATTCCTGCATAAGCTCATCGTCGATTTGTATGCGACCACCCGTGTCGACAATAACCCAAGTATTGCCATTTTGAGCAGCTTGTTTCACACCTGCAAGGGCAACTTTCAATGGAGTAGAATTTGCTGGATCTTCTGAATAGACCGTCACATCCAATTGTCTGCCTAGGGAATGTAATTGTTCTATAGCAGCAGGCCGCTTCAGATCGGCCGCGACCAACAGGCAGCTATGACCTTGTTTACGCATATGCAAGGCGAGCTTAGCTGCAGTAGTAGTCTTCCCCGCTCCCTGTAGACCAACTAGCATCAATACAGAAGGCAACTGACTCGAGGGAGTCAAATTGTGATCCCCGCTAGTTAATATACCAGTGAGTTCCTCATGCACTATTTTTATTACTTGCTGTCCTGGAGTCAGACTGGTCAAGACATCGGAATTCAAAGCTTTTTCTTTGATAGCGGCTACAAAATCTCTTGCGACACGAAAGTTTACATCGGCTTCCAATAGTGAGCGCCGTACTTGGCTAAGGGCTTCATCTATGTCCTTCTCAGTAATCCTGCCTCGACTAGATAAAGAATTGAATATCCCTGTAAGCTTTTCACTAAGAGTGTCAAACATTTCATCCCCATCGTCATACCCGAATCAAATATTATCTGCAACTGCATACCCAAAATCAGATGATCCGTTATTTATATGAATCTGTATATTTCATATATGATAATAGCATCTTGCGATTATCATTGCTCTTATTTGATAATGTTGTTATGTTAACAAACCTTAGGGATTATTCATTAAATTGATACCAAAACGACTAAATGTAAGAAACTTCTTGTGCTACCGCGAAGACGTACCAACCCTAGATTTCGACGGCATACACGTGGCGTGCCTTTGCGGTGACAATGGGCATGGCAAATCAGCTCTACTCGATTCCATCACATGGGCTCTGTGGGGAACCGCACGCGGAAAAACCCAAGATGAACTTATATCATATGGTTCCGATGAATGTAGAGTAGAATTCGAATTTCTATCCCGAGATCTCCAGTACCGAGTCATTCGTAGTCACACCAGAAGCCGAGGCCGATCACGTAGTGGTGCTTCTGACTTGCAACTGCAAATATTAGATTCCGATCAAGCCTTAACGATCTCTGCTAATACTATCCGAGAAACCCAAACCAAGATTAACCAGATAGTAGGCATGGAGTACGAAACCTTCATAAACTCCGCTTTTTTAATGCAAGGTAGATCTGACGAATTTACAAGTAAAACTCCTGGAGAACGTAAGAACTTATTAGCTGATATTCTTGGCCTGCAAATCTACGAGGAACTTCAAAAACGAGCTCGCGGGAAGATACGCGAGTCTGAATCGGAAATATCATACTCACAAGGCATGATAGAAACGCTCCAACAACAATTGAACGACATAGGAGATCCTAAAGAGGATTTAGCCGATGTCACTGCTGAATTATTAGATCTACAAACAACCTCATCAGAAAAAACGAAACAACTAGATGATTTCCGCCAACAGGTCAACGATTTATTGGGATTACAAAAACAACAGATAGAGCTTGAGGGAGATATTTCACGCTATACTCAGGAACTTGAACATATAACCTCACAAATAACTACAATTTCAGTACGTGTCGAAGAATGGAGAAATACCATTGCGACATCCGCTGAAATTGAATCAGCCATAAATCAATTAAAAGAATACAAATCGCAAATAGAACAATTAGACAAAACAAAACAGATTCACGATTCGATAACCCACCAGAGAGACCTGATTTACCAAAATGTCCAACATAAAGAACAAATTTTATCTACCCAAATTAACCAGACACGTTCTATTATTGAAAACAATCTAAAACCTATTGCCACATCACACAGTGCCCTATTGCAAAAACAGTCGGACATAGTTGCTTTATCAACTGAAATTGAAAAGAGCCAAGAAAGTCTCAATGAAACCAAACAAAAATACGAAAAGCTACTTTTACGTACCGCTGATTTGAACAGTGAAGCGGAGAGGCAAAAATCCGAAGGCGAGGATATTAGACAAAAACTACTATTAATAGGATCATCCAGTACCAGTGAAACCTTATGCCCACTTTGTCAGACTAGTATTGGAGAAGAAGGTCACCGAAGGATTAAAGAATCGTATGACAAAGACATCAGAGAGCGCAGACAAGCTTACAGAGAGATCTTAGAATCTATAAACGTAGCCGAAGCCGAAAAAACTTCTCTCAGCAATGAAATATCCAATTCTGAACAAACTATTAGAAAAGAGCAGAACTCCCTCCAAACGAACCGAGCAGAGATTGAGCTACGGATAGCAGAATCCGTAAAAGCACAACAAGACCTCAATACCAATGAATTAGAACTATCAAAAATGGAGCAATCGCTGGCTCTCAAAACTTTTGCTCAAGGGGAAGAAACACAGATATCAGATTTGAACACCCAATTAGAAAATCTGATGTATGACCACGATTCACGAGAAATACTAATCAAACAAATCCAGGAACTCCAATACGCAGAGCCTGCATCAGCTAGATTGGACCAAGCAAAAAATCAGATCACACAAGACGAACAACTTCTAGCAAATCTAGAAGAAAGCTTGGCATCTCGTCAGACCGACATAACTAATCGCCGAGAAAGACTATCCAATGGCTCTATAGCCCTAGAAGGACTCCCTGAAAAACAATCCAAATTAAATCAGCTTACCTTAGAAATGAACGACATCGAATCAGCTCATCAAACTACAGCAACAAAGAAAGCACTATTAGAAAACAAATTGGCAGATAAGATACGAATTTCTGAGCAACTTGAATCAACCACGACAAAACTATCAGAAGTTGAAGGATCACAAGGTATATTCAGAGAGCTATCGACAATTTTCGGTCGTGAAGGGATACAAGCCATGCTGATCGAAACGGTAGTCCCACGGCTCGAAGAGGAAACTAATTCGTTACTAGGTCGTATGACAGATAATCGAATGCACGTTAAATTAGAAACTCAAAAAGAACGAAGGTCTGGAAACGGAGAGCCGATAGAAACCCTAGAAATCAATGTGAGTGACGAGCTAGGATCACGTAGCTACGAAATGTACAGCGGCGGAGAAGCGTTCAGAATCAATCTCGCAATAAGGATTGCTTTATCCAAGGTTTTAGCACAACGAACTGGAGCCCCGCTACCAACACTATTCATAGATGAGGGCTTCGGGACGCAGGATGCCGCTAGTAGAGAACGTATTCTCGATGCGATTAGTTCTATTCAAGACGACTTTGATAAAATCATAGTCATAACACATCTCGAAGATCTTAAAGATATGTTTCCTGTCAGGATAGAAGTCCAAAAATCTGCTACAGGATCAACTTTCTGGCTGAGTTAACAGATCGAGGTATAATACACATTCGTTACTTAAAAACCGAGGATTATTTTGAAAAAACTTACCTACCTATTGGCGCTCACGATATTACTCCTGACTACACTCATTACAGGTTGCACCTCCTCCACAGAATTAACACCAGAACTAACCAATCAAGATAACATGACTGTAGCTCCTGCTAATCCCATCTCCTCAACGGGAGATATGGACAAGAACCAAAACTTATCGGCTACCAATAAACCCACGGCAACAAATATTCCCAATAAACCGGCAACTGCTACACCAATTAGTAATGAATCTGTAAGATCTGATACCGAGTCTGACGTCATACAAGATCCCGACACAGTAAGTGATTCAATCGACGATAGCCTAAAAACCTCCGATAATTCAGAGGTTAATGAAACTCCCAAGCGTAGCACCTATGTCACCGTTTCAAGTGCAGTATCTCCTCCCACGTTTTTTAGAAAAACCGGTTACGATAGCTTCCCAGAGACGATACAGCAAGAGTTTTCCGATGCATTAGAATCTGAGTTCGAGGCTGCCTCTTACAAAATGGGGATATCAGCTTCCGTCTATAAAGATGGCACGCTCTGGTCAGAATCTCTTGGATTCGCCTCTGAAGATACTCCCCTAACACCGGATATACCTCTTGGCGTCATGAGTACATCCAAAACATTCTTATCAGCATTAATATTGAAACAGATTAGCCAAGGTCTCTACACCTTGGATTCTCAAGTCTCAGACCTGCTCTCTCAAAACAAAGGATATCAATCCGTAAACCCAGAATTCATGCCTAATTGTACGGTCAGAGACCTACTCAGAATGAGATCTGGCATAGGCACTGAAACTGAGAACAAGAGAGCAAAAGGGATGGTATTGCTTGCACCGACTTGGGAACCAGCTAACATGCTCAAGTTGATCGACAAAAAACCCGTTCCTAGTGGTAGTTTCCAATATACTAGCGGGAGTTCAGTACTACTCGGACTAATAGCAGAAGAATCCGCAGGTTTGCCACTACATGAACTATACGAAGAGCACTTATTTGGACCACTTGATATACAGGCAGGACTGAGGCCGGTGATAAACATACCTCCTACAATGGCTAAACCATATGCCGACAGAAGCCGGTATGGGGCAAATCCCATGTTTGGTGACTCCCTTGACTCACTTGGGTTTGGGGACCTCACAACAATAAAAATGTACGGAGACAAAGACTTCAGGAGTGCGGATGGGCGTCTACAATGGTCCACTTCCGGAATAGTAACAACAGCAGAAAATATGGCCTATTGGGGATACAGCCTTTTGAGTCCCAACGGCTCTGACATACTATCCGATATCAGAGACGACCTAAAAACTTCGATAGTTGATGAAACAATTGAACTCGCAGCAGGACCACAAAAATACGGCTATCACATAGCAACTAGAACTCACTTATTGGAGAATGGCGAGACGATATTAACCTTTGGTCACCCAGGAGGAGGTGGCGGATATTCCTCAGCGCTGTTTTACGCACCATCACTAGATTTATCCGTCTCTCTACTGGCTAATTCAGAATTAACCTTCGACAATATCGGCACATGCGGAGAAAGGGGCCAGCATTGGATAAACCCACTGGACTGTATCGCCAGGGACTTCTTTAGAACTATTATGGATCACAACGATGGTGCGAGTCCCCAGTAAAACGTGGTCAAGTAAATAAAAGCCCTTGTCGTATCACATCAACAAGGGCTTTTAGCTTAATCATCGGTTTCCTATTTGTTTATTAATGTCCGTTTGAACCGTTAACATTGGGCTGAATCAGAACTCTTACCAACCCATCTGTCTCTTCCCTCTTATTAAGCAGCTTATGACCAGATTGTTCAGCCCAGTATATAACATCATAGATATTAAGAGCATCGTGTAGTATAGCTTCAACTAAGGAACCACGATCATTACTGATTTGGCTAGTCAAGGCAGCTATCACGCCTGCGCAATTTTTACCGCGGCCATCTACTACGGCCCAGCCACTACCATTACCATTCTGCGATTGGCCCTGTGACCCATTATTTCCGTTTTGGTAACTCCCATTCTGATGTACATTAATTTCGCCGCTCTTCCGCAATCCAAGCTCATATTTAAAATTAGCTACGGCCTCTCGTGCTACGGCCATGTCGCGTTCACCGCTACGGCAAACGGCTCCCCGCACACCAACGATATCCGGATTTATCCGAGCCAACTCATCTAGGTCACTGAGTTTAAGATGTCCGGATAATGCGGTGCTTAACCCATAACTTTTCCCTTCCATTACTATATCCCGAAGTTCATTTTCAGGAATAAAGTCAAACAAATTACGTCCATCTTTGGTCAAAGTATCGATCAAAAACCCGTCGCAACCGGATTCCCGTGCAAGCTTCACCATGAGCCTAGGCTCCAAACCGCCAAACAATAAGTTATCTGCAAACAGAGAACCTATCAACTTAGTGTCATAGCCATAGAGTGCTTCTTTAGACTGAGTCAGGATATCTAGAGCAGTTTCGTAGTCAGCCTCGCAAAATCCTACTTTTACGGACGTAGCATTTAACATACCCGCCGCTCTAACAGCCATGGCCACTGTACCAGCTTGATTCGGAACAACGCCCAATGTGACACTAACGTGTTTTTCAGCAGGAATCTTTTTACGTGCTTCGTCTACTAAATTCGGGTGTCCTGAACCTACTAGAGCTTCTTGTAGATTCTTAACATCTATTATGTCTGCCCCGCCCATATCAGCTTCAATAGCTTCCGGCATATCCTGAACACTAACCAGTAGCATCATCCCAGAGAAATCAGTATCCCTAGAACTCTTCTCATTGAGCCAAACGGCATGATCTCTACTAGATCCTGAGCCTGTATGTTCTGCCGTCGGAATTAAAGGCAGCAACTCACTCTTCAGAGTTTCTTTCTCTTCGTCAGTTAGATCAATTAGTGGCGAACGTACTCCTCCACCAGCCATGCCCATCAGTTCTCCCCAATATTTGCACATTGAAGCCGGCAGCACACCGCTATACTTCTTTACTGTACCGCCCCACCATTTGTCTGACAAAGCTTTCAAATCTTTCAAATATTTGTTGTAGAACTCGGTATCTAGGTCCCCTTTAGTGGCTTTATCAATAAACTGAACATATCGATTACATTCAGGTGTATCGAAACGCCAATCGGATGTGTTAGCAAACATTACTTGTTGCTGAAAACCGAGTTCCTTAGCCTTGTGAAATATCCATTCGTCTGGGGTGCTTATAACTGATTGTTTCCCAATCAACAGATGGGTTTCGATAGAAGTTTGTTGATTAAAACTAGCCTCTTTAACACCAACTACATTTGGAATTTGGCACAAGCGCTTGAGTCCCTGTGGGCTCATTACAAATCCGAACTGAGGTGAGTTATAGAACATAATGGCCATGTCGGTATTATCAGCGAGTAGTTTAACGTATTCGAAAACCTGATCCTCGGTCTTAGCTACCATATACGGAGAAGCGACCATTAACAGATCAATACCAGATGTCTCGGCTCTATGCGCTAACTCGATCATGTCCTTCGTAGAAGTATGCGTTACATGCGCTCCCGTCAGAATTTTCCCTCTTGATTCATCTGCAACCGTATCCATCACTCTGCAGCGCTCATCAAAAGTTAAACTCCAAAACTCTCCCATCGCCCACGTACACCCTGCGCCTACAGTACCAAGTTTATGTATGTGCCTGATGTTCCGGCGCATACCCTCTTCATCGTAGGATTTATCTTGATTAAAAGGAGTAACTAGAGTACTCCATTGCCCTTTTAAAGACTCCCACGCCCAATCTTGTGCTTCATCTTTCCGGTATCCGGCCATCTTTTCTGATCCTCCTGTAGCGCGCTGTAAATTGGTTATTTAATTAACAAATAATCGCAGATTTACTGCTTGGCATTCATAAATACCGCGCACCAAATCTGTACCTTAATTCCTAGTTTACGCAGTGCCATCTCTTCCGTCAACAAAACATCACAAGAGACTAAATTATCAAGTCGCTTTCTGACAATTTGGGCAATAATAACTACTGCGATTTCTTACTCTAATCATTTCCATCGGCACAGAACAAGCTACACATGGTGCCCCAAGATTTCTTACCATAGTCCAGTTAGGTAGACCAAAGGAGCGGCTAGGTCCAAATTCTGCACGATCCTTATCATATATTTCTAGTGATTGTTTAAGAGTATTCACAATCGAAGTATGCAAACATTCAACTTGCTCCAAATTTAGATCTGCAGACAGACATGCAGGATGGATTCCCGACACAAACAATGACTCATCAGCATATAAATTTCCCAGGCCTGCTACAGCGGATTGCTCTAGTAAAAGAGCTTTTATAGGCACTTTCCTATTTTTGACAATCTCAACAAGCACTTCGGAGGTAAATTGTGGATCAAGCGGTTCGGGGCCCATATTGGGGTCTATTTGACTAAAACCTTCCAACAACCATAAATGACCAAACTTACGGGGATCAATGAACCTTAGCTGTCTACCATCGTAGAAATCAAACCAATGCCGAACTAGTCCGGCATTGGTTTGATCAATCGGTTGAACCACTAATCCGCCGGTCATGCCGAGATGCAGTACAAGTATATTGGCAGAGTCCAAGCTAAGTATTAGATACTTTCCTCTGCGTGTTATGCCATTAATCGTTTTATCCTGCACATCGAGAACAAAGTCTTCAACATTAGGGAATTTAACACTATTTGCCCACGTTACCGTGGCAGAACGTATTGTAGCTCCAATAACCCCCGATTCTATTAAGTACCTCTTAGTGTTCTCTACCTCAGGAAGTTCAGGCATATCAAATCAAGCTTTTTTTACTGCAATAGAAACTTCCATTCCATTGATTGTATGAGCAACTATTCCGGATGGGTCTTCAGGTTTTCCTTTAAGTATGCTATTACTTAGAGTCTCCTGACTGATGTAATCGCCATAATTAGATATCACAGATGCGACTGCGTCTGGAGCTTCGTAATATATTATTATCCGGTCAGTTAAATCGAAATTCGCATCTTTCCGCATATTCTGGATGCGATGAGCTAACTCACGCGCCAGTCCTTCTTCTATCAACGATTCACTCAAATGAGAATCAAGGGCAACCATATATCCAGATTCTACCGCAACTGAGAAAGTATCTATCGAGACAATAACATCAACATTCTTTTCTACTTCTGATTCTACTTTTTCCAGCAGACCTGCTATTTTCGAGAAGGTTACGATCTCCTTTACATTTAGTTCTTCCAGTACTTGTGAGGTAACCCATTCCAAATATTTTTCTTCATCCGCATTACGGGTTTTTATAGCTATAGTTGATAGTGGTTGCCTAACTTTGAGGCCTGCTTTAGAGCGAGCTGCTCTACCCATACTAGATACTTTCATTGCAAGCCTAGTGGCCTCCATAAGTGATTCATCTATAAGTGATGCATCCGATTCAGGGAAATCTGCCAAATGAACACTATCTACCACAGAATCGTCAACAGACTTCACTAGGTTTTGATACATTTCTTCTGCTATGAAAGGAGCCAAGGGAGCCATTAACTTCGATGTAGTACACAAGCAACTGTAAAGAGTGGCATAAGCCGAAATCTTATCTGAATCGTTCTCACTTCTCCAGAATCTCCTTCTGCTCCGCCTAACGTACCAATTTGACAGGCCATCTATGAACTCTTGAATCCTCCTACCTGCGTCAGTAGGGTTGTAATCCTCTAGCAGGGTATCAACTTGATTAACTAATACGTTTAACTCCGACAATATCCATCTGTCCAATTCATTTTCAGGTTTCCAGCCATCGGGGATATCCTTCGGACTAAAATTATCGATAGTAGCGTAGTTAACAAAAAAGGAATATACGTTCCAAAGGGTAAGGAGTACTCGTCGTAATGTCTCATTAACGAGCTTATCTGAAAATCTACGTGGCTCGCCAGGATGTGATGCCGTAAACAAATACCACCTGAGAGCATCCGCCCCAGTTACATCTAATATAGAGTTTGGCTCCACCACATTCCCTATCCGCTTGCTCATTTTACGACCTCTACCATCTAAAATTAGACCAAGGCAGATGACATTTTTATAAGCAGGTTGATTGTGTAGTAGTGTGCCTAAAGCATGTAGACTATAAAACCATCCACGGGTTTGGTCTACCGCTTCACAGATATAATCCGCTGGGAACAAACCTTGAGTAACAATGTCGTCGTTTTCAAATGGATAATGCCACTGTGCATAAGGCATTGCTCCTGAATCGAACCATGCATCCATTACCTCCGGTATCCTATACATCGTCCCGCTACAAGATTCGGATGAACATGACAAAGTGATCGAGTCAATATGTGGGCGATGCAAATCTAGATCATCTAATTCCACTCCTAACCCCGTTGATGCTAATGATTTCAGTTCCTCTACACTCCCAACACACTCTAGAGCCTGACACAAACTACATCTCCAGATAGGGATAGGAGTGCCCCAATATCGTTCTCTAGAAATGGCCCAGTCGATATTATTTCTTAGCCATTCACCAAAACGACCGTCACGGATATATTCAGGATGCCATTCAATGTTCCCATTCCCTTCCACCATATTGTCTTTTACTGCTGTAGTCCTTATATACCAAGAGGACTTTGCATAGTAAAGAAGTGGGGTATCGCATCTCCAGCAAAAGGGATAAGTATGCTTATACACACCTCGGTCAAATAAAAGCCCTCTTTCTGCTAGATCATCCATGATTACGGGATCACTATCCTTAAAGAACATTCCAGAAAATGGATATTGGCCCGTCACAATGCCTTGAAGATCAACCGGTTGCACAAAACATAGCCCCTTCTCCCGACCCAAATCCAAATCTTCGTCTCCAAAAGCAGGTGCTATGTGTACAATCCCCGTGCCATCTTCCATCGATACGAAATCGGCCTGAACCACTTTCGGTATAAAACTTGGCACCGACTCTAATGAAGTGGGACCACCCTCTGTTTTGACAAACTGTCTTATCTCGCTGCCAAACAAACTAGGGACATAGAGCGAACGATACGCTAGTCCAATTAGGTCTGCACCTTTGAAAGTAGCCAGGACTGTGTAATCTTGTTTTACATTCGCCCCCACTAACTCAGATGCCAACACTAGTCGATCTGAGCTAGCGTCATCAGATATCTCTATCAGCGAATATTCTGCATCTCCGTCAACGGCCAATGCTGTGTTACCAGGTAATGTCCACGGAGTAGTAGTCCAGGCAACTAAATACGTAGGCACCTCGCTGAATAATCCTATATTGACCCGATTTTTTTGGTCATCTGAAAAATTCTCCGGCTCTATCAAAAATTTCGGAAACACCGATGGGTCTGGAGTATTTTCACGATAACCTAGAGCAACTTCATGTGAACTCAGACTAGTACCGCATCGTGGACAATGAGGAGTGCCGCGCAAACCCTCATACAGGAGTTCCCTATCCCACATTTGCTTTAGTATCCACCAGCCGCTTTCAATATAAGTGTTATGTAATGTGACATATGGATCGTCCATATCAACCCAGAAGCCGATACGATCAGTCATATTTTCCCATTCTTTTACATATCTAAATACGCTGTCTTTACATTTTTGGTTAAACTTTTCTATACCGTATTCTTCTATCTCCCTCTTTGAGCTAAGGCCAAGCTCTTTTTCTATCTCTAGTTCCACTGGCAAACCATGAGTATCCCAACCACCTTTTCTGACACACCTGTAGCCTTTCATAGTCCTATGCCTGCATATAACATCTTTAAACACTCGCGCTAGGACATGATGAATGCCAGGACTGCCGTTCGCGGTAGGAGGCCCCTCATATAACATGAATACGGGAGCAGACTCCCTATCTTCATACGTTCTACGGAAAACATTGTTGTCCTTCCAATATTTAAGGACATTGGCTTCCATATCGGGGAAGCTGACACGACTAGAAACACTTTTGAACATTACGGATTTACCTCGAATATAAGGGGTTATAAGTGGACGTATTATATCCCATATTTAGTGAACATCCGAAACGAAATCGTGTTACTCACAAAAAAACTGAATCAAGCTACTAAACAATCGTTTTTTATATTTGCTACCTTGAGCACATCTATCTCAATAGCAACGCACACGATTTCATGTTATATTTGGGAAGAACCTGATTGCATTCATCTTCATAGAGGCAATCAAAGAAAATATTAAGTGCATTTAGGTAGTGAATGAATCCGATTAGCGCTCTATGATTAGCAGATTAATATGTCTAGTTACTGGAGAAATTTATGAACAATGATATTGAATTAATTGCTCATTTAATGCGTAGGGCTGGATTCGGGGCCTCTCGAACAGAACTAGAGCGCAGAGCATCCATAGGATACGACGCAACAGTTGAAGAACTACTAAATCCAGACACCCAATTGAGCTCAGACAGGCTAGAATTCCTCAGGTACCACCCGCATTTCTGGAAACCTATAACATCGTCCGGCATGGGCGGAGCGGGATGGCTACACGACATGGTTAGCACCCAAAGAGTATTACAAGAAAAAATGGTCCTCTTCTGGCACCAAGTATTCGCTACTGGTTACTCTAAAATAGACCATTACCACGAGGTCATCCACCAAATAGATATGTTCAGAGATATGGGCATGGGAGATTACAGAGAGCTCCTCGTTGCACTAGCCAAAAATCCTGCCATGATCTACTGGCTGGATAACTGCGACAACCACTCATACGCTGTAAACGAGAATTGGGGGAGAGAACTCCTCGAATTATTCAGCATGGGAGTAGGCAACTACACCGAAGATGACGTCAGGGAATGTTCACGGGCCTTTACTGGTTGGACCATCACCCCGATGATACCAAGGGGAAGCGGAACCGGTAGATTCGACTGGTCTTTTGAATACCAAGAGGAAGACCACGACGAAGGCGAAAAGACATTCTTAGGCCATACTGGCAACTTCAACGGTGAAGATATTATCGATATCGTGTGTGCTCATCCAGCCACTGGTAGATTTATAGCACGCCACTTATACAATTTCTTCGTCGCAGATGAACCCCAAGTGCCAGCTTGGTCAGTCGAACCGCCAAGGAATGAAGAGGCTGTTCAGTTGTTGGCTGATACATTCCGAGAATCTAACTATGATATGAAGTCCGTTTTGAGAGTTCTGTTCAATTCCGAATTCTTTAAAGAAGCCCGTTTTGAGAAAATCAAGAGCCCAGTGGAAGTGGTAGTAGGAACCATGAGACTAGTAGGTGGATATGAGTTCCCAAAACCGGGTATTGGTAACCTAGCCAAGGAACCGGGATATATGGGGCAAGACCTACTCGGACCTCCCAGCGTAGAAGGCTGGCATACAGGGTCAGAATGGATTAATAGTGGTACGTTAATGAAGCGTATAAACTTCACGGCGGACATGGTAGGAGACACAGGGAAACCAGGCATACAAGATATAATCTACAGAATAAAATCCAAAGGCAATCTCGATGTGAGCGCTTTCGTTGACACGTGTTTGGACATACTTGGGCCAGTAGAAGTACAAGAAGAGACTAAAGGCCAGCTAGTCGGACACGCTTCAGAATTAGGTGATTTAACTTGGTCGGATGACAAGATTTCATCGGACCGTATCGCAGAAATGCTGCAACTAATAGTTGCAACGCGCGAGTACCAATACCAATAAAGATTAATTTACATCAATTGATTAGAAAGGTTAAGTTATGACATCTACTACAAAAGACCCTGTAATCGTAGTTCTTCAACTATCAGGCGGAAACGACTACCTAAACACGGTAATACCCTACACAGACCCGCTGTATAGAGACGCCCGTCAGGCTGTGGGCATCCCTGACTCAGACATATTGAAGATTAATGACTCCCTCGGGTTTCACCCCAGCATGGGAGTAATACAGAATCTATTCAACCAAGGGAACGTAGCAGTTGTCCACGGAGTAGGGTATCCCGACTCTCCCAGATCCCACTTCAGGTCTATGGATATATGGCACACATGCGAACCTGACAAGATGGGGACCGAGGGATGGTTAGGGATGGCTGCTAGAGACCTTGATCCACGTAAAGAAAACGTAGTTACTACGGTAAGTATTGGTCCCAGCATGTTCAGAGCAGTTTCTCTGCCAGGCGTACCTGTAGCAGCTGTAGATAATCTTGAAAGCTATGGCCTACTCACAGGAATATCAAGCGAGTTACAAAGAAGTAAAATTATAGATAGATTTAGCCGTATGTACAGCCCTACTGTAGGTTCAGACTTCGTAATGAATTACCTAGGGGATACAGGCCTTGAAGCTATGGAAGGTGCGGACATATTGAAAGTGGCTCCCGGCATGTATTCATCTACCGTAGAATACTCAGATTCCACAATAGGTAGACGTCTGAAAAACATTGCACAAATCCATCTAGCGAACGTGGGTACTAGGATATTTTATTGCGATTATGGAAGTTTTGATTCCCACGCTAACCAGGAAGGCATGCTCTCCCAGTTATGGACCGATGTATCCCAAGCTATTGGGGATTTCTTTGATGATCTGCGGGAGCATGACGCTGCTGATAACGTCATCATGGTTCTGTTCTCTGAATTCGGAAGACGAGTAAAAGACAATGGCTCAGGGACCGACCATGGCGCTGCAGGAGCTGCATTCGTAATGGGAGACCCTGTTAAAGGCGGATTTTATGGAGAATACCCATCTCTAAAGCCGGAGACATTACAACAGGGAGATTTGGTACCCAATCTAGATTTTAGAGGCTTCTACTCCACAATAATTGAAGATTGGTTAGGGCTGGACGCAAATCCAATAGTCAAAGGTGTGTTTGAAAAGCCCGCTTTCATCTAGCCTCCCAAAGTTCTCACATAGAAATAACAATCCCACTTTGTGTACTTGTTCAATACGCGGTACACCGCGGAGGTTGCATGGTAACTCAAATAGCAGCAGGAAGAGTATATGATTACAGTTATTGTCTCGGTCGTGGCGGCATAACTGGAATTGGCTTTCAAGATATAAACGGCATTGCTATTGGCCCAAATAATACGATCTACGTTTTAAATCGTGGCGGCGAAAATATAGCTTCAGTCCCTTGGAATAAAACTGGCAGAGGGACGCGAGTAGGTGTATTTAACCTAGGAAATGGCCAGGGAGAAGAAGCATTTCTAACCGAGTTCGGAAAATACGGGGACGGAGCAGGAGAGTTTATCTGGCCATCAGCCATCGCGTTAGACCATGAACAACGGGTATTCGTATCTGATGAATTTTTGAATTCAGTCTCTATATTCGACAGCGAGGGTAACTTCTTAAAATCCTGGCAAGGTAAGAAACCAGACGGAAGTCTATTGCAGGGTCCATCTGGCATTGCAATCAGCAATTCACAAGAAATATATATTGTGGAAAGTCACGGACATAAAATATCCCAGTTTAGCCTAGATGGTGACTTCATTCGTGAATGGGGTTCTCAAGGAAGTGATCCAGGGATGCTTGACTCCCCATGGGGGATCGCTATTGATTCAGAAAACAATACCTATGTGGCAGACCACAAAAATGACAGAGTTCAAAAATTTGGCCCAACCGGAGAAGTCTTGGCTATATTTGGCTCTTCGGGCACAGGCAGAGGAGAACTGATCAGACCATCCGATGTGTCTGTTGACGATTCCGGTGATGTTTACGTCTGTGACTGGGCAAATAGTAGAATACAGATATACTCACCCGACGGGCGTTTCATAACCTCCTTGATGGGTGATGCCAGAGATCTCAGTATGTGGAGCCAAATGATGACAGATGCCAATCCAGCTGTCATTCAACGTCGTCGTGAAGTTAAAGACCCTGAGACTGAATGGAGACTTGCACTACCGGTAACCGTTGTATTCGACAATGTAAAAAGCCAAATTCTTATCGGTGACACCCAAAGAAATAGGATTCAAATCTACAATAAACTAGCTGAATACAACCAGCCCCAAAGAAATTTATAGATAGATATGTTCTATTGCTTCTAGCATCATGGATACTGCCGAAGAAGAATCATACATACAACTAGCAACTCGAAGTCCTAACATGCTTTGCTCAGAACTTCCCTTCGAAATACTTGAAGCTTGTTCATTCGCCGACAATGAGCCCACAGAGTTTCTGCGAAGATTTTTCAGGGCAGGCCATATAGCTTGGTTAACCGAACTAATTGGCAGGCAAACAGAATTTGATCCTGAACTTATTGATCGAGCAGTCTTCGTGCTATGGATAAGAGGGGCTTCGCTCTATACAAGCTATATCATAGGAAGAGAAGATACAGACTGGGACCAGCAATTGTTTTCAGATGAAGGGCTGTACGACTAGGTCCAATCTACACGTCGTATCTAAAACTATTCCCAGAACCGATGAAAATGGTTCAACGGGCCATGCCCTTTTCCTATATTAAACTCGGATTGGATTGCCTCAGTTATATACTGTTTCGCCTCAGAGACCGATTCATATAATGTCAGCCGTTTAGCCAAACCAGCCGCAATAGCAGACGCAAAGGTGCATCCAGTCCCGTGGGTATTTACAGTATCTATACGTTCTACAGAAAAGACATGATACTCCGATCCATCATAAAGCAGATCGGAAGCGGGGCCCATCATATGCCCACCTTTCACTACAGCAGCGTTACACCCCATGCCTACCAACGCTTTTGCGGCAGCTTTCATATCTTCTATAGAATTAATGCTCAATTCAGTAAGCACTTCCGCTTCTGGTATGTTAGGAGTCACAACAGTCGCCAGCGGTAACATCAAATCCCTCACAGCCTGAACTGCTTCACTCTTAAGCAAAGCATCTCCACTCTTAGCTATCATTACCGGATCTACTACCAGATTTGCTACGTCATGTTTGCTCAATTCAGTAGAAACAGTCTCAACTATTCCAATGCTCGACAACATACCGGTCTTAACTGCATCAGCTCCTATGTCTTCCAAAACACATGTGATCTGATCTGCAATGAGTTCCTCTGGTATTTCATGGATACCTCTCACACCAACCGTATTTTGCGCAGTTATAGCCGTTATACATGATGTTCCAAAAACACCTAGAGCAGAAAAGGTCTTCAAATCTGCCTGTATCCCAGCCCCTCCTCCAGAGTCCGACCCGGCTATAGTCATAGCACTAGGAATTGTCCGTTTGTTGCTCGTGGTCATGTCTAGTCCTTGTAACACATATCAAAAAATATCTCTTCAAATCGTAGGACGTTAGCGAAGATTTGTTCTGCTCTGTGTCGTTCTACGTCTGTAAAAACGTGATTGTCCACAGTCTCTATCATCCAATTAACAAAGGCGTACATACCATCACTAACATGTATATCTATCCATGTTTTATAGTAATAGTTACCAGGATTCATACCAGCGTTAAACAACCTCTCTGCCCAATTCAAATATGGCCATTCAACTGCCAATAAAGTCACAATAACGTCTATAAACGATCCCTCATAAGCACATGTCCTAAGATATCCACTGTAGTTAAGTGTATCTGGAAAATATTCCATGGATAAAATCGACGTTTGATCTAACCCACGTTCCCTGAATGCCCTCTGAAACAGCCCTTCTTCCCCACCCAAACCAAGATGTAAAAAGCCAACAATCTGCCGTGAGCTATGAAAATCAGGGGATTTAACAGATGCCATTCCCAGCAATATTGCCCAATCTCTTAGAAACAGATAATCTTGATCAAAATAATCATTAAATACCGCGGTAGCAAGCGTCCCGCTACCCAATTCATTCACAAACTTGTGATTAACCACCCTATCCCAAACGTCTGATACAGTGCTTCTAAGATCTTCAGATGTACTCATTATTTATTCTCTCTAGGATTCGCTTCCAGGCAATCTCCATTCTTCTCCAGCCACAATATCTACTGAATCAAAATCCGAACCACTAGCTAAGTTATCGCCTTCCGCCATATCTCCAATTGCCATTGCGGGCAAAGTTTCAGTATGCAGCCCCGCTTTGACACCTATCTCTATTGCTAGTTTACCAACAGCCTCATTATCGTCGGCTTCGATTAACATCACATAGTCACAGCGTCCCAGAACGAAATATTTACCAAGTATTTGGGCCTCATCACAATCACAGTCCTTTATGGCATCTATAACCAAATCAGGATTGTTAAGTAACATGCTTTGCCCATTCTCATTCAACGTACCAAGCAGAAAATATAATGGCATAACACCTCTAATGTTGCTATCTAGCTAAGTTAATTTGAAATGAACCCGGGTATAACTCCGAGCTTCAGATATACCACAATCACTTGCTATCGGCTACAAATTTATTTGTGAAAGCTTCGGAGCTACCAGATGAATCAGATAATCTTCCTGCCTCCACCATCCACTGAGCAAATTCTTCCCATCTATCATTTTCTTGCCAACCGAACACGCCATTTTCCGTAGACCACAATGGGGCCAACAACTTAACGCCAGGGTTTTCTATCTCAAGGTCAGTCTCCGGCTTCAATTCTTTTAGTAGAGCCACAGCATCCAGGGGATCATCCATAGCATCCTTATAGCCCTTCATAACACCATTGACGAATTTCTGAACAACCTCAGGTCTTTCCGAGATTTTAGATTCGCTAGCAACTATGACCAGCTCATAATAATCAGGCACCCCATTCTCTTCCATTTTCATGATATTTAATTCATATCCCTGATTAGTGGCTGATATGGATTCGTGGACCCAATATGCGCCAATTATTGCGTCCACCCTTTTGGCCAGCAATGCAGCTACCAAATCATAACCAACATTAACCATTTCCACATCGTCAATCGTTAACCCTTCATTTCTTAATACCGAGTCAATGAGAGCGTCATCCGACGGGACCCCTGGCGACCCAACTTTTTTCCCTTCGAGGTCCTTCGGAGTAACAATGCCAGACTCCTCCAATGCCATCACAGAATTTAATGGGTGTTGAACCATCGCCATTATAGATACAACTGGTATATCCTGCTCTCTGGCGATTAGAACTTCGGGTTGATAACTGATACCAAAGTCATCTTTACCAGCAGCCACGGTCTGCAAAACCGTTGAAGGATCACCCGGAACATAAATACTTACATCTAATCCTTCCTCCTCAAAATACCCTCTCTCCTTTGCTACATACAAGCCAGAGTGGTTAGCCCATGGAAACCAGTCTAGAGCTATGGAAACTGGTACTAATTCAGCATCTGCAGCATCGTTAAATTGGGAACAAGCTATTCCCAATATACTTAATCCACATAAAAGCATAATTACTACTACCAGTCGACTGAATTTCAACAACATAATTCTCTTCCTTCTTTTTGAATATAAATTAGACTCAGATATTCACTGCCTTCAGACTCTACAATTTCCTTATAGTAGACGCCCGCTTTTCATTGAAATACCAAGGCATCGAGAGGCGTTCCAACAGAACAGCAATTACGAACAAACTCACTCCCAGAACAGCTAAAATTAGTATAGCTGCGAACACTCTCGACGTTAGAAACAGTGGTTGCGAATATATAATTAAATATCCCAATCCCTCACTAGCCCCAACCCATTCACCTATAACAGCTGCTATGACACTTACTGATATGCTAATTTTAATACCAGAGAATATAAACGGTAGGGCTGTGGGGATTTGCAACTTGCGAAAGACTTCAAACTTTGTGGCTCCTAAAGCTCTCATCATATTAACCATGTCAGGATCAATCGCCTTTAAACCGTCAACAGTATTTACCACGATCGGATAGAAACAAATTATTGCAACAATTATCACCTTCGGAGCCAATCCGTATCCAACCCAGATCAACAACAGTGGCGCAATCGCAATTATTGGTACTGTCTGAGAACTAATCACAATCGGATAAATGGACCGTTGCAGAAGTGATGAATACGCTATCCCAGCCGATAGAACCAACCCTACTACTAGAGAGATAGCAAATCCTATAACTATCTCCAGCACCGTTACTACAGTGTGTTGCCAAAGTAAATCAATGCTTGCTACTAATTCAACTAGGATCGACGACGGCGGTGGCAACTGCCAAGCGGGAATAGACATCGTCCTCACACACACTTCCCATAAGACTACTAATCCCAAAATGATCAAGCCAGGAATCACCCACTCTGCCAAGGTGGCTATCTTATATTTATTGAATAACCCTATTATCACACCAACTTTTAATCGATATATGACCACAAGCCAGACAATACATCTTGCCTCATTGTGAAGAACTCAGGTTTACTCAACATATGGCTCTCTCTAGGCCTCGGTAAGTCAACATTCATCGTGGAAGCGTTAGCACCAGGCCTAGCCGATAAAAGACATATGGTATCCGACAAAAACAAAGCCTCATCAACATCATGTGTCACCAACAGTATTGTCTTATTCATCACTTCCCATATATCGAGCAACCATCTCTGCATCTGTACTCTAGTGAGAGAGTCCAAGGCACCGAAAGGCTCATCAAGTAGCACTATAGATTGATCCATTACCATGGTTCTCAGAAAAGCTACCCTCTGGCGCATACCCCCTGACAACGAATAGGGGTACATGTTCTCATAGCCGGACAACCCGAACGTTTCTATCTCAGACAGGACCCTCTCTCTGGCATCCTTCTTAGACATCCCTTGCGTCTCTAATCCGAGTGCAGCATTCTCTAAGACAGTTCTCCAAGGCAACAGCAGATCCTTTTGCTGCATATATCCAATTTTACCCAATCGGGGCCCATTAATTCCCTTAATGTATATGGATCCTGAGTCGGGCTCATCTAAACCCGCGATGATGTTCAAAAGCGTACTTTTTCCACAACCACTGGGACCCACCACGCTTACAAACCCCCGTTCTTCTACGGATAAATCAATATCGGATAAGATCAACTCTGTAGTCCCGTTTACTACATAAGTCTTGGTCAAAGCACTTATATTTATGCACTCAGACGTATGTTGCTCTGATATCATTTTAAACAGCCGTACTATCCATTTATTGGTTCAGCGCATCCGAAAAAGAGGCCTCCAGCGAAAGGACGCTGGAGGCCTCTTTATAAGCACCTAAAAGCCTTTTCCCTTCGCTGGCATTATCCAGATCAGGTTCGCAAGGGTCGGCGATATTACGTTCGCCCTCTCAGCCTGACTTAATCAAGCTCCCCTACTTGCCATATAATTATGTTCAGTGAACCGAATTCTAGACTGAGAAAATTTGACTGTCAAATCGTTGACATCTAAGCGTAGAATTGGTACAGTTCTACTTTGTGTCCAACGATAAATTGTTTAATTAAAGGTAAGAAATGCCTACAGTAAATCAACTAGTACGGAAAGGTCGTAAGCCCCAAAAGAAGGCCACCAAGGCACCCGCCCTTCACTGGGTCCAAAACTCTCTCAAGAACAGGGTTAAGTGGGGTGATGGCTGCCCTCAACGACGCGGGGTTTGTGTCCAAGTACGGACAATGACTCCTAAAAAGCCCAACTCTGCTTTACGTAAAATCTGTCGAGTCAGGCTAACAAACGGAGTAGAAGTGACAGCATACATTGGCGGTGAAGGACATAATCTGCAAGAACACTCCGTTGTATTAATAAGGGGTGGCAGAGTAAAGGATTTACCCGGCGTGCGGTATCACGTGGTACGCGCCGCCCTTGATACAGAAGGCGTTGAAGGCCGTCGAAGAGGACGAAGCAAGTACGGGACTACAAAGTAACTGTATCCTGGTTAACAGACTCTTCAATAAATTATTTTGTAAACTCACGGCCCTACTCAGGGCTAGAAAGTAAAAGGTGTGCTTGACGTATGTCACGAAGAAGACGCGCAGAACCAAGAATAATATCTCCTGACCCAATGTATAACAATCAGGTGCTAGCTAGATTCATCAACCGAGTAATGCTAAATGGAAAAAAATCTACAGCACAACGGGTCGTTTACGGCGCACTGACCCTAGTACAGGATGAATCACACAGAGATCCTATAGAAATATTTGACCAGGCGATGCGTAACGCCACGCCTGTCGTGGAAGTTAAGCCAAGAAGAATCGGAGGGGCTACGTATCAAGTCCCCACTGAATTAGAACCGAAGCGTAGCGAAGCTCTCGCTATGAGGGCAATCATAAGAGGCGCTAGGGGCACCAAAGGCAGTTCAATGGGGAGAAGGCTGGCAAACGAATTGCTCGCAGCCTCACGTGGAGAAGGATCTGCCGTACGGAGAAAAGAAGAACTTCATAGAATGGCGGAGGCTAACCGGGCATTCGTTAACTACCGTCGATAGATCACTGGATACCAAATTATAGACCAAGAGGTTGCAAATACAGACCGTGGATAATAATTTTCCCATAGACAAAATCAGAAATATTGGATTTATCGCGCACATTGACGCAGGCAAAACCACAGTAACCGAGAGAACTCTTTATCTCACAGGCAGAATTCGCAAAGTCGGCGGAGTTGATGAAGGTACCACTGCTATGGACTGGATGCCACAAGAGAAAGAGCGTGGCATAACTATCACTTCCGCAGCCACTACCACTTATTGGAATGATAATAGGATCAATATCATAGACACCCCTGGCCACGTGGACTTCACCGCAGAAGTAGAACGCAGCCTGAGGGTACTAGACGGTGGGATCATAGTATTAGACGCCGTAGCTGGAGTACAACCTCAATCTGAAACAGTATGGCGCCAAGCAGATACATACCATGTTCCGCGGCTTGCCTTTGTCAATAAAATGGACAGAGTTGGGGCAAGTTACGACAGAGCAATGGACACCATGAAAAGCCGGCTAAAGGCTAATCCAGTGCCTATACAGCTACCAATGGGCTCAGAAGACAAATTCCAGGGCATTATTGACCTGATAGAAGGACAAGCTTACACATACACTACCCCTACAACCATTGGTAATGATTCAGGTTTTGACCACCCAGAGATTGGGCCCGTTCCTGACAACTACGCCGACGAATATGAACAATATCGACAGACCATGATAGAGAAAATCGTGGAAACTGATGAAAATCTTATGATTCGCTATCTGGAAGGCGAAGAAATCGAAGCAAGCGACCTGAAAAGTGCCCTCCGCGAGGCTACCATACAACAGCAAGTCGTCCCTGTACTGTGTGGGACTGCCCTTCGAGGCAAAGGCATACAGCCATTACTGGACGCGATATTAGAATACCTACCATCGCCATTAGATGTCCCACCCGTTGAAGGGACAGACCCAAAAACAGAAGAAATCGAATTAAGATACCCTGATGAAGAACAACCTCTATCGGCTCTAGCATTTAAGGTAATGACAGATCCATTCGTTGGAAGAGTAGTTTTCATTAGAGTGTATTCTGGAAAAGTCAAAGCCGGACAATCTGTTACGAATGTCAGCAAGGGTAAACGAGAACGCATGGGGAGACTGCTTCACATGCACGCTAATCACAGGGAAGAACTAGAGGACGTATCAGCCGGCAATATATGCGCAGCTGTAGGTCTAAAAGACACTTTCACAGGTGATTCCATCTGTACTGAAGAACAGCCTCTAATATTGGAGCCCCCGCAATTTCCTCAGCCGGTTATATCGGTCGCGATAGAACCAGCCACTCGAGCAGACCAAGACAAACTCTCCGACGCCCTGAGAAAATTATCAGACGAAGATCCTACTTTCCTAGTTAACTTTAACGAAGAAACTGGTCAAACTGTTATGTCTGGCATGGGAGAGCTACATCTAGAAATACTAGTAGATAGGATGAGACGAGAATTTAACGTAGATGCCCAGGTTGGCAATCCCAAAGTATCCTACAGAGAAACTCTGACTCAGCCTATACGTGTAGAAGGCAGGTTCGTGCGGCAGAGTGGCGGACACGGCCAATTCGGACATGTATGGCTGGAGATAGAACCTCAAGAACAGGGCGCAGGAATCACTTTTGAGAATAAGATAACAGGCGGCGCTATCCCGCGAGAGTATATAAACCCCGTTGAATCGGGCGTACGTCAAGCACTAGACAATGGTCCGTTATCAGGGTATCCTCTTGTAGATTTAAAAATAACCTTGGTTGACGGGAGTTTCCACCCTGTGGATTCCTCGGAGATGGCGTTCCGAAATGCCGGCATGCTAGCAATACGCGAGGGAGCCCCAAAAGGAAAACCAGTGCTCATGGAGCCTATAGCCGAAATGGAAGTAGTAACTCCAGGAGAATTCCTCAGCGATATACTGGGGGACTTTGGCACAAGAAGAGCACAGATACGTAGTATCGAAGCTCAGGATGACCTGCAAACTGTAAAGGTAACAATACCACTAGGAGAGACGTTCTCCTACACCACGAGTCTAAGATCACTTTCGAGTGGCCGAGCAAACTACACTATGCAGTTCAAAGACTACCAACCTGTTCCGGCAGGCGCCCTCAAGGATGTAGTAGGGCGATAACATATATATTAGATATAATCGGGATTCATAATAAATGGTTACACGTCAAAAAGTACGAATAATACTAAAAGCATTTGATCACAAGATGCTAGACACTTCCAGCGAGCAGATAGTCGAGACTGCTGAAAGAACTGGGGCGAGAATAGCAGGTCCTGTGCCATTACCAACTCACATTCGTAGGTTCTGTGTCATTCGCGGACCCCATGTCGACAAAGATTCCCGCGAACATTTTGAGATCAGGACTCATAAGAGGTTGATTGACATCCTTGAACCGACTTCAAAAACAATAGATTCACTAACGAGATTAAACCTCCCTGCAGGGGTCGATATCTCCATCAAACTTTAATCTAATTAGGATAAGGCGATGCTTCGAGCTTTCTTAGGCAAGAAGATAGGCATGACACATATATTCGATGAGAGCGGTAACGTAATGCCGGTCACTGTCATCGAAGCAGGGCCATGCACTGTCACTCAAATTAAGACAACAGAGACCGATGGATATAATGCAGTTCAGATTGGATTTGGCAAGGCAAAACATCTGAACAAAGCCATAACTGGCCATTTAAAAGGCCTATCAGTCAAACATATAAAGGAAGTTCGTGCTGATGATAGTGAAGAACACTCAGTTGGCGACGAGATAACAGTCGACATATTTGCTGTCGACGAACTTGTAGATGTAATTGGAACCTCGAAAGGTAAAGGATTTGCAGGAACCATGAAGCGTCATGGCTTCGGTGGTGGACCAAGAACACACGGACAGTCAGATCGAGCTAGAGCTCCCGGTTCTATTGGAGGCGGTACAACTCCAGGAAGAGTGTACAAGGGCCAAAAAATGTCAGGCCACATGGGCGCAGAGCGCACTACTGTGAAAAGTCTCCGTGTAGTGAAAATAGACACAGAACGCAATTTGCTATGGCTAAAGGGAGCAGTACCCGGTTCCCCTAACGGTCTAGTTACAATTCGTAAAACCGGAAAAACTGCTAAGAGTAGTAACTAGGAGACCTAAATTAGATGAAGTTAACAGTTGTAAATTCTAATGGTGACAACGTCGGAGAAGTCACCGTCTCAGATACAGTCTTTGATGCAGCTATGAATCGCTCATTAGTTCACCAGGCTATGGTTATCTATCAAGGTAACAAACGGCAAGGCACTCATAGCACTAAGACCCGTGCGCAAGTATCCGGTGGTGGCAGAAAACCATGGATACAAAAACACACTGGTAGAGCACGTCAAGGAAGTATCAGATCCCCTCAATGGAGGCACGGAGGGATAGCTTTCGGGCCACACCCTCGTAGCTATCGTAAGAGTATTCCTACAAGAATGCGCAGGCAGGCCGTGCGATGCGTATTGTCAGAGAAAGTTCGATCAGGGTCTCTAATATGCATAGATAATTTTGACATCGTAGACGGTAAAACAAAATCCATGGTGCAGATATTGAAAAACCTCGGAATCACTGGGTCTGCTTTAGTGATAACGCCCGAGCCAAACAAAGATCTAATCCAAGCAGCGCACAACATTGATAAAATATGGACACTCCCAATAAATCAACTGAACGCAAACGATTTATTGCGTAGGCAAACCGTACTCATAACCCAAAGTGCGGCAGAGCAAGCAGCCATAATATGGGACGCTGTTCCAACTCGCGGAGGGAGAAGACTAGAGAACGGTCAGAATCCGGTGGACTTAGCCAGTGAAACCGTAGAACAAACTGGAGAAGAAGAGACGCCTCGCCCAAGACGGCGTAGAACCACCACAAAGCCGACTGAGGCAGAATAATGAACATTCACCAAGTATTATTGAAACCAACCATCACAGAAAAAAGCACCCTGCTGCAAGAGTCAGGGCAATATACATTTCAGATAGCGATGTCTGCCAACAAAGTTCAGGTTAAAGAGGCAGTTGAAAAGAATTTCAACGTTACAGTCACTGATGTAAATATAACCAAACTTCATGGCAAGCGGAAACGTTACGGCAGTAGAATAAAGAAAATGCCCGATAAGAAAAAGGCCGTGGTGACACTCAAAGCAGGAGATCGCATCACCATAGTAGACGGGCTATAAAGAGATAAGAAATATGCCATTGAAGAATTTACGCCCAATAACACCAGGTACAAGAAACGCGGTTCGTCCTTCATTTGAAGAGATAACAAAAAAGCGCCCTGAAAAATCGCTGCTGACACCTCTATCAAAAACCGGAGGACGTAACAACCGTGGAAAAATCACCACCCGTAGCAGGGGTGGCGGTGCACGGAGAATGTACAGGGTCATCGACTTTAAACGACGCAAAGAGGGCGTTCCAGGAAGGGTCGTGGCAATAGAATATGATCCTAATCGGAGCACACGAATAGCTCTAATATACTATGTGGATGGAGAGAAAAGTTACATACTAGCGCCGATAGGACTGGAAGTAGGGTCATTTATAACATCTGGCCCAGAATCCGAGATAAAACCCGGGAACGCACTCAAACTCAGAAACATACCAACAGGTACAGTAGTACACAATATAGAATTAACTCCAGAAAGAGGCGGTCAGATGGCTAGGAGTGCGGGATCGTCTGCACAAGTATTATCAAGGGAGGGAGAATACGTCCTTATACGCCTTCCCTCTGGCGAGATGCGACGAGTCCTATTGAACTGTAGGGCGACAATCGGTCAACTGTCTAACCCAGACCACAAAAATGAAAGTCTTGGAAAAGCCGGACGGAGTCGTCACCTAGGACGTAGGCCAAAAGTGCGCGGAGTAGCCAAAAACCCAGTTGATCATCCTCACGGTGGCGGTGAAGGAAGGTCTCCCATTGGCATGCCTGGACCAAAATCGCCTACAGGAAAGCCAACCCTTGGTTACAAGACACGTAATAAGAAGAAAGGCTCCAGTAAGTTCATTACAAGAGCGAGAAGAAGGCGGTAGTCAAACATGTCAAGGTCCATCAAAAAGGGTCCATTTGTAGAAGCAAAACTAATGAAGAAAGTAGCTGCTGTCCAAGAATCCGGAGAGCAGACGGTTATAAGAACTTGGTCTCGTGCGTCCATGATCATGCCTGAAATGCTTGGGCTAACAATCGGCGTTCATGACGGCAGGAGGCATATCCCCATATTCATAACCGAAAACATGGTTGGTCATAGATTGGGAGAATTTGCTCCTACAAGAACTTACAGGGGACATGTAGCAAGATCAGAACGAACCACTAGGGTAATGAGGTAGTTTAACGACATGCCAGCAGTGCAAGCAGTAGCAAAACAAATTGGAGCTTCTCCAAAAAGGTTGAAGCCTATCCTAGACTCGGTTAGAGGCCAAAACGTAGACCAAGCTGTCGACACTTTAAGCCTCTTAAGTTCTCCTTGGGCAAAAGTTGTATCCAAGGTGGTACAGTCAGCTGCAGCTAATGCGGAAAACAACCTCATGTTAAACAGAGATTCGCTAAGAATAGTCAGAATCAGCGCAGATCAAGCGAAGCCCTTAAAGAGATTCAGGCCCCGTGCACGTGGCAGAATCGGTCGGATAACCAAGCGCTCAAGTCATATAACTGTGGTCGTAGACACTCAAGAAGAGGAGAACTAATTTTATGGGTCACAAGACGCACCCGTATGGTTTTAGACTAGGGATCATTAAAGATTGGAAAACGCATTGGTATGCTAACAATGCAAGCTCCTATAGCAAGCTAGTCACAGAGGATTTACGACTCAGAAAAACTATATACAATGAGTATAAGGGGTTCTCCGATGCAGGCATTGCCAAAGTAGAAATAGATCGAGGCGCACAAGATAGTGTCATTAATATCCATTCAGCTCGCCCAGGCATCCTGATTGGAAGAGATGGAGATAGAGTAAAACAGCTTAGAGGAAAACTAGAATCAATAACTGAACGAAGGATACAACTAAATATCATAGAAATAGAGCAACCGGAGTTAGATCCCTTTTTGATAGGGCGCAACATAGCTGATCAACTCCAACGTAGAGTCGCATATAGGCGTGCAATGAGACAAGCTGCTCAGAGAGCGATGCAAGCTGGAGCCCAAGGTATAAAAGTCATTACTAAAGGCAGGATCTCCGGAGCCGAGATCGCTAGAGTAGAAAAACTAATGATGGGGCAAGTCCCACTACATACACTCAGAGCCGATATAGACTACGCATTAGCAGAAGCGCACACTTCAATGGGGCGAATTGGAATAAAAGTCTGGGTATACAAAGGGGAAATACTGCCGGCAACCCCAGAAGCCCTTGAAGAGGAAGAATTAGACACAATAGAAGTCCGTGTAGACACCGGCGAAGAAGATACCATCATAATAGATGAGGACCTCGCCACCGAAGAAACCGATTAGAAAAGGATAGTGCATACAAAAAGATGCTACAGCCAAAACGAACCAAATATAGAAAAGCATTTCGAGGAAAACGCAAAGGTACTGCCACAACTGGTAGTAGCGTTAGCTTTGGTGAATACGGGCTAAAGGCTTTAGAGGCCGACTGGATAACAGCACGCCAAATCGAGTCAGCTCGTGTTGCCATAACCCGATCCCTTCAGCGCGGAGGGCAAGTATGGATAAGGGTATTTCCTGATAAACCAGTTAGCAAGAAACCTGCTGAAGTTAGAATGGGTGGTGGAAAAGCAGCTAACGAATATTGGGCAGCAGTTGTACGTCCAGGAAAAATATTGTTTGAGGTTGGCGGCGTATCTGAAGAACAAGCTATGAGGGCCCTTAAACTAGCTTCGTATAAGCTACCAATCCCTACCAAAACTGTCCGCAGAGATCGTATCAGAGAATTAACAGGAAAATCTGAGGGATAACTAAGACAAAATGCAAGTAAGAGAACTTAGAGAATTAAACGACCAGCAACTTCAAGAAGAACTTGAGGGGCTTCACAAAGAATTAATGGGTCTACGATTTCAGACAGCGACTAACCAGTTGGTGGATACTAATCAAGTCAGGAAGACTCGTCGGACCATTGCCAGGATACTAACTATCATGAAAGAAAGAGGAGTATCACAAGACTAATATGGCAAAACAAATGAGAAAAGTTCGTACTGGGGAAGTAGTCAGTACGACAATGGACAAAACAGCTGTAGTAGAGCTGGTATGGAAAATACGTCATCCTATATATCGTAAACAGATGAGACGAGTAACTAAGCTATACTTGCATGACCCCGACCAACAATGTAGGGTCGGGGACCTAGTCAAGATTCAAGAAACCCGTCCCATATCAAAGACGAAACACTGGAGACTATTAGAAATCCTTCAAAGAAGACAAATAGCAGAAGTACAGGCAATAGAGTTAGAAAGAGAAATTACCCCTATGATGACGGGTGAAGCACTTGCGCAGACACCCATGTCAGCTTCAAACTCGGAGCCCGAACAAGACCTAGACGAGGTTTCGGCAATTGATAATGAAGAGGAAGCATCCGAATGATACAAACTTACACACGACTTCATGTTGCTGACAACAGTGGCGCTAGGCGCATACGGTTAATCAATATACCTGGGGCCAGCCGCCGAAAATACGCTAAAGTTGGGGACATAATAGTCTGTAACGTTAGAGAAGCTGCGCCTAACTCACCTATACGAAAGGGATCTATAGTGAAGGCAGTCGTAGTACGTCAAGCACAAGGCCTGAAACGACCAGACGGAACTTACATCAAATTTGATGATAACGCGGCAGTAATAATCCAAGACAATTTAATGCCACGGGGTACTAGGATATTCGGACCAGTAGCCCGCGAACTACGGGACAAAGGATTCATGCGAATTGTATCCCTAGCGCCGGAGGTGGTCTAATGAGCATACGGCGAGGGGATAATGTACTGGTAATAAGCGGAAAAGACAAGGGTAAAACAGGCAGAGTAGAACACAACCTAACAGAAAAGAATCGGATAATAGTATCAGGAGTAAACGTGGTCACACGCCACCTGAAAGCTAGGCCTGGCATTCAACAATCAGGGCGAGTCCAACAGGAATCTTCAATACATATATCCAATGTCCTATTGATATGCAATAAATGTAACACTCCGATTAGGCCAAAAACGACAACACTAGATACCGGCAAGCGCGTTAGAAGCTGCCCAAAATGTGAGGAAATTATAGATGACGTCTCCTAGCGATCCAGAAGAAAATCAGACACAAGAACAAACTGATAGCGAAGAAGAACAAGAGCAATCGAGTGAAGTTGAGGCTCCAAAAAGAAGGCGCAGAACCGCTAGAGCAACAGCCAAGTCATCTGCATCCACAACAACCAAACCTCATCCCAGATTGCTGGATATGTACCGTAACGAAATAACTTCCACCATGATGACTGAATTTAATTACGGTAATACTATGCGCGTACCTAGAATCCAGAAAATAGTACTAAACATAGGACTAGGGGAAGCATTGACCAATGGTAGGGCCATGGAAGCTGCAACCAGAGATTTAACAGTTATTAGCGGCCAAAAGCCCGTAAGTACTAGAGCCCGTAAATCCATTGCGAATTTTAAACTTCGTGAGGGAAATCCAATCGGTACCACCGTTACCCTAAGAGGTGATCGCATGTATCACTTCCTAGATCGGCTGATCAATACAGCTCTTCCAAGAATAAGGGACTTCAGAGGTTTACCGCGACGGGGATTTGATGGAAGAGGGAATTTCTCACTAGGTATACGAGAACAATTGATATTCCCAGAGATCGACTATAACGACATAGATAGAATACGTGGATTGCAAGTAACTATGGCTACGACAGCAATGAATGATTCAGAAGCAATCAGGTTGTTGGAACTGTTTGGAATGCCATTTATAAAGCAGAGCTGAGGAGTAATAGTGGCTAAAACATCTATGATCCAAAAATGGCTAAGAGAGCCAAAATACAAAACTCGTAAATATAATCGGTGCCATAGATGCGGACGACCTCGCGCATATATAAGGTATGCGGGAATATGTCGCATCTGCTTCCGTGAACTAGCTCTAAATGGAGAACTCCCCGGAGTCAGAAAAGCAAGTTGGTAATAGCCTAATAGCAGAGAAAAACAGGAGTACATTCAAATGCCAGTCACCGATCCAGTAGCAGACATGTTAACGCGCATACGCAATGGCATACAGGCGCGACACACATCGGTTTTAGTACCGCATTCAAAACTTAAGCTAGCGATTGCTCAAATACTAAAGGAAAATAATTACATCAGGGATTTTGATATCCCTAGAGGACAGAAGTTCGCCAATCTAAGAATCCATCTGTCATATGTACAAGGCGATGAATCGGCCATCAGAGGCCTGAAAAGAGTAAGTAAACCCGGGTTAAGGGTTTATGTAGGCAAAGGAGAAATTCCACGCGTTTATGGTGGAATTGGTACCGCTATAATATCTTCGTCGCAAGGAGTAATCACAGGCAGACAGGCGTGGAGATCTGGCGTCGGAGGAGAATTACTCTGTTATGTATGGTAGAGAAGAATTAACCGAAAAACCACTATCGCGAGTTGGCCGTAGACCAATACCAGTTCCTGCTGGAGTCGAAATAGATATCCTGGCAAACGGCGTTACTGTAAAAGGTCCGAAAGGTAGTCTTACTCAAACATATCATCCTGAGGTTAAAGTAAGCGTATCTGATGATAATGAGATAATCGTAGAAAGATTATCTGATCGCAAATTCCACCATGCACTGCACGGTCTCACACGCAGCCTTATATCAAACGCCATAATTGGAGTCACAGAAGGATACACTAAGACTCTTGATCTCATGGGTGTAGGATATCGTGTTCAACAAGAAGGGTCAGGAATTACATTGAGTGTAGGATATAGCCATACCGTAGACATACAACCACTAGAAGGTGTCACGCTAGAAGTAGAAGGTACAAACCGCATATTCGTACGAGGAATCGATAAGCAGAAAGTAGGCCAACAGGCAGCTTTGATAAGGAAAGTACGACGACCTAATGCATATAAAGAGAAGGGTATAAGGTACTCAGATGAAATCCTTCGATATAAGCCTGGTAAAGCCGCTGCAAGAACAGCTTAGATAATTTAGAAAACAAGGGAATTACTAGATGCCTAAAGATAAAAATTCACAACGTTTAAGAAATGTCCGGCACGCTAGGGTACGGAAAAAGGTAGAAGGGTCGCCGGAACAACCGAGACTATGCGTATTTAGAAGTCTAAAGTCCATATACGCGCAGGTTATTGACGATTCTCAAGGGCATACACTAGCGTCAGCCTCAAGCCGTGAATCGGCTATTTCAGGCGCTAAATCGACAGGCAAAACAAATAGTGCTAATCAAGTTGGAAAACTTATAGCGGAACGAGCTGTGTCTAACGGAGTCAGCAAAGTGGTTTTTGATCGAGGCGGGTACAAATACCACGGCAGAGTCAAAGCCTTAGCTGATGGGGCACGGGAAGGAGGACTGACTTTCTAAATGGTATCACCACAAACTAGAACAAGGCCTAACACATACGGTGACGAAGGTTCAAACATCACCGAACGAGTTGTTTATACAAGACGTATTGCAAAAGTGGTAAAAGGCGGGCGAAGACTTCGATTTAACGCCTTGGTAGTAATCGGAGACGGAGAGGGCAACGTGGGCGCAGGAATGGGAAAGGCCATAGCCATACCAGATGCAGTCCGAAAAGGGAACGCGGTCGCTCGACGAGAAATGATTACAATCCCTCTAAAAGGTAGCTCGATTCCTCATGAGATAACAGTAAAGGTTGGAGCATCAATAGTAATAATAAAACCTGCTCCGGTAGGAACAGGGATAATTGCAGCAGGGGCCATGCGCGCAATTTTAGAACTAGGTGGTGTTAGAGACGTAGTAGGCAAGTCACTTGGTTCTCGAAATCCAATAAACATAGTAGCTGCGACACTGGAAGCATTAAGGCAACTCAGAGACCCACAACAAGAGATTGCCAGGAGACTCGGAAATCGCGGCGCAACTGACAGCGCAAAGTCAGATTCACAATAAACCAAATCACTATAGGATAAGCGTAATGGGTCAATTAAAGATAACATGGACCAAAAGTTGTATAGGCAGACCTAAAGGCCAACGTAGGGTAATAGACTCCCTCGGCCTTAAACGTTTGAATCACACTGTGTTGCTTGGAGACACTCCTACTATACGTGGAATGGTAAACAAGGTTCAGCATCTACTGCAAGTCGAAGAGATAGAAGAAGCTAAAAAACCTGCCAGAAGAAGAACCAGGAAAGCATCTGTAGAATCAGCTGAAACGCCTGTAGCCCCTGCTGAAGCAGAAGTTAATCCTTAAAATTATATCCCGAGAGTCATCAATATATGAGAGAAGATTTAATAGGTTCCGTAAAAGGAGCGCGAAGGTCAAAGCAGCGGATAGGTAGAGGTAACGCCGCCGGTCAAGGTACATACGCTGGGAGAGGATTGAAAGGTCAGAAATCACGATCCGGCAAAGGTGTAAAAAGGGGCTTTGAAGGTGGGCAAAACCGTATGATCAAAGGTCTACCAATGAAACGCGGGTTCACTAATATATTCAAAGATCAGTACACACTAGTGACCCTCGATACTCTGGAAAAATATGAACCAGGATCAACAATAAATAGCGACGTACTTAGAGAAGGTGGGCATATAAAAGGCCCCAACAAAATGATAAAAGTCGTAGCTACAGGACATATCTCAAAAGCAGTAACAATTTCAGCCCATAAGTTTACCAAGGTAGCTAGGGAAAGAATTGAGCAAGCTGGAGGAACTGCTGAGGAGACTAATTAGATTTGATAGCCTCAGAAACTCAGGGTGGTAGATGGCCTAGGCTGATTCAGGCTGGGATAGACGCATTCAAACTTCCAGATTTGCGGTCAAAGATATTGTTCACGCTAGGTATGCTGGCTTTATACAGGCTAGTAGCCCACATACCTATTCCAGGAATCAATCAAGCCCAACTGGACAATCTGTTTAACAACAATCAACTACTGGGATTTCTTGATCTGTTCAGTGGCGGCGCGCTAAGTCGTATGAGCATAGTCGCGCTTGGAGTCTTCCCTTATATCACTGCCTCGATCGTAGTACAACTTCTAACTCCGGTTATCCCTCAACTTCAACAGATGTCACGTGAAGGGGATGGAGGAAGAGTAAAAATAAACCGGCTAGTTCACTGGCTGACAGTTCCAATAGCTCTCGCTCAAGCATTCGGACAGCTCGTATTGCTTCAGCAAAGCAACGTATTAGCGAACGTTGGTCTTAGCGGGGCTAACATATTGCCAACCATGGCGGCAATACTCTCCATGACAGCCGGAACAATGTTCCTTGTATGGCTCGGAGAACTGATCACTGAACGAGGCATTGGTAATGGAATATCCCTAATAATATTCTCAGGAATAGTAGTATCGTTCCCAGGGTTAATTACCCAAGGGTTCTTAAGTAACGATAACATACTTGGTATAGGGTTTTTTGTAATCATAGGAGTACTCATTATCGCTCTGATTGTACTCTTCAATGAAGCCGCTAGAAGGATACCAGTACAATACGGTAGAAGCGTTTTCAGAAGTGGCAGGATGTATCGCCAGAGTGGCGCTAGCTACATACCGCTAAGAATAAATTCCGCAGGTATGATCCCTCTTATATTCGCGTTTTCAATTGTAATATTACCCGGCACAATTGCCACATACTTTGCAACGAGCGGTGGATTGCTTGGCGACATTGGTGCTTTTTTCGCAGGTCTCTTCACACCGACCCATGCGTTGTACTGGGTTCTCGTATTTTTATTAGTGGTAATGTTTACGTTTTTCTATACTTTAGTAGTATTCAACCAGCAAAACCTAGCTGAAAGCCTACAACGGAATGGCGGGTTTGTGCTAGGCATTAGACCAGGAAGACCTACACAAGACTATTTGAATAGGGTTATCCTGCGCATCACAATGGGAGGAGCATTATTCTTAGGCTTCGTAGCCATAGTCCCATATCTGGCCTCGTTACTAACGAATATACAAGCCATGACCCTAAGTAGCACTAGCTTACTAATTATGGTCGGTGTAGGACTCGACACACTGAGGCAATTAGAAGCACAGCTAATGATGAGAAACTACGAGGGATTCCTGGGATAAATAATGACTTCTAAACTAAACATTATATTGTTCGGACCACCCGGAGCAGGAAAAGGCACGCAGGCCAATCTACTTCAAGAACACCTAGGTATAAATCACATCAGTTCTGGAGATTTGTTTCGACATCATTTAAGAAGCAGTTCGGCGCTGGGGATTAAAGCAGCGGGATTCATGAATGCTGGATTGCTAGTTCCAGATGAACTGACCATAGAAATCATATTAGATAAATTATCCAATTTGCCTTCTGGGCAAGGTTTCATGCTAGACGGCTTCCCTAGAACGATATCCCAAGCCAAAGCCCTGTCCACACAGATGGATAAACTTGCCTTATCTATAGATGCAGTCATTTTCATCAACGTGGATGAGTCTGAATTACTTAAAAGATTAAGCGGTCGTTACATATGCGAAGATTGTCAAAAACCTCATACCATGAATGAATCTGCGGATGACAATCAATTTTGCGGGCAATGCAGCGGAAAATTATATCAACGTGAAGATGATAAACCAGAAGCTATCAATAAGCGCATTCAAATCTACCGCGATGAGACCGTTCCTGTCCTTGAGTATTACGGAAACCAAGGTATATTGCATGATATCTCAGGAGTTGGCCCAGTTGGCCAAATTAACACCGACATACTGAATTCATTAAAATATCCTTCTGCCATAAGGCCTAATCACAGTTCACAAGTTGAAAAAACGGGAGTAGAATAGGTAAGTGAATAATCAGAACAAAATACGAACTGCTTCAAATTCCCCGTCCCAATACACTGGAGGAATTACTATAAAGTCCGCCCAAGAGCTCGAAGCCATGTCAAAGGCAGGAGCCGTAGTTGGTGCAACCCTGACTTTATTGAAGAAGAGCGTAACACCAGGAATGACTACTAAAGACCTGGATAATATAGCTATGGGGGAAATCACCCGACTAGGTGCAAAGCCGGCATTTCTAGGTTACCAAGGGTTTCCGGCCAGTATATGTACCTCCGTAAACGAAGAGATAGTTCACGGGATACCTGGAAATAGGAAACTAAAAGAAGGCGATATAGTAAAGGTAGATTGTGGAGCAACGGTAGATGGGTTTATTGGTGACGCCGCAGTATCAATACCAGTCGGCGAAGTCAGCAAAGAAGCATCGGACCTAATGGATGCCACTAGAGAAAGCCTCAATATAGGCATTCAAGCTGCGATCCCTGGTAATCGAATAGGTGATATCGGATCAGCCATACAAAAATACGCGGAGAATCTGGGGTATGGCGTAGTGAGAGAATTTGTCGGGCATGGAATAGGCAGATTTCTGCATGAAGATCCACAGGTCCCTAACTATGGTGAATCCGGAAAGGGACAGTTACTTCGCACTGGGATGTGCATCGCCATTGAACCTATGTTAAACATCGGTGGATGGGAAACTAAAATACTTGATGACCAATGGACAGTAGTGACCAAGGATGGTAGCCTATCATCTCACTTCGAACATACTCTAGCCATAACAGAAGATGGCCCCAGAGTATTCACTACGAATGCGTGACTATGGTAAGTCAGAAAATAAACTGGAGTCCAACTGAAATAACATGGCAAAAAAAGAAGCCATAGAAGTAGAAGCCAAGGTGACAGAAGCGTTACCGAACGGGATGTTTCGGGTAGAGTTGGCTAACGACCATCAGGTGTTAGCTCACGTGTCCGGAAAGATAAGGATGCATTTCATTAGGGTATTACCAGGAGATCGTGTCCTAGTCGAATTATCGCCTTACGACCTGACTCGTGGTCGAATCACCTATAGGTTTAAATAACAAACGGAGTTTCGATAATGAAAGTAAGCGCATCTGTTAAACCCAGATGCGACAATTGTCGCATCATCAAAAGGAAAGGAATAATCCGCATAATCTGCTCGAACTCTCGACACGCCCAACGGCAAGGTTGAGATTTCTCAATGATAGAGGTGAATAACTATGGTTAGAATCGCAGGCGTCGACGTACCAGATAGAAAGCGGGCGCAAGTCGCTCTTAGAAGTATATACGGCATTGGTCCAGTAAAAGCCGCTGAAATACTAACAAAACTAGATTTAGATCCAGTTCAAGCCCCGAGAATGAATGAACTCTCTGACGAACAAGTCAATCAAATCAGAGAGATTATAGATAAAGACTATATAACCGAAGGTGATCTAAGAAGAGACGTAAACCAAAACATCCGACGCCTGATAGAGATTGGATCATATAGAGGTCTCAGACATAGGCGTGGCCTACCAGTACACGGCCAGCGGACTAGAACCAATGCGCGGTCTAGAAAAGGTCCCAAACGGACAGTAGCTGGGCGCGGAAGACGCTCTGGAGGTAAATAATAGATTATGCCAAGACCA
>JAPNTN010000098.1:0-8244 GCA_027249445.1 Dehalococcoidia bacterium | reverse complement strand
TAAAACTTTCTCAAAATTTTCTTATAAATACTAAATATTGTATGGGCTCACTTTCAACATACAACTTATAGTAGACGAGATTGTATTAGAGTCTACAAGCGAAAGTCAATATACAAGGACTACGAGTTTTGATGCTAAATGATCAATAACGAGAGACTAACGTAATACAATAAGTATTAAGCGAGTATTACAATCCATAACCGAACCGTCTCTATAAAAGCAAAAGACCGCCCCCATAAAGGGAGCGGTCATTAAAATGGTTCTCGGGACTTATTTGTCAGGATAGAAGATAAAAATTATTGCTTGCAAGCCTCCGAGAATATTCCTCTACTACAGTACCAGAACCTTAGCACACAAGACGGAGAAGAGCCTATCACCATTGCTACCGCATTGAGCGGATTTTGTTCCACATCCACACTAACCCAGGATCTCTATCTCCGTCTTGCAATCAGAATAACTTAGTTACCCGGCCAGTTCTCTCTAGCGGAAAAATCCCCGCCGGCCGCCTGATTGTGGTCTAAGAAAACTCGGAACATCAAGCTCTTCTTCAGTCTGAGATGAAACATCTTGAAGAAGCCTTTGCAATTCTTCTTCTCTCATCTGTTGATTGTCTTGAATAATAGGGAATGAGGCTGCGACCATGGTTATCTTGACCTCATCATCTAATCGAGGATCCCTACTAGTACCGAAGATAATATTGGCTTCGGGATCCGCCATATCTTCTATTACTTTCGCTGCGTCCTGCACTTCGCGAAGTGTTAAGTTAGATCCACCTGTTATAACAAATAAAATGCGCTTAGCTCCGTCCATAGCGATATCCAACAGCGGACTCTTTGTCGCCATCTTCGCCGCATCAGCCGCACGAGTTTCACCTTTACCTTTTCCAATGGCCATCCAAGCAGGCCCAGCGCCTGCCAATATAGTTTTTACATCTGCAAAGTCTACGTTAATTTCCCCTGGAACTGTCACTACTTCGGCAATTGCCTGAATTCCTTGATGAAGAACTGAGTCTGCCATCTTAAGAGCATCTTCCCAAGTGAAAGCCTGATCTTCCTTAGTGTTCATTTCCAATAAACGATCATTAGGAATGGTAATCAATGTATCTACATGGTCCCTTAATCTAGCGATGCCTTCCTCAGCGTTTTTACGGCGCGCTGCAGCTTCAAACGAGAACGGTCGGCTTACTACAGCTATAGTCAAAGCACCAGATTCTTTTGCAATTTGTGCAACCACTGGAGCAGCTCCAGTGCCGGTTCCACCACCCATTCCAACGGCTAGGAAAACCATGTCTGCCCCTTCAACTGCCTGTTGGATTTCAGCTCTAGATTCTTCAGCTGCTTGCCGGCCCAACTCAGGCTGAGCACCTGATCCGAGACCTCTCGTTAAATTTTGCCCTAGAGCGACTCTCTGAGCCACATCGCACCTAAACAAATGCTGTGCATCAGTATTCATCGCAAAATATTCGACCACCGGTAACTTTTCTTTGTACATGCGGCTTACCGCATTACTTCCGCCTCCACCTATTCCAAGAACTTTTATCATAGGCACGCCCCTGGCTATTTCAGGAACGAGATTAAGGCTGTCGCTTAGCTCATTGTTAGGTTCCCACGAAGCTGAATTTTCTAGTACCATAATTATGACCCTCCACAAGATTTTGTTTTCTTTAGCACTCTCTTGATGGTGTCCAGGTTAGCTTTAGACTTTATATACAATCCCATCAACCACACACTCGTCACCATCGCATCAGTAGTCAATTCGACATAACTACCTATTGGACACCTTGTCTCTAACTCGACCTAATCGATTCAATAAAGACCTATATCCGGAGTTATATCGGTCACGCTCTCTATAAGCACGACTTTCCCCTTGATGCTTAATACCCCAAATCAGTGTACCGACTGCTGCCGACAAACCCGGTTTTTGCAGCTGAGTCGGTAGACCTGCTATACCTGAAGGATTTGCTATCCTAACCGGCCCTCCAAGATTATCTTCAACAAGTTTTTGTAATCCTTGCAGTTCCGCGGTACCACCCGTAATAACTAGTCCTCCATTAGGCAATTGTCGAAGCCCTGATTGGCTCACCCTGAGCATTATGAGCTTCAATATTTCTAACGTTCTCTGGTGAATGGGTTCACATAAGCCACGTCTTTTCACCACTCGTTTCGGCTGCCCTTGCACACTTGGTATAACCACCTCCTCATCAGCTTTCACCATTTCAGGAAACGCGTGCCCCCATTTCACTTTGATTTCCTCGGCCATATAATATGGCACTCTCAGAGCCACAGATAAATCACGGGTTAATTGGCTCCCGCCCACAGGAACGACACTCGAATACCACGGACTCCCGTACCTATATATACAGATGTCCGACGTTCCGGCGCCAATGTCAACTAAGACCGCTCCCATCTCTCGTTCATCTCCGGTAAGAGTAGCCTCAGACGATGCCAAACCTTGATATACCAGACTGTTCACATTTACCTTACAAGCTTCAATAGTCTTAACAGTGTTCTTTATTATGGTTGCATCTCCGGTTACAACATGAGATTCGACTTGAACGTCATTAGCATGCAATCCGAACGGATTCCTAACCCCAGAAAGCCCGTCCACCTCATATCCAATAGGTATAACGTGCAGTATCTCTTTGGAAGAATCTATATCAGGCAATGACGCCTTCATCAATTCACTCAAATGTTGGGCTGTCAGGCCATCGACATACTCACTGTTCCTAAGCGTATCTTTAGTGTTCATACACGTTATATGATTACCGCTGATACTTGCGTAGACCGATGATATTACCCCTCTACCGACATATCTCTGGGCTTCCCCGAGCGCAGAAGCAACAGCAGACTTCACCTCTTCTATGCTTTCTACCCGGCCTTTCTGAACACCATAGCAAGGAGATATTCCGGTTCCTAAAATCTTGAGCTCTCCTTCAGATCCAACTCGTGCCAATATGGAGCTGACTTTGTTAGTACCAACGTCAATCGCCGCGTAATACGTTTCTTTCGCCACTGATTTACCATCCTTCGAGCATGACGCTCTAAATTATCCGCTATTCCAAACAACCCTGGTGGTATTCCTAATCAACAATTCCTATAAGACATACTCTGCTATTCTTAAGTGAGCACTTCTGCTCCTTGGGTTCAAAGCAATTTCGCTGGATGTAGGTTTTATAACGCGTCTGTTTATGAGACGAAGTCTGGGCCTATGATCACAAATACATTCGATAAAACCAGGGTCACAAATACAATCTGACGATTCCTTCAATAATGCCGATTTAACTATCCTATCCTCGAGACTGTGATAACTTATTACTGCCAGCCTACCCATACTGCTCAGCAACGAAATAATATTTTCCAGCCCTGCCTCTAAGCTTTGCAGTTCATCATTCACCCTAATGCGAAGAGCTTGAAAAGTGCGAGTAGCCGGATGGATACGGGATTGGCTGTTTACAGTCCTTCGAATGACCTCTGACAATTCTTTGGTAGTGTACAAAGGTCTATTACGTACTATGGCTCTGGCTATACGTCGGGAAGCCCTTTCTTCACCGTATTGGTAGATCAGATCAGCTAACTCATTCTCTTCAAAGGTGTTCACAATATCTGACGCCGTCATAGAATCGGACTCTCTATCAAACCGCATATCTAAATATTCATCTCTTTGAAAGCTGAGTCCGTAGCCATCGGAATCTATCTGTTTTGATGAAAATCCCAAATCGAGCAAAATACCATCAAAAGTAGAAAATGCATTTTGGGCAGAAATCACCTGAAGATCCTTGTAGTTCCCCTGCACTCCTGTAAATCTATCGGAATACACAGACAATCTTGAAGTCGCCTCAACAACAGAACTGCCGTCGCGATCTATTCCGAGTACTAATCCATCAGGGCCGGATGCCTCCAATAAAGCTAATGAATGACCACCCTGGCCAAGAGTGCAATCAGCATAAACCCCTGTACTCTTAACATTTAAATGCTTGATAATCTCAGGAACTAACACAGGCACATGAAACCTCATGCCACCCATATACACACTCCGTGCAGGTGAATTATCCCTGGCTTCAAACAAACATTCAGACTTATTGATGTCATAAGCTATAGCCTGCATACCATTAATTCCCAGAACGTTAATTCTCAATAATTACAGCTATAACTGAATTTCTCGAACGGATCATACATTCCGACAATCGCTCTATTGAACATTACTATCACCAGAGCAACCAGTAATCCAGCTACACCAAACGATCTACAGACTAGCTCTACGAGCTTAAATCTAACAGGACCAAACCTGACTTTTCATCAGACTGGCAATAAAAGAAGAGGACAACTAAGGCCCAGTCACGCCGAACCCTTCCTCACATCACACAAGGCAAGTTATCAATCTTGTCAATACCACGTCAACGAGAAAACGATACAGATTTTTACCAATTTTAGACTTTTTTAATAAAAATGACATTTTTGAAGGCTTTTAGCAGAATACTAAAAAGCAGCACTTGGCTCGATACGGAGATCTGAATATTATTCACCTAAAGAATCTTCCACGAGAAAACCGTTTATGCTATACTTGCCGATGTCCTTTTAAGCACACGTAACGGTATTCGAACATGTAATCGAATACCGAAAACTTTAGTTTTCTGGAGAACATTTTTGAAGGTCACTAAAGAATCAGCAAACTCGATAGAAGTCACACTATCCGTAGAAATGACCAATGAAGACGAAGATCCCTTTATAGATCGGTCTTACAGAAGGTCGGTAGGTCGTCTTAATATACCAGGTTTCCGAAAAGGCAAAGCTCCACGAACAATAGTCGAAAGGTATGTGGGCAGGACGGCTCTACTTAACGAAGCCCTAGACTACTTGATCCCTGAGACACTTGATACCGTTTTGCGGGATGAAGACATCCAGGCTTTCGCAGAACCCCAAATCGAAATAACAGAAATTGAACCTGTTACGTTCAAAGCGATAGTCCCATTAGAACCCACCGTTAATCTTGGGGAATACACAGATATACGCATAGAAAAACAAGCTGTAGAAATTACAGACGAACAAGTTGACGACGTATTACAACGACTTAGACAGGAATCTGCTCCCTGGGAACCTGTAGACCGGCCCGTTCAATATGGTGATCTCCTAAATATCACAGTAATTGGCACAATAGACGGAGAAGAGGTTGTTAATGACGAGGGTATAGATTACATACCTCAAGAAGATAACGTGCTCCCTTTCCCTGGTTTTGCTACAAATTTGGAAGGCATGAACGATCAGGAAAACAAAGCATTTACGATCACAATACCTGAAGATTATCCTCGCGAGCAATTCGCTGGCAAAGAATGTGCATTTGATTTGACCATATTATCGGTTAAAGAGAAAATATTACCTGAACTCGATGACGAGTTTTCTAAAGGAATAGGCGAGGGGTACGATACTCTTGAAGAATTGACCTCTCACGTTAAAGACCGCCTCTCCGATGAGGCCGAAACCGAATCTACCAGGGAGTTGGAATCGAAGGCCATAGAGGCACTTGTTGAATTGGCCGAAATAGATGCTTCGGAACTCCTTTACGAGCGTGAAGTTGAGAATATGCAGCAAGAACGGGAACGCATGCTTCGAAATCAAAGTCTCGATATGGACACATACCTGAGTTACATAGGAAAAACTCCAGAAGAATTCCAAGAAGAGTTGCGCCCCACAGCAAGAGAACGCCTAACTAGATTCTTAGTATTGAGAAAACTTGCCGAGACAGAGGAGTTAGAGGTAACAGAAGAAGACATCCAGAATGAGGTTGACTCATTAATTGAGTCCGCAGGGGAAAATTCCGAACAAATGCGCAGGAATTTATCTTCTGACGCTGTCAGAAGCAATATAGGGTCATCTTTGCTCAATCAAAAAATAATGGGACGTATAGTCGACATATCTCAAGGAATAACTGCGGAGGAGAATGACGATAGCTCAAATGACAATAACTCAGTAAAAGAACCTACAGAGGACGACACAGAACCTAATAACGAAACACAAGAAGAGAAATAAGGAGTATAGATAAAGATGTTGAACAACCCATACGACTCATCACTGGTTGTTCCCAGTAACAACATGGTAACACCACAAAACATAGTGCCAATGGTTATCGAAACTAGTCCGCGCGGTGAGAGGGCCTTCGATATATATTCTCTTTTGCTCAAAGAAAGAATTGTATTTCTAGGAACACAAATCGCGGACCCAATTGCAAATGTAATCATAGCCCAGCTTCTTTATCTTGAAAGAGAAGATCCTGACAAAGGCATAAGTGTTTATATAAATAGCCCCGGAGGGGTGATTAGTTCAGGATTAGCAATATATGACACAATGCAACTAGTGAATTGTGAAGTCTCCACTATATGCTTGGGAATGGCTGCCAGCATGGCGACTGTGTTGTTATCCGGAGGAGCTAAAGGAAAGCGTTACTGCCTACCTAATTCAACCGTACACATGCATCAAGCTCTCGGGGGAGCACAAGGCCAAGCAACCGATATAGAAATCGCAGCAAGAGAAATCCTACGGTTACAGGATAAAATTCGCACCTTACTCGCCGGAAATACAGGGCAAGAGTACGAGAAGATAGCTAGAGACACTGACAGAGACTATTACCTCACTTCGGAGCAAGCCGTAGAATATGGACTAGTAGACGAAATCCTCAGTGGCCCAAGTGATAAGTAAAATACGCATCGCCAATAGAGAAACTCCGACTAAACGTGGCTAACGGCAGCAACAAAAATAAACCCAGAAACCTACTATGCTCATTTTGCGGAAAAGAGCATAGTAGGAATAACCTCATCGTAGCAGGTCAAAGCACAGCTACTGTGTGTTACGATTGTGTCAAAGTTCTTGGGGAACTAATCCACTCTAAGAACAACCCTAAACCACACACAACGACCACATACCAAGAACTGGTGCCTAAATCTATATATCAAAATCTAGATCAATACGTTGTAGGGCAAGACCGAGCTAAGAAAATTCTCAGCGTCGCGGTTTATAATCACTTCAAGCGCGTCTTGAACGACTCAACCACTTCTGACGTAGAGCTACAGAAAACAAATATATTACTGATTGGCCCCACCGGATGTGGGAAAACCTTACTAGCTGAAACTCTTGCGAGGACCCTATCAGTACCCTTTGCAGTCTGTGACGCTACTTCTTTGACTGAATCCGGATACGTGGGAGAAGATGTAGAGAACATATTACTTAGATTAATTCAGTCTGCAGACTGGGATATATCTCGCGCTGAACACGGAATCATCTATATAGATGAACTAGACAAGATAGCACGTAAAGAAGGAATTAACAGGTCCATTACTCGAGACGTTTCAGGTGAAGGCGTACAACAAGAACTTCTCAAGATAATAGAAGGATGCGTGGCTAACGTACCACCTCAAGGTGGTAGAAAACATCCTCATCAGGAATTTTTACAGATCAATACCAATGACATACTGTTTATATGTGGCGGAGCTTTCGAGGGTCTGGATGACATAGTGTCCAAAAGGGTAACAACATCAGACCAAATGGGTTTTTTGGGGAACACCCGAAAAAAAGAAGATGAATACACGACTTCCCCATCCCAGATAACTCCAGAAGACCTGTTAGAGTTTGGTTTTATACCAGAAATGGTAGGGCGTCTTCCAGTTGTAACCAAACTAGAACCTTTAGACAAAGAGTCTTTAATCCAGGTGTTAACACAGCCTAAAAATGCAATCATTAAGCAATATCAACAATTATTCCACATTGACGACATCGAACTGGAATTTACTGAAGACGCTTTGGACGCTGCAGCAGAAATCGCATTAACACAAAATACAGGGGCTCGATCATTACGGTACATAGTGGAAAAAACACTACTCGATGTAATGTATGAACTTCCTTCCATGAATCATGTATCCAAATGTATAGTTGATAGAGATTGCATCATGGACAGGAGTACTCCAAGCTTAATAGACAAATTGAATATTGAGTTCAAACTCCCGTCAAATGATATACAGAAGTCCGCTTAATCAATCTAGATTAAGTTGTCACTACGCATAGATCTCGTAATTTCCTCGTCTAGACATAGTGGCAAACTATTGGAGGTATTATTTGAAATTTCATTATTATCAAAATTAATGCGCCCTTCGGAAACCGCCTTCAGAGTCTCATAGATTAAATATGGTTCTTGTGAGTACCCCGATTGCCTTATAAGTTGGAATAGCAACAAGTCCTCCCCAGCATCATCTTTTATACG
>JAPNTN010000097.1:0-9537 GCA_027249445.1 Dehalococcoidia bacterium | reverse complement strand
CTCATTGGAAGAGGTGCTCTGGAGGCTCTGGGTATAGACGTAGAACTCTTGCCCGGAGACGTTGCTGCTCGCGGAAATTTCTGCACGGTCGATGGAGACGAAATGCTCGTAGATCGTAGGGCAGGGCGTATTCCCACAGATCTAAGTGCACCGTTGTGTAAACGGCTGGATCAAATCGCCATTGAAGGTGTTCAAGTCGATGTATTTCCTGTTCAAGACTACCGGTTTGTTTTACGGTTGAGAGGATCAGGTTTGTCTCAGGATGTAAGTGAGACAGACCCGCAGATCACTGGAGTAAAATCTCTCGAAGTCAAAGCTCTCTCGGATACTGCGGACAAAACAGCAGCTATAGTTAATGAGTTTGTTGATAAGGCTCGGGATGTCTTGAGGGAAGAAGAGCGGGGTAATATGGTATTACTCCGAGGATGGGCGCAACTTCCTCAGTTGCCTGCTATGGGTGATGTTTACAAGCTGAATCCAGCAGCAGTCGCAGCATATCCGATGTATAGAGGTCTGGCTACTGTGGCGCAGATGAATGTTATACCTACTGGGAAAACATTTTCTGACGAAGTTGACACTTTGCATCAGAATTATGAGGATTTTGATTTCTTCTTCATCCATTATAAACCTGCGGACGCTGCAGGTGAGGATGGTGATTTTGATGCAAAAGTTAAGACTTTAGAAGATCTGGATCAATTGATACCTAGGCTACGAGAACTAAATCCAGATGTATTTATGGTAGCTGGAGATCACTCTACTCCAGCTATTATGGCGGCACATAGTTGGCACCCAGTTCCTTTCATGCTTCACTCGGCTTTAACCAAGGGTGAGGGAGTATCAGGATTTAACGAGAAGGCATGTAACCTAGGGGCGATCGGGCGTATTCCAGCTACTAATATTATGCTACTGGCGTTATCACACTCCGGTAAACTTACAAAATTTGGACCTTAGGATGATTGCCTGACATGCGTAGGAGCATCGTAGTTGGCAACTGGAAAATGAATCTCACTCATCAAGAGGGGCTCGAGTTGGGTTCGCAGATAAAATCCTCCTGCGAAAATATAACGGATGTTCATCTCATATTGGCACCGCCTTTTACATCCTTGATTGGTATGAGGGATCTCCTGTCCGGTTCTCCGGTATCACTTGCCGCACAGAATATGTTCTACCATGACTCAGGTGCCTACACTGGCGAAATATCTCCAGTAATGCTTGCAGGTGTTTGCGAATATGTCCTGATAGGACATTCTGAAAGACGGGCGATGTTCCTGGAATGTAACGAGATAATCAATAAAAAGGTGCTCTCTGCTATGAATCATGGTATAGCGCCCATCCTTTGTGTTGGAGAGTCGTTGCAAGATAGAACGTCAGGGCATTCACTGAAAGCAGTCAAGTTACAGATGGAAGAATCTTTAAAGAACTTGAATAGTCTTGACGGGTTAATGGTCGCTTATGAACCTGTATGGGCGATTGGAACTGGTGAATCGGCCAGCCCTGAGATAATTGAAACTATGTCTTCTGAAGGTATTCGTACAACGCTAGTATCATTGTTCGGCAATGAGGGAAACGCTGTTCCAATCCTGTATGGAGGTAGTGTTAATTCTCAGAATGTCTCCTCTTTCCTCAATTGCGGTCAAGTTGATGGTGTCCTAGTCGGAGGAGCGAGTCTGGATCATGAACAATTTGTAGATATTGTTAAGCAATCCCAATCTTTGGCCTAGTGGGGTTATGATCATGGCCGATATGGTAGTTATTCTCGGGCCCACTGCTACAGGCAAGACGAAACTAGCGATAGAAATTGCCCTAGCTATTAATGGCGAGATCGTTAATGCCGATAGTCGACAGGTCTACCGATTTATGGATATTGGCACCGCTAAACCAACGCAGGACGAGTGCTCCAGAGCAACCCATCACCTCATTGATATTTTAAATCCGGATGAAATGTACAGTGTTGGACAATTCATATCCGACGCTCATACTACTATAAAGCAAATCAGAGAACGCGGCGCCGTTCCTATACTAGCCGGTGGGACAGGTCAATATATCTGGAGCTTGCTGGAAGGCTGGAGTGTTCCGGTTGTTCCCCCAAATGACGCGTTCCGAGCACAAAAAGAAGAGCAAGCCGCTAGGCATGGGTATCAACTCTTGTATGACGAGCTCCAGGAATTGGACGTGGAACGAGCTAGTCAAATAGACCCTCGTAATGTACGGAGAGTTATACGGGCTCTGGAAATTATTCATGTTGGAGGCATAAAACCATCAGAAGTTACGTCTAAAGGGGACGAGAATTATTCTCCTGTAATAATAGGTCTGACAATGAACAGATCTGATTTGTATGCCAAGATTGATCACAGAGTCGATGAAATGATGAATATGGGCCTGCTAGAGGAAGTTAGACGTCTGAAGGAAATGGGATACCACCCGGGCAAGGGAGCCTTGGATAGTCCTGGTTATCGTGAACTTGGCGATTATCTATCCGATTCCTTGTCTCTACAAGAAGCAGTTGAAAAGGCTAAATACCAAACACATAAGCTGGCCCGACGGCAATACACATGGTTTAAGAAGGACGACGCGCGGATACATTGGTTAGATAGTAGTCATTTGGACGTATCAACTAAAGCACACCGCTTGCTTTCTCAGACTTATCCACAAGCGTCACTATGATACAATTACGGTCCTCCCAGTTTATTTGTTCGGAGTGAATTCACCGTGAAATTTACGAAAATGCAAGGCGCCGGCAATGATTATTTGTATATTGACGCACGTCATATCGAGCAGGATTGGGAACGCCTAGCCATCGACATGAGTAACAGGCATTTTGGAGTGGGAAGTGATGGGATAATTCTGATCCAAAACTCCAGCATAGCTGATTTGAAAATGCGCATGTTCAACGCAGATGGCTCTGAAGGCGAAATGTGTGGTAATGGTATACGATGCTTCGCCAAATATTCTCTAGACAAGGGAATAATTCCCAATACTGAAGGCAACCTACAGGTTGAGACGTTAGCCGGCATACGGGATATTGTGCCCATAAGAGAAGACGGAATCGTGATAGCAGCACGAGTGTCTATGGGTAAACCAATATTTGCTCCTGATGATGTTCCCGTAGTTGTTGATATGGATTCTAAAAGTCCTGTTATAAATTACCCTGTATCTATTAGTGATCGTAATTTTGAAATGAGCTTTGTCTCAATGGGCAACCCTCATGCTGTCACGTTTATAGACCAGCCTGTACTGGATTTCCCTCTTCATAGTATTGGCCCGGTAGTGGAGCATCATGAGATGTTTCCCAGGAGAGTCAACTTTGAAATAGTGAATATTATTGATGAGAATAATTTGACCGCACGCGTATGGGAGAGGGGCTCTGGAGAGACGTTGGCTTGCGGAACTGGGGCATGCGGTATCGCGGTTATATCTCGATTGCTAGGGCATACATCAGACAGAGTTAATATAACGCTGCCTGGTGGAATTTTGACGATCGAATGGGATGGTATAGGGGAAGTGTTTTTGGAAGGGCCTGCGGAGGAAGTGTTTAGTGGAGACTGGGATTAAAGTTATATTGTTTTAAGGATTAAGCAAATGGAATTCTCTAGTAGATTAGGAAAATTAGCACCTTACCCCTTTGTTGAAATATCGCGGATCATTGCTGAGAAACGGGCCGCAGGGGCTGACGTAGTAACGTTCGGAATAGGCGATCCGGATATACCTACCCCTCAGCCGATAATCGACAGGTTGTTGACGGCATCAGAACATACGCCGAATCATAGATACCCAGAGACTGATGGGTTGCCGGAGTTTCGTAGAGCGATAGCACACTGGTACAAGCAGCGATTTGACATAACGTTGGACTCGGACACAGAGGTACTGCCGCTAATCGGTGCTAAAGAAGGCATTGGTCACGCAGCATTCTGCTTTTTAGATCCTGGAGACATTGCGCTTGTCCCCGACCCTGCATACCCGGTTTACGGTGTTGGGACCATGTTTGCCGGTGCAGAGAGCTACATCATGCCATTGAAACATGAAAATGGATGGTTGCCCGTTTACAGTGATATACCTGAGGACATCGCTAAGGCTGCGAAAGTTATGTGGTTGAATTATCCCAATAATCCTACCAGTGCAGTAGCTTCAATAGAAGAATTGGCTACTGCGGTTGCATACTGTAGGGATAATGATATAGCCCTACTGCATGATGCTGCTTATAGCGAAGTAGGATATGAAGGTTATAAAGCGGTCAGTATGTTGCAGGTCGAGGGAGCGAAGGATATTGGGATAGAATTCCACTCCTTGTCGAAGACGTACAACATGACTGGTTGGCGAGTCGGTATGGCGGTAGGTAATGCAGATATGATAAAAGCGCTATTTCAAATCAAGGCTAACCTAGATTCTGGCATTCCTCAAGCGGTTCAGGAAATGGCCATGGAGGCTCTGACGGGGTCACAGGATTGTATCGACGATAATATAGCGATATACGAACGCCGCCGTGACAGGGTGATTAAAGCAGTCCGATCTATTGGATTGTCGGTTGATGTACCTGAATCCAGTCTATATATATGGGCGCGAGTCCCAGAAGGGTTTAGTTCGGCAGAGTTTGCTGCAAGGTTATTAGAAGACATGGATATAGTTGTGACTCCTGGTTCAAGTTATGGGGAATATGGGGAAGGGTACATTCGATTATCCTTAACTACTCCAGATGAACAAGTTGAGAAGGGATGTCAGAGAATCGAAAATTGGACAGTACCTTCGCCTAAGGGAGGTTAGATTATACCTAGGAGAACGATATCAACATCTCGTGAAAAAGAAAAAGCAGTTTTAGTGGCTGTTGAGATAAAAGACAAAAGACATTCATGGGAACTGACAGACACTTTGGCTGAGCTTGCCTACCTAACTGATGCTGCTGATGCTGAAGTAGTCGGACAGATCAGTCAAAAGGCCGATCGTCTTACCACTACTTATGTCGGTAAAGGAAAAGTAGAAGAAATACGGGATTTGAGGGATGAACAAAAAGCCGATGTCGTGATCTTTGATGACGAACTTACTCCTACCCAACAGAGAAATCTTGAGGCCGCACTGCAATGTAAGGTGATAGATAGGACGGCTTTAATCCTTGATGTATTTGGTCGGCATGCACAAACGCATGAAGGTAAGTTGCAAGTGGAACTGGCTCAACATCAGTATCTGTTACCACGGCTTGTCGGACAGTGGTCTCACTTGGAAAGACTGGGCGGAGGCATTGGTACAAGAGGCCCGGGTGAAACTCAGTTGGAGACCGACAGAAGAATAATAAGAAGGCATATACAAAAGATTGAACAGGAACTAGACAAGGTTAGACAAAGGCGTGATCTGCACATGGAACGCAGGAAACGTGCAGGGCTACCAATGGCAACCTTGGTTGGCTATACCAATGCGGGTAAAAGTACACTATTCAATGCGTTGAGCTTGTCAGATGTCATTGCACAGGACCAACTGTTCTCCACCTTAGATACTGTTACCAGAAAGCTTAGGTTATCTTCTGGAGGGGATCTTCTCCTTAGTGACACCGTAGGGTTTATTCAGAAATTATCTCCCACCGTTGTAGCTGCATTCCGGGCTACTTTGGAAGAGCTACAGGGTTCTGACGTTCTGGTTCATGTTATAGACGTGACTCATGCCAAAGCGGCTGAACAAGCACAAGTAGTCGATGATACCCTTAATGATCTGGGGCTTGGTGACAAACCCAGAATTCTAGTAATGAATAAGATGGATCTGGTGGAATCTAAATCAACGGATGGGCAACCGGCTTTTATACCAACTTCGGACAAGTACCCTACTGTTTTTGTATCCGCACGAAAGAAATGGAATCTAGAGCGATTGCTCGATGAAATTGAGGGTACACTTCTACAAATTGATGAGTTGGCTGATGAAGAGGAAGACGTCGAACAAGCCAGTGACTGATTTGAAATTTGATTTTACTTGGTTCGCACAACGTACGTTATGTAACGTTACCCCTGTTATAGTTGTTTACATAATCTAAATACGCGTATTTTTAATAAACCACAGGTTATACCGGATTTGTTTGGTGAGTCTGTCATTCCGGTTTCGTTTGTCGTATAGTTTCTGAAGTTACAAAATTGCAAGGCTCTCAGATCGCCATAGAGCGTTTTGTAGCTTTTAACGAGGTGCAGGTGTCCGTAAAATGAATTTACGGCTTTTCGGGGCGGATGGGTTTTTTGCTCAATCCAGTTTTGTAGTATTTGGATATCGGGAATATCGGTACTTCTGGATAGCAGCAGCTTTTTCTAATATTGGAATGTGGGCCCTGATCTATGGGCGATTGTGGCTGATGCATTCGCTAACCGATTCTCCTCTATTGGTGGGTTTAACTAATACGGCTACATTGGCGCCTGTCTTGATACTGTCGGTGTGGGGCGGAGCCCTGGCTGATCGCGTTAATCGTCTGAAACTACTTCAGTTTACCCGGTTCCTGTTTGCTGGATTGGCTTTTCTCACGGGCGTCTTAATAGTAATGGATGTAATTGCTCCATGGCATGTGATAGCGATATCGGTTGTTACCGGTATCTTACTTTCGTTTGATATCCCTTCCAGGTCTGCCATGATGCCTAGCCTGTTGCCCAGGGAGCATCTGGCTGGTGGTATTGCCATGTATTCTTTCGTGTTTGGTGGGGCAGCTGTAATCGGTCCGGCCTTCTTTGGGTCATTGGTAGCACTGTGGGGTATCGAGGGTATCTTTTTCATAATAGGGGCCTCCTACATATTGACCGTGGTTTTTCTTCTGGTGATGAATCCTGCCTACCATGTTCAGATTCCTAAGACCAGTAATATCGCCCAGGGGGTTCTGGAAGGTCTGAAATATGTTTTGGGATATCGAGCGCTATTGATTTTGATACTACTGGGTATAGTAATGGGAATGTTCGGCACTTCCTTTGAGGCGCTGCTTCCTGCCTTCGCTGACGATGTACTTACTGGGGGAGTAACTACGTATAGTCGGATATTGTTGGCAGAGGGTATAGGTGGTATCTGCGCCACACTGACTATCGCTTTATTGGGTACAAGAGTCAGGCCTTCGTACAATGTTTTTGTTGGGGTTATAGGGTTTGGAATAACGTTGGCTGCACTTGGGTTAGTATCGACGGTAGTGATGGCCATGATATTGCTGGCGTGTCTTGGTGGTCTTAGAGTGGTGTTTGGCACTATGAATACGACGATGATGCAAACCCTATCTGAAGACCAATACCGGGGCAGGGTGATGAGTTTGCACCAACTCACCTGGGGTTCTACAGCAATAGGGAGCCTGATGATGGGCGCTCTTGCAGAAGGTATAGGAGTATCATTAACGATTGGGATATGCGGCATTATTGTGGTGCTTTTTGCATCATCCGTAGCGATATGGATGTTCCGAAACGGTTATGTAAACTCACGCAGTGTGAGTGTAGAAGAATAACGGCGTTTTCGGGGTACTTCTGTAGTGCCGGCAGGGTTGCTAAGGGCTATGGCGCTCCCTATAATTATTCAAGCCTGAAAAGGGCGGTTAGCTCAGGGGTTAGAGCGCCTCGTTCACACCGAGGAGGTCGGAGGTTCAAATCCTCCATCGCCCACCATTACTTGATTGATGTTCAGGATGTTACATAGGCCGAGGTGGCGAAACGGCAGACGCGCTGCGTTCAGGGCGCAGTGTCCATTACGGACGTGTGGGTTCAAATCCCTCCCTCGGCACCAATAAAAGTATGTAACATATGGACTGTGCAAGTATAATGTAAAGGTAATTGGTTAATGCGCTTGTAGCTCAGCGGATAGAGCGCTACCCTGCGGAGGTAGAAGTCGTGGGTTCGAATCCCGCCAAGCGCGCCATTTTTGTATGAGGGCGGTTAGCTCAGTTGGTTAGAGCGCTTGCTTTACACGCAAGAGGTCACTGGTTCGAATCCAGTACTGCCCACCACTTCATTCTCGGCGGTCTTATTGAGATAATTGGGCCGAGCAAGGAGATCTGAATGTCTACGGATATGGGGAAAGATGGGAAACCCGTGGTTGGGATACTTGGTGGTAGTACTTCTGATTTCCCGATCCTGAAGAAGGGTGTGGAGATCCTCGATGATCTCGGTGTAGAGAGCGAACTCAGGGTTGTATCCGCACACAGGACACCCGATTGGTTATTCGAATATGCCGAAACCGCTGAGGAGCGAGGCATCAAGGTAATAATAGCAGGGGCGGGTGGAGCTGCGCATTTGCCAGGTATGCTCGCTGCTAAAACCATCCTCCCAATAATTGGAGTTCCAGTACCTTTAGAACATCTCAAAGGAATGGATTCACTTCTTTCAATAGTACAGATGCCGCGAGGTGTCCCTGTTGCAACAGTCGCAATCGGGGGCGCTGAGAATGCTGCTATCCTAGCTGCGGAAATACTCGCTGTTCAGGATGACGAATTAAGAGAAAGGCTGAGAAATTGGCGGACCAACCTGACTGAAACTGTATTATTGAATCCGGAGTCACGGGGATCGATTTGAAAACCGGAGATGAAAGTTCGATCATTCCTTTAGGTAGTACCCTTGGAATGTTGGGTGGTGGTCAGATTGGGGGGTTTTTTGCTGAAGCTGCTCTACGCTTTGGTTATAAGGTAGCAGTGTGGGACCCGTCACCAAATGCACCGGCCAAGAGATTTGCCAGCGCGTCATTCGACGCACCCTTTGATGATCCAGATACTCTAAAAGCATTTTCAGAAGTGGCTGTGTGCGCTTCTCTCGAATGGGAAAATGTTCCTGTAAGCTTAACCGATGGTCTCCAAAAGCTGATCAGAGTCAGACCAGGAAGTCGAAGTTTAGGGCTTGCGCAGGATAGGACCAAGGAAAAACATTTCCTTACAGAACAGCATATTCCAGTAACAAAATATGCTGTCATAGAAAAACCTTCGGAATTGGGCGCAGTTCAGTTAGAGCTGCCCTGGATAGTAAAAACTGCGACGTTAGGATATGACGGTCATGGGCAATGGAGGATATCAAACACGCAGGATATCGCGAGTACTGAAAAAATCCTGAAGGGCGATGGCCCCTGGGTTGTTGAGCAGGTAGTCCCTTATAAAATTGAGCTGTCAGCTGTGGTGGCCTTTGACGGCAAGAGTAATTTAGTGACATTTCCGCCAACTGAGAATATTCATGAAAATGGTATCTTGAGAATAAGTATATCTCCTGGAAGGATGTCTAAAGAAATTGCAAGAAGAGCTCAAGATCTTGCCGAAGAGGTCATAAAGAATATCGGAGAACCAGGCGTTTTCTGTGTGGAGATGTTTTTGCTGGAAAATGGAGAACTTCTCGTTAATGAAATTGCGCCGAGACCACATAATTCAGGGCATCATACGATAGACTCTTTCACAGTGTCGCAATACGAACTTCAGATCAGGGCTCTGGTAGGGTTACCACTTGTAAATCCTGAGCAGGTTACCCCGTCGGTCTTGTTGAATGTGCTGGGAGAAGAGTACACAAATCTAACTGACGCAGATACAACAAATTGGGTCATGAAAAACCGTAATGCACGAATCTATTCGTACGG
>JAPNTN010000096.1:0-2549 GCA_027249445.1 Dehalococcoidia bacterium | reverse complement strand
ATATTAAGTCGAATTGTTATACTCTATACAAGTAAAAAGCCCGCGCTCCTATGTGGATATTAATCCGGGCGGGCACAGGCTTGTATCTTGGTGTGTATTAACCTGTCCCTATTTGCGGGGACAGTTACAACAGTGTTTATAATGTGATGTTTTTACGTTCATCTTTACTTCGAGTCTATCCGGGGTAAGATTCCTTGTCAAGATCAGTATATTCTTTTTAAATGGGTTTGGGATAGAGGGTAATATGTGTGGTGACGAATCAGGCAATGCCAGTTTCAGTTAAGTAGTTTTGCCTTTGGGTTAAATTTTCTAAAGTAATGCTGCTTAACACGTTGTGTATGGATTGTTCTACTGATTTCCATATCTCTTGTTGAGCGCAGCTTACGGAAAACATACAGTCTTCTGGAGACGTGATGCAATCAAGTGGAGAACTGTTGGGCTCGAGTGTATCCATTACCATACTCAATGTGATCTCAGAGGGGGGCATGCTTAGAGAGTGGCCACCTTTCGGTCCTCGTCGACTCTCAACTAGTCCCTCTTTACTGAGGGCAGCCATCAGTTGCTCTAGATATGATTCAGGTATCCCTTGTTTTACTGCTATATCTGCGGTTTGCACTTGGCCCTGCCCGTATTGACTGGCAAGCTCCATGAGTGCTCTCACGCCATAATCGACCTTCATAGGTATCCGCATAGTTAGCTCTCCTAGGGTCGCTTTATAACAGAAGTATAACACCTGATATTGTCAGTTACCAATTAATTAAGCCGTCTTGGCGCCTCGAGTCAAGATAATAATATCTCTGATAATGCTAGGAAATCTTTGACCACTATATCTGGCTGGTAGAGTGAATATTCTGTAGGAAGGTCATATCTGTTTACGTATGCACCGCGGTACCCGCAACTTTGTGCTCCAAGGATATCGAATGCGTGCGCTGCTACCATCATTATCTCCTCGGGTGATTTGTGTAGTGATTGAGCAGCGTACCGATATATACCCGGACTCGGTTTGAATTGTCCTACACTTTCGACGGAAAATATTGCCTTGAATGGGATTTTGATGTTGTTTTCCAATAAATGTTCTAGGAAGTTTAATTCACCGTTGGATAAAGCTACTAGTTCATACCTTTCTGAGAGCGCTTTTAGCCCGTCAATAGCATCCGGATAGGGTCTTAGGTCCTGGTATACAGACATGAATTGATCTACTTCAGCTTCCTCAAACGGAATTTTATGGAGGTTTAAACAGTATATGAATGCACGGCGGCAGGTGTATTGGTATCCAGAATGCCCCAGCATGAGAATATTGTCTTGATACTGTTCGATACGCTGACGTGACCGCCAGTCCTGCCAAAATATTTGTGCTGATACATTTGAGTTGTGTGACGATAAAAATTCGTGAGTAGGAGGTATTAGACTACCTGATAGGTCAAGAACTGTTCCAAATATATCAAACGTTAGTGTGTTTATGGGCTCTTTGTGTATGTCAGTCATGTCCTGTTTCCGTATGTGAATTAGGGCTCTTAATATTATTAAGAATCAAGTATACTTACTCTCGCGCTTTTTTTCATGCTGTGGTTATACCGAGAACATTATAAGTACATAAACGGTGTACATTTTAGCTAGTTTAAATACATGACGAGGGAAGCTAATGGGTATAGGGGTTCTAGTCGGGCTGGGTATAATTGTGGGATATCTTCTGATTCCGGTTGTACATTTTACATGGCCAATCAGCCCATTTATTGCCGGTTATGTGGGTATTTCATTTGCTAAAGATAGAACTGATTCTCCATCTATCAGAGGGCTCAAATATGGGGCTTGGATAGGGGTGTTTAGCCTCGCGGTTTTCATCATGATCGCACTTGCGCTAATTGCAGTACTTGATATTGGTCCAAATAAAGTTGCCTTCGTATGGATAATGGTGGCCATACTGACCCTATATTCCGGCAGTATGAGCGCCTTAGGGGCAATGTACGCTGCTCTGAAGAGTGAAAAAAATGAAGTAGATACTTCGGAAGGTCCCGCAGATTGAACCGATTAAGTAAACGTCTGCCATTTTATTATGGTTGGGTAATAGTACTTTCTGCTGGTTTGTCTATGTTCGTCAGGAATGCTGCAGGAAGTTTAACCATTGCAGTGTTTGTATATCCAATGGAAGCTGATCTAGGTTGGTCTAGAACAGAGATAGCCGGGGCTGCAAGTTTAGGAGGGCTTCTCTCGATCGTAGGTGCACCTGTGACTGGGTGGGCGTGCGATAAGTTCGGTGTTAGGTGGGTTTTACTTGTAGGTGTGTTTTTACTAGGTATAACTACTATTTCCCTGTCATGGGCGACGTTATTGGTAACGTTCTATGCAGCATTTGGATTCGGAAGGTTGCTTTTTACTGGTCCTATTCCAATAGGTGCATCGGTGGTTGTGTCGAGATGGTTCGTAAAGATGAGGGGCAGGGCAAATGGTATCTTGTTTTTCTGCCACGCTGTAGGCATGGCGGTATTTCCCTATGTTGCATTTATTTTTATTCAGTCTAGAGGGTGGCAACAGGCATGGATCTTATTAGG
>JAPNTN010000095.1:0-5032 GCA_027249445.1 Dehalococcoidia bacterium | reverse complement strand
CCCATAACGTTATACCCTGGATAGACTTTTTGCGAGGCATCAAAAGTCATAGTTAATACGCTGCCGCCGTCACTCATCAATGGCGCGGCATGTTTAACCAAAGGTAGTAGCGAGAAGGCACTTATCTCTAGAGCTAACCGAAACCCCTCTCGTCCAGTATCGGAGAAGTTACCTTGTAGATCGTCCCTATTTGCAAACGCAATGCTATGAACTAAAAATGAAAGCTCCCCAAATTCACTTTTTATTGTTTTAAAAACGTCCGCTATCTGTTCATCATTGGAAGCATCACATTCTAGTGTAATGGACCCATTCAATGTTTCAGCTAATTTGACGACTCGGTCCTTTAAACGGTCGTTCTGATAAGTAAAGGCTAATTGCGCTCCTGCATCCGACAAGACTTTAGAGATTGCCCAAGCAATGCTCCTATCGTTAGCAACACCAAAAACTATCCCTTTTTTCCCTGAAAGATCTATCGGATACAAATTGTTATTTCTCCTATCAACGTGTTTTGATGACTATATCAATGCAGGAGCTATTTTACTCAGGAAATCATTCAATTGACCATCTTGATCAAATGATGCAAATCGAACTATGACTGTCTCCGCCCCTGCATCTCGGTATTGAAGAATTCTATCTAAGACTCTTTGAGAGTCCCCAAATGGTCCCCATCGGCTGCCCCAAATATTTGCCCCATAATAACCAAGCAGCCATTCTTCAGAGTCGGATTTGGCTTTGTCCACATTCTCGTCCATGTTTATCGTCATATACATAGTAGTCTGGACTTCAGACAAATCTCTTCCACCATTCGATACGGCATTATGAAAATCCTTAACAACCTCGGCATACTCGTCAGGAGTATCAGATATAGAAATGATACCATCCGCAAGGCTCGCGGCTCTCTGAATTTGAGTCTGCCGTACTTTAGACCGCCCGTGACACGCCAGCAGGATAGGAACACCCGAATCCCTGCCCGATACAGGCAGCATCACTGTATCATCAATATCAAAATGCCTGCCATGATACGTAACACTCTCGCCCTTATTAAGACTTTTTATTACTCGGATCATTTCCTCAAGTCTACCAGCACGCCGGGACACATCAACGGAAACGCTTTCCCATTCTTTCTTTTGGGCATTATTGAAAGCTCCCCCTATGCCAGTCGCAATGATAAGCCTGCCCTGGGAGACTAAATCTACTGTCGCCATGGTCTGAGCCAATAGGAGCGGATGTCTCAGTCCCATCAACATGACAGCCGTACCAAGCCGAACAGTATTAGTTTGAGCAGCTATCGCAGAAAGTGTGCTTAGGGGCTCTAGCCTAGGTTTTGCTGTCAGGCTATCACCAACCCAAACGGAATCAAGTCCCGCTTCTTCTACTTGCTTTGCCATATCCAAAACAGGTTGGATATTGGTTGGTCGCTCGTCATCTAACAACAAGCCTCTAGTAGGGAGCAATATGCCTAATTTCAATTTTTCGCTAGTCACAGGAACTTACCATTACAATCTTTTAGGTATCCATATTTGGTATCAGCCTGTTAAGCAATCCTGGTTCCATATGAGAATATGATTCCAGATCGTCCACAGTATCAAGATCAAACGCGAGACCCTGGCTATAACAGATCGCTACTGACACTTCTGCTGCTGCCGCTTGGGCCAAATGTCTTGCAAAACTTCTTTGCCCCAGTTGTGGGGCGAACGGTATCCCGTTCGGAACTAATATTCCGTTAGTTCCGCCGTCTCGGCGAGCAGGGGCCAACGTTATATTATTGCCACGTTCGGAGGATCGCATTAGGCTATGAATATCGCTGGGCTTAATAAATGGCAAATCTCCTGGAAGGTACATCACGGAGTACCCCTCCCGAAAAGCCCTATCAAAAGCCTTATTTAGAGTATCATTCAGACTTGATCCCATTTCCTCAAGCCATAATCCGTCCATATTCCGAGTCAATGCTCTAACTCTGTCATCTCCCCCGATCACCCAAAACATTTCTATAGAAGCGCCACGTATCGCATTTATTACACGCCATAACATACCTGCTACTAGCTCTGCCCTATGTTCCTTAGTCAGTTCTCGGGCTAGTCTGGTTTTTCCTTCTGCTAACGGCTTCATAGGGATTATGGGCACCACTGACGATGTTTCAATCATCATTTAGTTAACGTCCAGTTCTAATAGTGTTTTCGCTAAGGCTATCTTATCAGCTTTTGAGTTCATTATAATCGGAGCCACAAAAGGCTTTATGCCCAATGATTCTATCGCTCTACAATGCTCCTTATCCTGCACATCTATTACAAAGACGTCACAGAAATCACGATACAGTTCAGCAACAGTAACACATGATACCTCGTATCCCAATTCACGCATTATCTTACCTGCAGGGCCTTTAACAGAATCCCCAGATACTATAGGACTCACTGCTATTCTAATCTGATTGTCTGATTTGAGATCCATCATCCGACTTCGAATACCAGGTAAAGCTAGTATCGGACCTATACTCAGGAATGGATTCGAAGGACATAAAACTAGTTTATCTACATTGTCTAATGATTCACAAAATTCTTCACTGGGTTGAGCTATATCACTCCCAGCGTACGTTATGTCAAGAACTTCCGGTTCAGCTTTATCCCTCACAAAATACTCCTGCATGGACAGGTCTCCTCCGATTGTCCTTATTACAGTCCTTACACTGTCATTCGTCATAGGCAACACTTGACACTGTATTCCGAGTTTCTGACATAAATAAGCAGTAGTTTCTGTTAGAGTATATTTGTCGTCCAAAAGGTACTTACGCATAATGTGTGTTCCGAAATCTAGATCGCCTAGATTGAACCAAGTGTCGCAACCGTATCTCCCTAGCATAGACAGTGCCTGAAAAGACTCCCCTTTTAATCCCCAACCGGTGTCGGTATTGGATAAACCGGACAAAGTGTACATCACGGTATCAATATCAGGACAAACATATAACCCATGGAATATATCATCATCACCAGTGTTAACAATGAGCTTTAATTCTTCAGGAGGAAGCACAGAAGCAAATCCTAAGGCCAATTTCGCTCCTCCTACTCCCCCAGCTAAAGCAACTACGTTCTCAGACAATTACGTTACTCTGGTCAGTAGGAACTTCCCGATCTTTGCTAGAATTAGGATGCTCGAACCGATATTCATCCATTTGAACTAGCTTCTTATATGAACCAAATATTTCTTCGACATTATCTCCCACCAGATCTAGCGCATCCACAGGGCAATCAGATTTATCGAAGACTTGTTTGAGCTTATAGTCCGTGTATCTCTCTGCTGGAACACGGCCGGCTTGACGAATCATTTCTCTGAACTCGGCGGGTCGCATTAACTGACCATGCTGGGCTCCTGCAGAGGTCGATATGCTTTCATTTATTAAAGTCCCCCCGAGATCATTTACGCCAGATGTCAATAACAACTGGGACATTCGGCTCCCTTCTTTAACCCAAGATGCCTGAATATTGGGTATCCAGTTATTTAATAGGATTCGCGAAATCGCATGAACTTTGATAACTTCCATACCAGATGGGCCAGACCTCACATTATCCACCAATCCCTGAAGAAACATTGGGGCCTCACTGTTCACAAAACTTAACGGAACAAATTCAGTAAAGCCGCCTGTCTGCGCCTGTATATCTCTTAGCAGAACGATGTGTTCCGCAAGCTGTTCATAAGTCTCTGAATGCCCAAACATCACAGTAGATGTTGTTGGTATACCAAGTTGGTGTGCTGTAGTGATGACCTCAACCCACTGACTCACTGTTATCCTACCTGGAGAGATCTTATCTCGTAGTCCTTGATCTAGAATCTCTGCTGATGTGCCAGGAAGACTGCCTACTCCAGCATCTTTTAAGCCCGTTAAATATTCTTTAATAGATGTCTTTGATCTAATAGAGCCGTACAACACTTCCTCTGGAGAAAATCCATGTATGTGCATATCTGGTAGTTCGGACTTGATGGCCTCTGTTAATTTTATATAAAGATCGCCTTCCATTTGTGGAGGCAACCCTGCCTGAACACATACTTCTGTAGCTCCATAATTCCATGCTTCTTTTGCTCTTCGAATGATCTCATCCACAGGCAAGAAATAACCTTCTTCTTGTCTAAAATCTCTACTAAAAGCGCAGAAGCCGCATCGCTTAATGCATACATTAGTAAAGTTTATATTCCGATTAACCACATACGTGGCTACATCTCCTACAGTACGAAGCCGAAGTTCATCTGCTACCATGCTCACACAGTGAAACTCTCGCCCTGTAGTATTAAGCAATATCACCGCATCTTCAGAGGATATATCCTTACCATCCAGAGCCCTATCAAGTATTTTGGATACATTGACATCAATTTCATTTAGAACCATATCCAAATCATTATTACCTGATGGTCTATCACTTTGGATCGACATAAGCTTGAATGCCTCCTTTTACGTAGCCCTGATCGTCACTCAATTCCAGCAATTTTCGTTTGATATTTACATCAGTATACCGGTCAGTATCCATAAAGTACTCTGGGTAGATCGGGAGTCTAGGTACTAGATTGAATCCCATTTTTGACGTGCGCCTGTTAAGCTCTGACAATTTTGGCCAGGGAGATTCAGGATTAACGTAGTCTATAGTCAATGGTGAAACTCCACCCCAGTCATTTATTCCCGCAGAAATATATGTGTCATAATCTTCTGAATTTAAATTGGGAGGAACCTGAATATTAGCCTGCGAACCCAAAATTATTCTTGCTGTAGCTATGGTCCAACGTAGTTCGAGGGATTCCGCGTCAGGAGAATGACGCATTGGAATATTTTCTTTTGTTCTAAAATTCTGAATTATCACTTCTTGAATATTACCGTAGTTTTTATGTATATCAAGAAGTGCAAATAGAGCTTCAATACGATCCAAACGGGATTCGCCTATGCCGATCAATATGCCACTCGTGAATGGTATATTAAGTTCTCCGGCTATTTTCGTAGTTTTTATACGCACAGACGGCCTTTTACTGGGAGCAAACTCATGTGGACCTCCAG
>JAPNTN010000094.1:0-7368 GCA_027249445.1 Dehalococcoidia bacterium | reverse complement strand
TCGACGGTATTGGCGATTAATACGTGCCTCATTGGCTTGGTTACAGTAAAAGTAGTCCCGCTAATTAATACATATGCGAATGTATGCCAGACGGTTACATATCCTGAGAGAACTAGGAGTGCAAATCCAAACGCTAATATTGCCATAAAGGACTGCAAAGATATCACTAATTTTCTGCGATCTAGTTTATCCCCAAGTACTCCTCCCCAAGGGGTAAATATAAGACCGGGCAAGGTATTTAAACCGCCTATGGTTACTACTAAGAACGCCGAGGCTGCTAAACCGTCAGTTAAATCACGTACTAGCCAGCCAACTGTTAATAGCTGCATCCACTGAGCGCTATTAGAGCAAAAGTTTCCTAGCCATAATAATCGGTAGTTGGGGTATGCTATCCATGAATCCAGTGTATGCAGGTGCTTTAGGACGCTCGGGTCTAGTTTAAAACGGGACATTTCTAAGTGGTTTCCTGATGTTTAGCGTCCAATCAAAATAATCGTCATGGATACTGGGATTCTAATAGTCTATTCAATATAGGCATGGGTGGTCAAATATAAATTTGCGAAGTTTATTTAATACTTTTTTCTGCTGCCTTGACCGTATTTACTAATAGCATTGCGATTGTCATTGGCCCAACACCTCCAGGAACTGGAGTGATTGCCTCACATATAGGAAGTATATTTTCGTAATCAACGTCTCCAATTAACCGGTAACCACTTTTTCTTGAGGCGTCTTCTACGCGGTTAATTCCCACGTCTATAACTATACATCCGGGTTTTAACATGTCTGCGGTGATTGCCTTAGGTCGACCAATAGCTGCTACCACTATGTCGGCTCTTTTTGTGAAATCGGTTATGTTGTTCGTCCTTGTATGACAAACCGTTACAGTTGCATTTGACCCATCGCTGCGCTGTGTCAGAAGGGTTGCTAATGGCTTGCCTACTATGTTACTGCGTCCGCATATAACAACATGTTTTCCAGCGGGATCGTAGCCGTTTCTAACTAGTAGCTGCTGTACACCAGCTGGTGTGCCAGGAATAAACTCAGGTATTCCCTGAGTTAATTTACCAAGGTTGAACGGGTGAATGCCGTCTACGTCCTTTGACGGAGCAATGTGCTCAATGATTGTGGTTTCATCGATTTGTTCTGGTAGAGGAAGTTGCACCAATATGCCATGAAATCTGTCGTCCCTATTTAAGTCTTCCACGAGATCGAGAACGGATTCTTGAGTGGTATCTTTGGGAAGTCTGAATACCTCGCTAAAGATTCCTACTTCGTCACATGCTCTACCTTTATTCCGGACATATACAGCGGATGCAGGGTCGTCCCCAACTAATACTGCCGCTAAACCAGGTGTAAGATTATGAAGAGTTTTCAGATTTAGAGTCGACTCGGCCACTTCAGATCGGATTTCTTTTGATAACGCAGTTCCATCTAGTATATTCGCCATTAACTTTCCCTTAATTGGTGTTAAAACTTTTCAGTAGAACTCAATTTTAGCATTTCCTTAGTATTGGGCCAATTGAATGTTTCTGATAGCGGTTTTGGTAGCAAGTCAGTTAATATACTAATCTAACAAAGATAATTATAAGAGGGTTTATATGATAGTAACGGACGTTGATTATGAAGTTTACCAATGGCCTAGGACAGTGCCTATTAGGAATGGTCTGCACACCTATCAAACGTCAGGGCTAACTGTCGTTAAAATCAGGACAGACGAAGGTGTAACTGGAATTGGGTTAGGTAGGGATATTCGGGATTCACCTGAGGTGGGAATCGCGATACTTAATCACTTCAAACAACATGTAATAGGGGAAGATCCGTTCGATACGGAAAAGATATGGCGCAAAATGTGGGAACCAAAATTGGTCGGCCGTCGAGGAATTACGACACGTGTGATTAGTGGAATAGATCTGGCCTTGTGGGACATTAAAGGTAAGGTTGCTAATAGATCAGTGCATAAACTTCTTGGCGGATATGCGGATAAAGTTCCAGTGTATGTTGCTGGGGGATATTATGAAGAGGGTAAGGGTCTTGAGGAGTTAGCTATAGAGGTTGAGGACAGCCTATCTATGGGGGCTAAAGCGGTGAAAATGAAAGTCGGCGGAGCTCCGATAAATGAAGATGTTGAACGAGTTCGAGTAGTACGTGAGACCGTCGGATCAGGTATAAAGGTAATGATAGATGCTAACTGTGCTTACAGATATTATGAAGCTATAGAATTAGCCCATAAGATAGAGAAGTACGATATTGCTTGGTTCGAAGAACCAGTGTTTCCTGATGATTACAAGGGACATCAGCTTATTAGTCGAGCCACACATATACCCGTTGCAACGGGAGAGAATGAATATACCAAGTATGGTTTTAGAGATTTGATTAATGATCGTTGTGCTGCGATTATCCAACCGGATGCCCAGATAATGGGAGGAGTAACAGAATTCATGAAGGTCGCTGCTCTTGCCCAATCTCAAGATTTGCCTATTGCTCCTCATGGTAATCAGCAAGTTCACGTGCAGCTCGTTGCGGCCATTCCTAATGGATTAACAGTGGAATATTACAGAGGCTCTACTGATCCTTTATGGGGTGAGATGTTTGAAGATACGTTAATGATCGAGGATGGCTATGTATCACCTTCTGATAAACCTGGATTTGGCATCACTCTTAATGAAAAGGCTCTAAAGCAATATAAAATTAATTAGTGGATCCGAACAATTGTAGGACATAAATATGAAGTTATTCGGTGTATAACCATGAAAATATGTTCATTGCTACCAAGTGCTACTGAAATATTGTATGCCCTAGGATTGGGAGATCATGTCGTCGGGGTTTCTCACGCCTGTGATTTTCCATCTGATGCTAGGGAAAAGCCCGTGGTTAGTAAGAGTGTACGTGACGTATCTGATTTGAGCAGTCAAGAAATCGACGAAATCATACAACAGGCGAGATCTAATAATAACCCAGTCCATTGGATTGATGGGGATGTGCTCAGAGATGTTTCTCCGGATTTAATCATTACTCAAGAACTGTGTGAAGTTTGCGCTGTAGGAAGTGGGTCTGTTTTTGAGACTGCCGCAAAAGTCTTGGAATATTCCCCTGAAATATTAACTGTTAGACCAGCAAGTCTAGATGATATTTTTAATAATATATTGCGGGTTGGAGATGCGGCTAATGTTCCTGATATAGCTCAATCTTTCGTTGGTTCTCTAAAAGAAAGGGTGGAGAGGATAACTTCTGGTTTGGCAGAGATTGATTTTAGGCCAAGAGTATTCTGTGTGGATTGGTTGGAACCTTTGAGAAATACTGGACAGTGGACACCAGAATTGGTCGAGTTGTCAGGCGGTATCGAGGGATTAGCAGACAAGTGGGGTATATCGCGTGAAGTAAGCTGGTCTGAGGTCTTAGAATATGACCCAGATTATATTATGGTCATGCCATGCGCTTTCGACATGAGTAGGACAGTGGTCGAGGTGAAAGATCATATGTCGCGACATAACGTTTGGAATCAATTGAGATGTGTAGATCAAGGAGGAGTGATCCTGTTTGATGGTCAGATTCCCAGTAGGCATGGCCCGAGAGTTGTTGATGTTCTGGAGGGACTGGCAGAAGCGTTACATCCGGACCTTTTTGAAGGGTTGGCCCCAAAGGGAGTCTTTGCTAGGTTAGAAAACTAGGTATTCTAAGTACTTATGCTCTGGGAGTAGCATTTGGTTAGTAACGGCTCATTATTCCTATCTGTACGGGAATTGTGCAAATAACAGTCCTCTTTTGTTGACTACATTTATTGAATACATTTGAGACCTCGGCCCGTTTATGCAGATACCTTCAGTCAGATTAAATTTCCAACCATGGTCCGGGCAGATAAAGCAATTATCTTCAATAGCTATAGTGCCCCACATGTGAGGGCAAACTGCCGACAATAGGTAGTGTCGTCCTGCATCGTCTTGAGTCAGGAAGTAATCTTCATTCGCTATTGCTACAGAGCAAGGTAGATTTTTAAACGAGTTTGCAGGCCCGATCTCGATCTCTTTATAAGTGGACTGGCACGAGTTTTGAGAATCTAACATCTGGGAATTTTCCTATAATCGGCTAATTAAGCGTTATATGTGAGAACACAAGAACTTCTCGCGTAGGGTCTAGATTATAACCATTATTATCACTGATTCAACGGTCAAGAAATGTCTGAAAAGTGTTGACAGCGAATACATGCTGCCATATTATTTAACGCAACATCATGGGTGTAGTGTATCCTCTGCTAGGGGATAACGTAAATACACACCAATACTAAATAGGTAAGGGAGGCAGCGTATGTCACACAAAGAAGATCTGGCTTTAATGGCTCACCTGATGCGCCGCGCTGGTTTCGGAGCTTCGAATGAAGAGCTCGAACGTCGTGTTGCACAAGGATATGAGGCCACAGTAGAGGAGTTAGTGGCTCCTACTGAAGCCCAACCAGGTGGGGATATGGCTACTATGCTCCGATATCACCCAAGCTTTCTACTACCCGGTGGGACACCGTTTTCCGGTCAGGCTAACTGGATGTACCAGATGGTTAGCACAAAAAGGCCTTTGGAAGAAAAAATAGCTCTGTTTTGGCACCATGTTTTTGCTACTGGCAATTCCAAGGTGGATAACTGTGACCAGTTATTGGAACAGATACAAATGTTCCGAGAATACGGCATGGGTAGTTACAAGCAATTGTTAGTAGAACTATCAAAGAATCCTGCGATGATTTTCTGGTTAGATAACAATGAAAATCATCGGGATGGCGTTAATGAGAACTGGGGTCGTGAGTTGCTCGAGCTGTTCTCACTAGGAGTTAGTAACTATACGGAAGTCGATGTCAGAGAAGCTTCTCGGGCGTTTACAGGCTGGACTATTAGCGCCAAGCCTCCCCGCCAGCCGTATGGACGATTCTCTTGGAAGTTTGATTACCGTGAAGAAGACCATGACGACGGTGAAAAAAGTTTCTTGGGAGAAGTCGGTAACTTCAATGGCGAAGATATAATTGATATTGTTTGTGACCAGCCAGCGACGGCTCGGTTTATTTGTCGACATCTCTACAATTTCTTTGTTGCCGATGAGGTTCAGGTGCCTGCATGGACCATTGAACCTGCTCGAGATGAAGATGCTTTAGAGCAAATGATGGATGTATTTATAGAATCTCAATATGATATGAGAGCAGTACTGAGATTCATGTTTAACTCAGATTTCTTCAAAAATGCACGCTACTCGAAGATAAAGAGTCCTGCAGAAGTAGTGGCAGGAACTTTGAGACTAGTAGGTGAGTTCCAATTCCCAGAGCCAGGAATTCTTAACATAGGTAAAGAACCCACTTATATGGGTCAATCCATCCTGGATCCACCAAGCGTGGAAGGTTGGCAGACGGGATCAGAGTGGATCAATAGTGGATCCCTCTTGGCCCGAGTGAACTTCGTTGCTGACAGGGTTGCCAATACGGAATTGCCTGGAGTAAAGAAAATATTAGATCAGATGAAGTCTGATGGAATTAAAACACCCGAGCAGCTTATTGATGCTGCGGCAGAACACATGGGCTTCTTGGAGCTTAGTGAAGAGACTCGGGATCAGCTGATCAGTAATGCCCAAACTGATGGAGACCTTGACTGGGCTAACGAAGCCTCAGCCGGCCAGCGAATTGGCGAGACTATGGCTTTGATCGGTGCGACTACTGAATACCAATTTGGTTAGTCCACATTGATCCAAGACTATATCTGAGTAAATTACGAAATTAGGAGAACGGTATGACTTCTACCAAAAAAGATCCGGTCATAGTAGTTTTACAGCTGACTGGAGGAAACGATTATTTTAATACGGTAATCCCTTATGACAATCCTTTATATTATGACAATCGACCGTACGTTAAGTACGAGAGGGAAGATATTATAAAACTAGAGGATACTAAAGATTGGGCCGAACCTTTGGGGTTTATGCCTCAGATGGGTCCTATAAAAGAATTGTACGATCAGGGTAACGTCGCTGTGATTCATGGTGTGGGTTACAAGGATTCACCTAGGTCGCACTTCAGGTCTATGGATATATGGCATACTTGTGAGCCCGACAAGGTTGGTACTGAAGGTTGGGCCGGCAGAGTAGCGCGTGAACTAGACCCCAACAAAGAAAATGTTCTTACAGCAATTAACTTCGGTCACGGATTGCCAAGAGCTTTGGCGGTACCAGGTGTTCCTGTTGCAGCGATAGCTGATCTCAGCACTTATGGACTCCTGACTGGTATAAGTAACACGGATCAGCGAAGCAAAGCACTCGATCTATTCTCTAGGATGTACTCTCCTACGGTAGGAGGGAGTTTCGTTACTGACTACTTAAGGTCAACCGGTACAGATGCCATGGTTGGTGCTGATATAGTGAAAGTAGCGCCGGAGAGATACTCGTCGACGGTTGAATATCCAAACTCTCCTATAGCGACGCATTTGAGGGATATAGCTCAAGTTTACTTTGCAGATCTGGGAACTAGAATTTTCTACACACAGCATGCAAGCTTTGACACCCACGCTGGTGAGATGGCTGGTCATCCTATGTTGTGGAACGACGTTTCACAGGCTATATCGGCGTTCTTCGAGGATTTGAAAGAACATGACGCTGAAGATAATGTAATCATGTATCTATTCTCTGAATTCGGAAGGCGTGTTCACGACAACGGATCGGGTACTGATCATGGTGCAGCTGGCGTATCATTTGTTATAGGTAATCAGGTTAAGGGTGGTCACTACGGTGAATACCCATCTGCGAAAACTGAAGATTTGGAACAGGGTGACTTGGTTCCAAACTATGACTTCCGGAGTGATTACGCCATGTTAGTTGAGGATTGGTTCGGATTGGATTCCAAGCCAATCGTTAACGGTAGTTTTGAGAAATTGCCTATTTTGAAGTAATTGGCAGTTCACAACTAGCGATCGCTAGTTGTACGGTAGAACTAGTAAGAGCCGGGATAGGGTTTCATATGGGATATATCTTGGCTCTACTACTCTAATAGAGGAGGAAGGATATGGCTCTTAATACTGTCGTAGCGGGTAGAGCCTGGCTTTATAGCCACAATGTAGGTAGGCAAGCTCAATCAGGTATGGGTTTTAGCACTCCAGTTAGCGCAGCTATAACTAGTGATGGAACTTTGTATGTAGCTAATCGATCTGGTGAGCAGAATCCCAGCATGAGAGTAACTAAATGTACAATTGACCACGAATTCATTAGTGAGTTTGGTCGTCAAGGTCCTGTATATGGTGGCAATAACAATACGAGTTTGTTCACTTGGATTACAGGTATAGCGTTGGACTCTAACGAGAATGTTTATACGTCAGATGAATGGCGTTGCCAAATACATGTGTTTGATAAAGAAGG
>JAPNTN010000093.1:0-4654 GCA_027249445.1 Dehalococcoidia bacterium | reverse complement strand
AGGTTCTGATATGTTGTCCACTAACGTAGTAGGGACCGCTAATTTAGTTTCCGCTATAGAAAACTCAGGCTCAGTTAGACACCTTGTGCATGTTAGCGTATTGGGAGCTAATGATAACCCACGTGAAAAGTACTTTTTCAGTAAATGGAAGGGAGAACAAGAAATAAAGAGAACTCGAACATCCTATACTATTATTCGTCCATCAGTAATAACGGGTGCATCAGATAGGTTTTCGAATCTATTGGGCTCTCTAGTAACCCTATTTCCGGCGGTTCCAGTAGTGGGTCATGGGAGGAACAGAATTCAACCCATGGTTGTAGAAGATTTTGCATATTGTGTAGTGGCGAGTCTCGGACGAAATGATCTAGAGAGTAAGATTATTGAGCTAGGAGGAGACCTTCATTTGAGCGTAAATGAAATGATTGATTACATATCTGACGCTATGGGTAGGCGACGTATAAAAATTCATTTTCCCTTCTGGGTGTTGGGATTGTTTTGTTCATTGATGAATATTTTTATGACAAAACCAATTCTAAATAGAGAATTAGCAAGAATGTTGTCAAACCGTAACGTTACTGATATTGGGGTCGCTAAGTCTGTTTTTGGGATCACTCCGAAAGCATTTTCAGAAGGCATTCATCACTTAACTGGTATGAATGTGAAAAATGCTACTGATCATCTTTTCCGTAACAGTGACAAGCGCTTTGAGACTCCTAAGAACAGAGAGTGATTGTGACGTATACGAGTGCAATAAATTATCTACTAAATTTAGTGGATCATGAGAGAACTTCTGACAGATTACCGAGGCAGAAAAGGATTTATGATCTTGAGATAATGAATTCCCTGTTAGAAACGATGAATAATCCTCACAGGAATGCTCGGACCATTCATGTTGCTGGGACTAAAGGGAAGGGGAGTACGTCCTCTATGTGTGATTCTATTCTCAATGAGTCCGGATATACGACCGGTTTTTATTCGTCTCCCCATCTACACACGTTTAGGGAGAGGATTCGGCTAGACACTGAGGAAGTTAGTGAGCTCTTATTTAGCCATCTAGTAGATACGGTAAAGTCCTACGCTGAGACTATGACGGAATCCGATGTTTCACTATTCGAATTTATGACCGCGATGGCCTTTTATTGCTTTGCAGAGAAAAATGTGGATTTTCAGACAATAGAGGTAGGCCTGGGTGGGCGCCTTGATGCGACAAATGTGGTAAGTCCAGAAATTGCCATTATTACATCCATAAGTTTGGACCATATAGCCATACTCGGGGATTCAATAGAGCAAATCGCGTTCGAAAAGGCAGGAATAATAAAACCCAATTGTGATGTTGTAATATCTCCACAACAAGAGTCTGTATATGGGAAACTGAATAATATCTGTCAAGCTCGAGGAGCGCGAAGTATTATAGTTGGTAAGGACGTCACGTGGGAGTGCCGAAGTCAAGATTCGAATAGGCAACAAGCTACTATTAATGGACGTTTGGGAAAATATGAAATTGATCTACCTCTGTTGGGAGATTTTCAATTAGAAAATGCCTCAAGTGTATTAGCTGCTATGGAGATTTTAATCGAGAAGGGTGCAACAATATCTGAGCAATCCATATACGATGGTTTGTATAAGGTGTCGTGGCCTTGTCGTATGGAATACATATCGGACTCACCTAAGGTATTATTAGACGGTGCTCACAATCCTTATTCAATTGAAGTGTTACTAAAAAATTTGAAAAGGCAATTTAGCGACAATAGACTTCTCTTTATAATAGGGGTTTCTAGAGATAAAAACGTTTCGGAAATGGCTAGCTTAATATCTGGAATGAATAGTAGAGTTATAACGACTAAATCTCGGCATCCGAGGTCATTGGATACCCAAGATTTATCTGAACTTTTTATGAGTTCAGGAACTACACGGCTGTCATCTACTGCTAGTGTTAACGAAGCACTAGCAGTAGCGAGCTCACTAGCGGGTGACGATACACTTATAGTCGTTACTGGGTCGCTTTTTGTGGCCGCAGAAGCCCGAGAACATATCTTAGACATAACTCCAGAATTATATCCAGATTTGTTGAGTGGGAATTCAATATAAATTAGTCCGGCAACCTGTTGGTAAACTGTAACCGGATTATTGATTAGATTAGTATTTATATGTAAGTGTCTATTATGGAGAATATTGGCAATGACTGGTAACCGCGTCGTAATAACTGGACTTGGTGCAGTGACCCCACTAGGGGAATCTGTTGATGAGTTTTGGAATGGTTTGATATCTGGTGCGTCAGGTGTTGCTACCATGAGCCTTTGTGATCCATCTGCATATCCATGTCAGGTAGCGGGAGAGGTTGTTGGATTTGATCATTCCCAATACATAAATAAGAGAGAGGCTCGACGGATGGCCAGATTTTCTCAGATGGCTGTTGTAGCTGGATTGCAGGCTATGGAATCATCTGGACTGGACCTTACCAATGAAGATCCATTCAGGCTGGGCATAATTATGGGTAATGGTAATGGAGGATTCCCAACTTTAGAAGATAACTGTAGGGTAATGGCAGACAAGGGCGGGATGAAGATGACTCCATTTTTTTTCCCGATGGTATTGCCAAATATGGCGGCTGGTAATTTGAGTCATTATCTAGGTTTTAAGGGATACAACGCGACTGTTAGTACTGCATGTGCAGCTTCGAATCAAGCAATTGGGGAAGCCCTCGGGGTAATTCGCAATGGACTTGCTGATGTGGTATTCGCTGGAGGGTCTGAAGCAGGTATAAGTGAATTAGGTCTGTCGGGGTTCTCTGTAATGCGAGCGTTAACTACTCAGAATGAGAATCCAGCTTCTGCGAGTAGACCCTTTGACCTTAATAGAGATGGATTTATACCCGCAGAAGGTTCAGGTATCTTGGTATTGGAAAATTTAGATCATGCTGTCCGTCGTCAGGCTAAAATCCTAGCAGAGGTAGTGGGATTCGGATGTACTGCTGATGCAGGGCACCTAGTTCAGCCAGAACCTACAGGATCAGCTGCTTCGACAGCCATTCAAATCGCTTTAGCTGATGCTAAGTTACAGCCGTCACAAGTGGACTATATTAATGCTCATGGAACATCGACTCCATTGAATGATTCGATAGAAACCATTGTAATTAAGAGGGTTTTTGGAGAACAAGCGTATGGAATCCCGATAAGCTCAACGAAATCTATGATAGGCCATTCTTTAGGGGCGTCAGGCTCATTGGAGGCTGTCGCGTGTGTAAAAACGATCACGGATCAAGTGATTCACCCCACTATCAACTATGAAACTCCTGATCCCGAATGTGATTTGGACTATGTTCCTAATGAAGCGCGCAGAGATTTAGGCATTCAAGTGGTATTGTCCAACGCCTTTGGGTTTGGAGGGCAGAACGCTTGCCTGTTGTTTAAGAAATATTCTGAGTGACAGTGGGTGGTTTTATCTAGTCTGCAGCTCTTAGTATTTGGTCTAATATGGCCTGGACCGCCATCGTGTGGCTGCATACCTTCTGTGATGAGTACGCCCTGCAATTGCATGTCCAGTGCTCGTGATTGTAAATGACCTCGTGTATGCTGTGATTACCTTCGAAGGTGGCACTGAACGTCTTTATGCTTACTCGTTCGGGTTCTGAGGAATATTGGAGGGCTTTCTGAACACGGCCAATGGCGTTTGATGTCATACTCTCTCCATATGTCTCTAAGTAGCTCGATTTTACGAATGTAAGTAAACGGAGTCAAGCATGAAAATTATGACAATCCTGATTATGTAGCTAGTAAGGTATTATTTGGTGTTAACTGGAGCGAGGTTTAATTGACGCTCAGTTTGTGGCTATCATACAATTTATCTATTCCAAGGCAAAGACGTGCGTGAGTATTTAGTATGGATGGAAATAAGGTACGGTCATCATATATAGAATTTTTTGAGCAGAATCAGCATCTTCATATGCCCAGTTCTTCGCTAATACCGGCAGGTGATCCGACTCTGTTATTTACCAGCGCTGGGATGGTTCCATTCAAACCATTTTTTATGGGAGAACAGATTCCTCCGTGTCCTAGATTGACTACTCATCAGAAAAGTTTTCGTACCGCAGATATAGAAGAAGTAGGTGACCATAAACATCTTACGTTCTTCGAAATGTTAGGCAATTTTAGTATTGGAGACTATTTTAAAACTGGAGCAATCTCATATGCATGGGAGTTGATTACGAGTGTATTCAAGCTTGATCCTGAAAAGATATACGTGACGGTTTATCTTGATGACGATGAAGCATATGAAATCTGGAAGTCTGATATAGGCATTCCAGAAGAACGAATATACCGGTATGGTGACGCAGATAACTGGTGGGGCCCCGCTGGTGATGAAGGGCCGACTGGTCCTTGTTCTGAGCTGCACTATGATGGTGGGTCTGAGAAGGGTTGCACCTCTATGATGACTCCAATCGAACTTGATCTACAATTGAGATCTGAGCGAGATAAAGGAATATCTCCGACAATAACAGGGTGTCATCCGAACTGCGATTGCGAAAGGTTCGTTGAACTGTGGAACTTGGTATTTATGCAATTTTACCAAGATGCAGATCGTAATAGAACTCCACTGCCGGCACCGAGTGTGGACACTGGTATGGGTTTAGAACGTATTACTGCTGTATTGCAAG
>JAPNTN010000092.1:0-3665 GCA_027249445.1 Dehalococcoidia bacterium | reverse complement strand
TCTAATGCGGGCCCAGCTACCAGACTTTGCCCCTCATCCGGATCTACTAGTTCTCTTTTCCATCCTCTTCCATCTGATCGTCCAGTATCTTTTTCTAATGCGTATACAAACCCATCTACTGCAGTTACGTATATCAGATCACTGCCAATCACAGGAGTATAAAAAGTTCCCGAAACAGTCGTATCATCACCTGAAGGAAAAACCCATTTGACAGTGGGCACTGATCCGTCATCATACAGCGCTATAACCTTACCTTCTCGTGTCCCTGCATAAACGACATCGTCTGCAGCGGTAACAGGAGTCCAACCCCGGGTGTCTGATCCCAAGTGGGGCGTACAACCGATAATCCCCATTACAATGACAAGTAAAACAGAAATCCGACAGACACTCCTAATAGGGGAATGCCCTGTGGATTTTTCACAGGATGTAGAAGTCTGAATATGGCTTGGACTAATTGAACCTAAATTATTGATCAAGTTAGTTATATGACAGGGTCGTGGCCCTTGCCCCCCCATGGTTGACATCGGCTGATGCGTTTAACCCCCATCACTACCCCCCTGATTACACCATATTTTGATATGGCTTCCGAGGTATAAGTAGAGCAGGAAGGCGTGTATCTACACATCGAGGGCAGATACGGCGATATCACAGCTTGATAACCTTTTATAGTGAAAAGCAATCCGCTTTTAATCAAAGCGTCTCCTTTTCCGAATGTTTATCTAAAATATTAGCTCTATCCAATACGTTCTGAGTAGACTGCCTCAATGCGGTAAAATCAGCAGATTCAGCACCTTTTCGCACTATAAATACTGCATCCCAGCCGGTTGTTACGCACGTATTTCTAACTACTTCTCTCAAGCGACGTCTAATTTTATTCCTTGTGACAGCGTTCCCAACACGCTTACTCACCATAAACGCATAGCGATTATGGGAAAGACCATTTTGGAGAACCCTCACCACTAATAGCCGGTTCGCTACGCTAAGTCCTTCCCGGTGAATCTCCGCGAATCTTTTATCTTCACTTAAGCGAAACCTACTTTGCATTTTAAGGGACGACTAGACGGTCAGATTGTGGCGACCCTTGAATCTGCGTCGCTTTAATACTGCTCTTCCGTCTGATGTCTTTGAACGTGATCTAAAGCCGTGCACTCTCATGCGACGACGTTTCTTTGGTTGATAAGTACGTTTTGGCATTGAAAATTAATTCTCCAGTACACGAATTATAGAGGTCTATAGAAATAACAGTCAAGAATTTTATACTGACTGTCCAGTTCTTACAGCATCACTAACGCTGATTGATCATGTTATAATTGCCCCTCCACTAAACTAGCCGAAGTGGCGGAATGGTAGACGCGCTGGTCTCAAAAACCAGTGAGGGCAACCTCGTGTCGGTTCGAGTCCGACCTTCGGCACCACCCAATTTTAAGCACAAATCCATCCCTTTTGCGCCTTTTTTGTTGTCTTTTCTAATGTCTAATTTCGATGGTTTTGTAGCGAATTTGTAGCGAAACACTTTTTTCATGTTTTTCCACGCTCAGAAAAAGAAAAGCCCCGACAGTTAATTCGGGCTTGTTCTGGTGGTTTTGGCTGGGCTTTTCGCTGATAGTTACGGTAATTATTGGCCCCAGTATCCCAATGCGTGTCGTTGAGCAATCCCATCTCCAACTGGTTGCACGTCACACTTACCTGTATCCTTCCAATGGTTGGTGAAACTATTTAAGTCATCATACGTCTCAGCCTCTACCACAGCAAAAACTCTATGATGCGGTTGGTTCAGAAACACGGCTATCACTTTAACTTTATCGTTCCCTTCCATCCATCTGCCAGATTCCTTTTGGTAGTCCGTTCTACCCTCTCGCCTTGACTGTACTCCCCCGCAACTCAAATGATCATGCTGTGCAGTTATGTGAAATAACATTACTAAAAATCTCCTTATTAATTTAAGATCTTTGTCACATTAATGGATTCATTCTTTACATTGACTAAGGCAAATCGATATGAGTGCTACCTCCTTAGGTGTTCCTAGTGGCCGTGCAAGGCTCCACTAAACTCCATACTTTCTGAGTGCAGCCATCTTACGACCCTTCCTGAATATTGCATTGCAAACGCCTTAGTTACGTTACTGATAGAAATATAGGAACTCCAACTATTCCTGAGGGTAGTATATTCTACTAACAAAACGTTCCATTTTTGTAGTTAGCGAAGAAATCCGCTCATACACATCCTTGTTTTCAGGGCTTTGTATAAATGCCAAAGAGGCACGAACGCTCTCCATACTCTTGTGAGGGATGGTCAACCTCACATTATCAAAATTTCCGATTGGCCTCATGATAGCCCCACGCCCGTCCATATGAGAATCTCTTATTTCCATCAATGTTTCGATGAGTTCACTTCTTTTTCCAGGTTTAGCGGTAAATACATTCCTCGTCATGTATCTCAAATCACTATTGTGACCTCTAAGGGGCGTCATTATCTCCCCAACAACAAAGTCGACTGACCGACATTTACTGGCTAACTCGTCAAAACTTCTTTGTGCTCCTTCATTAGCGTCCATGCCGTCAAGAAGCTCCTCAAATTCGTCAAAGGAATTAAAGAGTCGGACCGTCGTAACATCTACACCTGCCCTGTGAGTGGTTATACTGCGGGTGACATACGTTCTTATTTCTTTAACTTCTCGAGTTTGTATCCGCTCTATTGATCCATTTAACACTTCACGATAGTTACCAGGGATAGGCCTTCGAATTATATTCATAATACAGGCTGGCATATTTATCTCCTTTCACCGCATATATAAAAAAATAATAGTTTTTCTTCCCGAAACAGTGTTTACTTACGCGAAATTATACCATCGAAGTAATACAGATCAAGCTAGGATAATCAATGTGATTCGAGTTATTGAATCGTATTCAAACTACGACTAACAGATTCCTAACGTTGCTAATTGAGCATAGGAGCCTGATTATAAGACTATACCTGTGGTTGGGTATTTGGAGCGAGGTGAACGCCACTAATCTCAAGAATATGCTGCATCGAACGGATCCTATGGCCAGGATCGAATGTGTAATACACAGTCTGCAACTTCCGCCCTTCTAGATGTATAGGCGGGATATTGGCCTTAACAGTATCACCTTCTGAACTGTAATTGTAGTATTGAGGCTTATGCCTATTATTCATCTCAGTGATCAATTTATCCCTAGTATCGTCAAGATCACTTTTCTGCTCGGGTATATCCTCAGGGCACAGATCGCCCAAAATCGATCCCCTTAACGCGTCTAACCAACCTATGTTCTGACTGGAATCTACTTCCAGAGTTTCATCCATTGCTAGTTTATCGATTAATTCGTAAGTTATAAAACCCATTGTTGTAGTAGTCAGAGCCATGTGCAGCTTCACTTGATAATCACCTTGAGCTTCCCTCCATTGTTTCAAAGCTTTCATAAGTTGTTCAGCATTAACTCCCCGCAGCAATTCCGGTATTACTGAACCCATCCAATTATTAGAGTTGAATTGCACATCAGTGCTTACGCTGTCCAGAACTAAATCCCAATCCCGTCGTCTCACACCCGTCAAAAAGTTTTTGAGAGTACTAGCATTATCCAAATCCATTAAATTGATTCCGCCACCAACCATTTGAGCATCCAAAAACGAGTCGTCATCCTTATCCC
>JAPNTN010000091.1:0-3609 GCA_027249445.1 Dehalococcoidia bacterium | reverse complement strand
TAATAGTTTCTAAATATCTCATCAGCCGATGAGCATGTGAGGCCTAATATGGATGGACCACTTGCTGGGATTAAAGTATTGGAATTTACAGAGGTGATTGCCGCGCCATTGGCTGGAATGCTTCTCTCTGATATGGGAGCAGATGTTACCAAAATTGAGCCACCATGGGGTGATCCATGGCGTTCTACACAGCCCTGTTCAGATACTGAAAGTAGACCATTTATTGCTTATAACAGAGGCAAGAAGGATATAACTCTTGATTTAACGACCGATGTTGCGAGACAAGTGCTAGAGAAACTTGTACCCACGGTAGATGTGGTATTGGTCAACTACAGGCCTGATGTAGCCGCTAATTTGGGAGTGGATTATCAGACCCTATATGATTTGAACCCGATGATCATATATTGTGAAGTTACTGCTTTTGGAAGGGAAGGTGAAGATGCAGATAGACCAGGGTACGATTTAATCATACAGGGTATGTCTGGGCTTATGAATGCCGAGGCAAAAATAATAGATGGTACCCCTCAGCATATATCCTCTTCTCCGTTAATTGATACTACTGCAGGGTTTTCGATTGCTTGGTTAGTTAGTTCAGCGTTGTATGCAAGAGAGAAGTCAGGGAAAGGTCAGAAAATTGAGACTACCCTGTTGGGAACAGCACTTGCACTAATGGGAATGAGGTATGTGCAAATAGAGGAATTAGATGCTGCTAATCGCGTGGATACTCTTAATACACTAGATGCCTTGAGAACAGCTAATGTATCTTTTAGGGATATTAGGGATATCTATGATTCAGAGCATCCTCAGGTGCCAGGACACATATACTACAGGGCTTATACCACAGGAAATGGGGCTATTACTGTCGGATGCCTAAGTGATGTACTAAGGAAAAAATTACTTGATGTTTTAAATCTAGAGGATATACGGTTTTCGACGGATTACGATCCGTCGTCCAGTGAGGCAATTAGTTTTGGCAAGGAGCTAGTGTATAGGGCAGAACAAATATTTCTGACCAAGTCCAGCGAGGAATGGTTAGAGACTTTAGGTAAATGGGGTATACCAGCAGGCCCAGTACGTTATGTAGAAGAAGTGTTTGACGACCCACAAGTGAAGTCAAACAATTTAACAGTTGATCTCCAACATCAGGACCTAGGTGTAGTCCGGATGGTAGGGCCATTAGCGACATTTAGTGAAACGCCTATGAGAACTTTACCATTATCCGCTTTGGGCCAACACACGGATGAAACTCTTTTAGAATTGGGATATCCACAAGTAGAAATCGATGCCTGGAGAGCAGATGGGATCATCCGGTAGATTGTAAAATCCGCGAAGAATCTGGTTTTATATAGCCAGTAGGTTCGCGGATTTTGATAGGCTATTTTAAGAATTCTTAAGAGCGGGTATAACTTTCGTTCCTAGTAACTCTACCGACCGCATGACATCTTGATGAGGCATATCCCCTTCGTTGCCATATATTAGTAGATATCCAGGGTCCAACGTCTCTTTGATGTACCTCAATTTCTTTATGACTGTTTCAGGGCTCCCTACAATGATATTGTGTGCCTCTTGTAGTTCTTCATAGCTCATGCGTTTGCCCATAGTTCCAGTTCCAATCAATGGCCGAGACATTTTTATGGCTAATGCTTCCCGAGATTGGTAACCTGGGGGGTCGTTAAACTCGACTGGCCCTCTATTACGGTGGCCTTCGGTCCATAGAAATGTTCTACCTATCTCTTGGGCTTTTTCATCTGTATCGGCTACTAAACATCGCATTAGGTATCCAAAATGTTGAGGGCCAGGCTCAAAACCTACCTCTTGGGCTGTTTCGAAGTAGATTTGTTTGAGTTGTTTTGTTAAATCTAACAATGACCCCAGATTCATGTATGGATATTGATGTTTTGCCGCCCATATGACGCTTTCAGGGCTTCCTGTACCTGGAAACCAAACAGCAGGATGTGGTTTTTGTATTGGTACGACCCAAGGGTTAATCATTCTATGGGGGAAATAACGTCCTTCCCAGCGGAATGGACCAGGCTCTGTCCAGCATTTTACTATTAAGTCGTGGGCTTCTTCGAATCTGTCGCGATTTTCGGTTGGGCTAATACCGGCGTGTAAGGTTTCAACCGCGGTACCTCTGACGAATCCAGATATGATGCGACCACCGGATATACAGTCGAGCATAGCAATCTCTTCGGCCATTTTTACTGGGTCATTAACTGCTATCACGTTGCCTAGCATTGCTATTTTGCATCTTTTGGTAACTTTTGCGATCACTGCTGCGTCCACATTTACGGAGGGTTTCATACACCAGTAAGCAGAGTGATGTTCATTTGACATAATTCCGTCGAATCCCACTTCATCTGCTAACGCATATTGTTCATGGTAGTTGTTGTATAAAATGTGAGCTTTTTCGGGATCAAAATGAGTGTTAGGGAAATGCATTCGGCCAGATTCGTAGGATTCTAAATCTTGATCGGTGACGTGTCCGTAAGGTTGCTCAGAAAACCAAAACACTTCTGTAGACATTATTCCCTCCGTAGACTATTTGTTTGCGCGAGTGATCGTCTAGCTAGAAATTTAATCTAACAAATTAAGAAATTCTGTGACCGAGTTAAGGAATTCATCAGGTTTTTCTATTGCTGGTGAATGCCCGCAATCATTGATTATTTTCACTTGAGAATTGGTGATAGCTTTTCTGAATAACTCGGCGCATTCAACTGGAATGATGGCATCCTGTTCTCCCCATACTATAAGAGTCGGGGATGTTACGTTACTTAGATAAAATGGGAGGCTAAGGTTATGAAGGTATGGCTTCCAACACAACCTTGAGGCCATTTCTTTATTTGAGTGGTCTACTATCTTCTCTTCATCAGTTAGGTCTCTAGTGTAAGCTTCGTAATTAGGAACCTGAGACGGATCATAAAATCTTTGTTTGATTCTAGTCTCCCCTGACACCATGAATATTTCTGAGATATCTCCACGCTCTGGTTTAATGCCTGCGGCATCTACAAGTATCAAAGCTTTGATATTATCCGAATTCATTGACGCCATTTCTGCGGCGACCCACCCTCCCATGGACGATCCCATGAGAATATATTGGTCCAAGCTTAATGTATTCACTAGTGCTCTGTTGAAATGACACACATCGGTAATGGAATAGACCCAGTCTGGCCTTTCGGTCCCATTAAATCCTGGTTGTGAGGGGACATATACTTTGTATGTTTTTGAGAGTTCTTCGTGGTAATGTTGCCATCCAGAATTTCCACCTGCTCCGTGTAGGAACAACAAAGGGGGGCCTTCACCACCTGTGAAAAGTTCTACTTCGGTGCCATGCACTCGAACAGTTTGGCGGCTGGCGCTTGATGTTGTAGTCATTAGCTAACCCCATAGATATAAATTTTATATAAATTGTTCGTGGAACCGTATAGATCTGACGCGGTTATTTTGGTACAGAATATATACTGTGTCAACGATGTATGCTGTAGTTTCTTGACATCATGAGCTGTGCTTGACTACTATTGTATTTCAACACTGTTGGGGATTGGTCCAGCGGTAGGACGCCGGTCTCTGGAACCGGAAGCCCCAGTTCGATCCTGGGATCCCCAGCCA
>JAPNTN010000090.1:0-2989 GCA_027249445.1 Dehalococcoidia bacterium | reverse complement strand
AACCAGGCTAAATCTATGCATGGTTGCATGTCTTCATTTTTCTGGTCATTTATGCAGTGCTTCAAGAGTTTAACTAAGCTTGCGTGATAGGGTTTCAGATGGTGTTTTGGGAAGTCAAATGATTGGAACATCGGGCTGGATTTGAGGTCTTGGGGACTCACTTGATTCCCTTTCTCGTCTATTTGTAGCACTTTTCCAGAGTGCTGGTAGTCAAGCACAGAACCCGGAACGCGTGGTATCGGATCGCCATTTATTACCACTCGGTAAGTTGCGGGAATCAGATGGTCAGAAAGCTGCTGGTAAGCTTTGTTCCCCACACGTGGAGCTCCGAATGTGACTAGGGTTACGTCCCTGCCGGTTTGGGCGACTATGTCCAGACTAGTCAATGATGCTAGTGCCCCGCCTAAACTGTGCCCGCTGACATATATGCGTTTATTAGGGTGCTTCTGGATTTGTGATAATACCTGCTCTCTGTAGCGCAGGTATTCTTTATGAAAACCCGAATGTACTTTCAAATCTCCAAATTTGTTAGCTAATTCGGGATTGTCATCAAGGAAGTCTAAATCGGTGTAGTAGGCTTTGAGGTCGGTCAGTACATTTAAAGTAAGATCCCAGCCGTCTTCTGCGTCTGTAGAGCGGTATATAACAAAGAGACTATCATCATTGTATGCTACGTAGGCTTGGCCACCGCTCATAGGTGGAGATTCGACACCCCATATTTCCTTTGAGGATGAAGAGTGGTCTTCTCCCCGTATAAGAGCACCGGACATGTTCAAATCGTTTTCGCTGAGAGTTTTCCGGATCTGATCTTCGTCCCCGAGAACCCACACAGAATGCTGGAACAACTTCATCACCGTGACCACCAGATCAGTGCGGTATTTAGCCACAGCAATGTCTACGGTATCTTTCTTGGCTTGACTAGCATCAGTAGACTCTTTACGTTCGTCAGAGGCGGTGCTTTGATTGCTCTGGTTAAGTGGTTGTGTGTTGGAGTCATCTTTAGCAGCGCATGCCAGTACGGATGAGACCAAAAGTAGACAGAGGACTAGGAGTAGATAGGATTTCATTTCGGGACCTTTCATTTGTATTACTAAAAACTATTATATTATTTGAAGATTAGGATAGCTTGGACAATACGGTGTGCGAGTCTCATAGGGTAATCCGACCGACATTTCCGCTGATATCGATCTGTGTACCGTATGGCGTGGAAACATCCTGAAGCCACTTAAGGGTTTCATTCGCTATTTGTCCCTTGGCTAAGACTGGCCTACCACGTTGAGGGATCGGCCTCTGATAACCCATGTCGATGGGATGTAAGTCTATACTAGAAAGCGAGCCGGACTCGTAGTTGCAGACCGCGACCACGCTTTGCCAAAATACAGGGTCAGCTGCAAAAGCTCGGCTTCCGCTTCCGGATCTGGTATCAAGGTAGTCTCCTGGGGTGTGATTATGGTCTAATTGGAATCTTCTGTAGGCTTCATCGGGTAACCATAAAACGCTTTCATTCTGAAATATGAAGTTTCCTAAGCTGTAGAAAATCGGCTTGCCTTTGTATATTTCTATACCACGTAGAAAGTGTGGCCCGTGCCCTACGAACATGTCACAACCCTGGTCGATAGTCCATCGAGCAAAATCCACTAGGAATTGAGGTGGAGAGATACGAGAGAGCCCGTGGAAATCGCCAGTGTTACCACTCTCATGGCAATGGACTCCATACACTACCCAATCAGATTGCTTCTGCGCGCCTCTGATCCACTTCTCGATACCGGACTGATCGGACGTGTTCATCTCGGTGTGAACACCGAAGTGGTCACTACGAACAAAATTGTGTTCAAGGAATTCGAGATCCTGTGCTGAATTCCCATCTTTTTCGACTCCTCTGAACCCAAAAAGGTCTCTGGCTAGTTGTTCTTCTTTATACCCAAGTTCAATATTTGCCTTCTCTAGTGCCTCAAAAACATCGTCTCTCACATGGTGAGTCAGTTCATGCCTCAAGGCATTAACACCAGGTCTTCCGGGAAAATCTGGTCTGCCTGGCCCAGATCGTGATTGCTCACTGAAGGTACTGGTAGCTGCCATAACAGCTACTCTGCCAGCATCAGAATCTACGTACGCCGGAGCACGGGATTCGTCTGCGTTGCGGCCGCCGCCTGCCTGGGGTAGATTTAGATCCTTACAGTGCTCAAGAGTTTTGAGAAAGCCTCCCTCTGAGAAGTCGTAGGAATGATTATTCGCGGTCGTCACTGCGTCTATGCCCATCCACTGGAGTTCCTTAAGGTTATGGGGGTCGGAACGGGTGTATGTAGTCCCACTCCATTGCCAGCTGCTTTCATAGTCATGGAAGAGCATTTCTAGGTTTACTATGCTAACGTCCGCAGCCCTAAGGATGTCAACAAGTTCCAGAAATTCTGGTTCTTTAAAAGGTGTCATGCGCCTCGTTATCATGGCGTCCCCGCCCACGGCAATGGATATATTTGCTTTTTCCGCGTTATAAATCATGTTTCCTCTTTGTCTAAGTAAAGATTCTAGATTTTATTTGGTTATCCGAATTTTATTCCCAAGGCTAGCGCCCCGAGAGAGTGACTACTTTTCCGCTTCGAGCGGCTTCTTCTATAGCTAACGTCACCTCCACGGTCCGACGTCCTTCTCGTATCGTTGTGTGAGAACATGGAGAACCAATTGCGAGATGGTCTAGCCATGATCGAGTTTCGTTGGCGATAGGTCCCCAGTATTCTCCTAGAGCCCAGTCCCCAGACGAGTTGGTTTGCATGAACAAGGCCGTCACGTCATGGTCTGGAACGTAGGCATGTGGTATTCCGCGTTCAGTAAAGAGAAAACTGTCTTTATTATCGACATCTAGAAGGATTACTCCCTCATCTCCCAATACTTCGAATTTAGCACTTTGTCCATAGGTTGGGTATTTGGATGGCAGGGCATAACAAATACCGAGATTGACTAATGCGCCGTCCTCATAGGTGATTATGGCCCA
>JAPNTN010000089.1:0-5410 GCA_027249445.1 Dehalococcoidia bacterium | reverse complement strand
ACATCTCCTCGAGTTACTTCATCGCCCTCGACTTTATGCCATTTGACAACGGTACCCTCTCTCATGTCATAACCCATTTGAGGCATTACTATATTAGTTGCCAATTCATCCTCCAGGAGTATTTCCAATTAGCCTAGTGCTCTGTAGCTTCTTACATATGTACTGCGTTGCCTTGCACAGACAAAGCCGCTTCCTTCAATGTCTCGGATATAGTTGGATGCGGATGTACTGCCCAGCCAAGTTCTAAAGTAGTTCCTTCTAAAAGTTTGGTAAGAGCCAATTCCCCTAATAATTCAGTTACTTCGGGCCCTATCATATGCCCACCCAATATTTCTCCATATCTTGCATCTACTACTAGTTTTACCATCCCTTCTGTATGACCCATTGCAAGGGATTTACCATTGGCGAGCATGTTGAATTTACCTATCTTGACGTCAAAACCCTGATCAACAGCCTCTTGCTCCGTCAGCCCAAAACTAGCCACCTGAGGCTGACAATAGGTGGCCCTAGGTATATACGTGTAATCTATGTCTTGAATGTCCAGCCCCGATAAATGTTCAGCAACCGCCACAGCTTGAGCCGAAGCAACATGAGCCAGTGGCATCTTGCCAGTCACATCTCCTATAGCGGAAATGCCAGGAACATTGGTCGCCATATACCTGTCTACTTGAATAAACCCTCGGTCAGTGGCCACTCCTACATCATCCAGTCCAAGGTCGGATGTATTCGGTTGGATTCCTATTGCAACTAACACTTTCTCAGCGTTTATTTCTATCTGCTCACCATGCCGGTCAAGAGCTACTGAACAAATCTCCCCATTAATTTCCAATCCAGTAACTCCCGCTCCAGTAATGACATTAATGCCATATTTGGAGAACGATCGCTCTAGAATCTGACTTATCTCAACATCTTCATTCGGGACCAAATTAGGTAAGAGCTCCACGACTGTAACCTCTACACCGTACATACGGTAGAGGTAGGCAAATTCCACTCCTATAGCCCCCCCGCCAACGATCACAATAGATTTCGGTAACTCAGAGGCTAAGATCGCGTCTTTGCTAGTCAACACCTTATCACCGTCTACTGGCAAAGCTGGAATCGTTCTGGGGCTAGATCCAGTAGCTATGATTATATTGCCCGCTTTTATAACATCGTTAGACGACGATATCTGAATAGTCCCATTCCCTGTCAAAGTGGCAGAGCCTTCAATATGATCGATATTGTTTTTTCGCAATAAGTAACTTACGCCCCTGGTATTTCTATCAACCACTTTCCGGCTTCTATCAAAGGCTACTTTATAGTCAGTTCTGAAATTATCGAAGTAAAATCCGAATTCTTCAGATCTACTTATATAAGATAATATCTCGGCATTTTTCAGGAGTGCCTTGCTTGGTATACAACCCCAGTTAAGGCAGACTCCTCCCAAGTTCTCTTTTTCAATAACCGCTGTCTTAAATCCCAGCTGTGCACAGCGTATCGCCGCCACATACCCGCCAGGTCCTGCTCCTATCACTGCAACATCATATTCTGACAATCTGGTCCTCACAAAATGATAATTCTATTAATTTATTAGTAACAGATTTATTCTGACTACTATAGTACGGTTTAGCGGCAATTATACAATAATCATTTGGACTCGTTTATACCCGTGTTTGTTACGCAATGTCTATTTTGGTATCATTACATGGCTCAGTAAAAACTTTATGAGGTCACTTATGAGAGTCGGACCCTTCGGATTACCTGAACTACTTATTATTTTGGCGGTCTTATTATTGATATTCGGCGCTAGGAGATTGCCTGAGATTGGGTCTTCTCTAGGTAAAAGCCTTCGATTATTTAAATCATCTGTTACAGGAGAAGATGAGAAAAAGGACAATACTGAAAGTCACAAGCCCTCAGTAGAAGCCACACTTCAGTCCAGTAGCGACGACAATAAATAGAAATCTCCAAAAACCGGTCACATAGGCCGGTTTTTTTAATTCTTCTTTCTAGCCAATCGCGCGAGCAATATACCTACTTCATACAAAGCTAATAGCGGAACCGCTACCAAAGCCTGATTAAATGGGTCAAACGTTGGAGTAATTATTGCAGCCAGCAGAAACGCAATAATTAGCCAGAATCTCCTGAATCTAGACAACCCTCTGACGCTGACTAATCCCAATCTGGCTAACATATATAAAATTATCGGCGTTTCGAAAGATATACCCATCCAAAAGAGCAATCTAACCATCACATTTACTATATTGCTAACTTTTATAAGTGGAGTGGCTACATCATTTCCAAAGGTAAGCAAAAAGGTAAGAGCGGGGGGCGTCAGGACATAATAGCCGAAAGCTACACCCAACACGAACGCCAGTAATACTGCCGGCAAGAAAAGAATCAAAGATCGTCGTTCACTACGAGTTAAACCAGGCGCGACAAACCGAATGACATGGTAAAGAATGATCGGGAAAGATAATACAAATCCGGCCATAAAGGAGACTTTAACGCTGGTAGACAGTAGTTCAGTAACTTCTGTATATACGAGCTCAAGACCTTGAGATGATCCAAAATCTCTGGCCGGCATTACCAAGAGATCGATTATTTGCTTGAAAAACACAAACGCAATCGAAGTACATATTAGTAACGCTATAACAGACCAAAATATGCGTTTCCGAAGTTCCCTTAGATGATCAATTAGAGAAAGTTCACTTGTCACTATCGGAGTCCTCAGGTTGATTCCTCCCTACACTTTCAGGAGGGTTAGGAGGGGTATTAGACTTGGTCTCTCGTTCTATACGGTCCAAATTTACTGCCGATATGATTTCATTAAAAGCATCTCGCAGGTCTCGCCAGGTCTTTCCAACGGTTCTAGCGGCATCTATAGACCTACCAGGGCCTAAAGCAAGAAAACCTATAACAAGTACAACGATGAGCTCGAATCCACCCACGCCAAATAAATTCATTACGGTGACACCTGAGTATTAGAACAAATAGATTCGCAAAAACTTTCTCTAGTTATCTCACTAACAAAAGAAGAACCGAGCTCATCTAGCATACTTATCAATCTACACAAGGGTAGACCAATGACATTTGTATAACAGCCCTCAATGCCGCTAGCCGGCTCTAAATCAGAGTCTTGAACTGCATAAGCACCTGCTTTATCCATAGGTGTCCCGCTATCCACAGAACCCCTTATTTCCTCATCAGATAACGCTCGCATTGATACCGAGGTCTTGAGAGCGTCGGTAATATACCTGCCAGTATCAACTTCAATAACAGTTACCCCAGTAACGACCCTGTGGTCAGTACCGCTAAGTTCTTTCAGCATTCGAATAGCGTCCTCGCTATCAATTGGCTTACCGTAGGAACGCCCTTCTAATTCAACGGTACTGTCTGCTCCGATTACATAACCGCTCTCAACTCCTCCTGATATTGCAAGAGCTTTTTGGAATGAAAGTCGCTTTACCATATCCTCCGCGGATTCTTGTTCCATAGGTGTTTCATCAATATCAGGAGATTTGATATCGAAGCTCAATTCTAAAGATCTCAGTAAATCTCTACGCCTAGGTGATGATGATGCTAAGACAATATCGGAGCTCTTAGTAGTCTTCTTCAGTATTACTATATTCTCTACGTGGTGTGTTTGCGGAAACATATCGAGAGGTTGAATAGAATCAATAGAATAAGCCCCACTACACAGCATTTTAAGATCACGCGCTAAAGTGTCTGGGTCACAGGAAACATACACGACATTTTCTGGATATAATCTAAGCAAGCTATCGATTGCGGCACTTTGACAACCGGCCCGTGGAGGATCTAACACGACTGCGTCCGGAACGCTATCCAGATCTCCCAGAACTTCCTCGGTCTTGCCAAGAATAAATTCTACGTTGTGCGTATTTTCAGCGTTTACCTTAGCATCTGCTACTGCTGCCGACGATTCCTCGATAGCAATCACCTTGCTAGCGTACGGGGCAAGTAGAATAGCGAACGTTCCTACCCCTGCATAAGCGTCCAGTAAAACTTCAGTCCCTTTTAGGTTCAAAGCATCTTTTACCACTAGAGCCATGTTAGATGCTTGCTTATTATTAACTTGAAAAAATGATGGTGAAGCAACTCTGAATTCGACACCCTGAATCGAGTCTCTATAATGTTTCTGGCCAGTAACTATCGGTATATCTGTAGATTTCAAAGTAGGCTGAACCAGATAGTCTCCTGTATCTTCTCCGGCTCTAATGGACAATTGAGTAGTTTCAGAACAATGTCCCTGAAGATCCCCCAAGAGTTTATTTATTCCCGGATGCATCAACATACAAGTATCTATTTTTACGAAGCGATGAGTCTCACGATTAACGAATCCTAAACTCCCATGCTCCTTGATAGTAAACCTCGCATGATTGCGATACCCAAGCTGGTCAGGAGACGGCAAAACGGGTAATACATTAGGATTGATGAATCCACCTACCCTGAATAGCGAATCTATTACTCGGTCTTGTTTTGCAGACAGCTGAGCTTCGTAAGATACATGCTGCCACTGACATCCGCTACAAGCACCATAATATTGACAAGGCGCATCAATTCTTGCGGGAGAAGCCTTTGTAACTTGTACCACTTTAGCCGCAATATACTTACGCCTTATAGCAACTATTTCTGCTACAACTTCTTCCCCTGGGATTCCACCAGATACGAAGACTTCACGATCATTCCAGTAAGCTAAGGCTTCGCCAAGCCTACCCCACGCAGACAACGTTAATTCAAGTTTGTCGCCACGATTAATTTGAGTATTGGTATCAGTAGTCATTGGGAATACTATATCCTATTTAGCACCATGTCCGACAGCAAAATCACGCCTAGGATATTTAAGGTCTTATTGACCTGTATCTAAAATACGGTATACACTTCCTGAAGGCCATTTTACTGGCACTTGATGGTATTTACATTAATGGTGCTGACATTTCTTAGGAGGCTAACATGGGAGAACCAATAGACGTTTCGGAAAATAGCTGGGATACCGATGTCGTTAACTCTGACTTGCCTGTCCTAGTCGATTTCTGGGCAGAGTGGTGTGGACCCTGTAAGATGATCGCTCCAGCAGTACACGATCTCGCAGTTGAATATACGGGTAAGTTAAATGTAGCAAAAGTCGATGTAGACAGTTGCCCGAATATCGCCATGAAATACGGTGTTCGAAGCATACCTGCACTAATCTTTTTCAAAGATGGCGAACCAGTAGATCAGGTTGTAGGCGCATTACCTAAAGGCGCATTAAAAAAGAAGATTGATAGCGTATTAGGAAGCTAAACAGCTTCAAATCTTTCTCGGGGGTGGATGGGGCCCGGTGGCTCTTGCGGACTTCAACTCCGTTGTGCCTCGTGAAGAGCGGGGTAGGTGGGTTCGACTCCCTCGCACTCCCGCCAATTTCCTAATT
>JAPNTN010000088.1:0-7393 GCA_027249445.1 Dehalococcoidia bacterium | reverse complement strand
CCTCAGAAAAATAAGGACAATAGTTGCTTTCTAATTTTTTTAGCTCCGACAACAGATCATCGGGGAGTACTTTATACGTAGTAATACTAATTCTTCCGTGATTATCAACGATCAAATAATTGTTTTTATAAAATGAGTCACAGCCAATCCTGCATACTGGCATTACTGCAGAGAGATCCAACCTCTCTGGTTCAGAACAATGCGATCTTGGCTTAATATGTATAAACTCCACAAGATCTACAGGGAAACTTCTTAAGCATATAGCACACTGGATTTCAGCAGACGTCCCGAATAGTAAAAGCTTTAGAGCTGCCTGCTCTTTTCTGAACAGATCTACATCAGCTATTCCGACTATACCGTTATCATGTTTCAGGCTTTCTTTGAGCTTTTTGATGAAATGATTGTCCCGTGCAATTCCAGTCAATATTAAATTATGACAGACCTTAAAGTCTAAATTGTTCTCCTCCCATTGTAAGTATCCTATAATATTGGTGAAATCCTGATTATTACGACTCATCTCGTTAATTACGATATCCAATTCAAATCCTTGGAATACACCTTTAAAAACTGGACCGAGTCCAAGATAATGCAAGACATTCATTGCTTCATATCCCTTCGACTTCTTATAATCCAGCCCCAATATTTCTCTATCTAATTCTCTATGACTAGTATCCCTGATAAACAACCATTGCTTAACCACCCTGGAGATCTGTTCACATGTGTACTTCTGATATTCGGCTGATCTCGCTTTTGGGTATTGGACTAAATTCGGGATATCCATTTGAATAATCCTCCGATTCACCAACTTGACCTCTACCATATAAGGGTTCTCGGCATTATATAACCTATTGCAGGACCCACAACATTCCAGACTAAATTACAATGGTATATGGGGTTAAAACTAAAGATGCATATTTATATTTTGCGGCTGCCAAAGCAATAATTTGGGTAATTCGAAAATGCTGAAAAGCAAACGTTACTAACTATCTATCCTAAAATTGATAAATTGCTAGCGCGCCCGTATATTTGTAGGAAAACCTAAGCTTCAGGACGAATAATGAAAAACGCACAAATAAATGCAGATCACTCGAGCTCCGACATTCAACTTGATTATGACGCCATAATAGTCGGAGCGGGAATTGCTGGTCTATATCAATTGCATCAACTACGAAAGATAGGCCTAAAAGTTCGTGTATTCGAATCAGGGGCAGATGTAGGCGGCACTTGGTATTGGAACCGCTATCCTGGTGCACGTTTCGACTCCGAAAGTTACTCATACGGTTACTCATTTTCGCAAGAACTTCTGGACGAATGGGATTGGTCCGAACATTTTGCGTCTCAACCTGAAATTCTCCGATACCTCCAACATGTCGCACGGAAATTTGACTTAATCAGGCATATCCAATTTTCAAGTGATGTTCAGTCAGCAATCTACGATGACACTACGCGTAGCTGGAAAATACAGCTGCAAAACTCGGATACTTATACCAGCAGATTTCTGATCACTGGGATCGGCCTATTGTCTGAGCCCACCTTACCCAACATTGAAGGCATAGAATCCTTTACAGGAGATTCTTTCCACACATCACGGTGGCCACATACCCCTGTTAGCTTCTCAGGGAAACGAGTGGCTGTTATCGGGACGGGCGCTAGCGGAGTACAAGTGATTCAAGAAATATGCAAAGATGTAGGCTGTTTAACTGTTTTCCAACGTCGTCCCAACTGGTGCGCCCCTCTTCATAATGAAAATATAGGACAGGATGAAATGAAAGACATCCGGTCTAGATATAACGAAATATTTAGACGTTGTAGCCAAACACAAGCAGGGTTTCTCCATACTGTCGACCCAAGAAGTACGTTCGACGTATCAGAAGAAGACCGATATGCCTTCTGGGAGCACTTGTATGCTAGCAAAGGTTTCGGGATATGGCAGGGCAATTTCAAAGATATGCTAACTAATCCCAAAGCTAACAAGGCTATGTCTGATTTCATAGCGAATAAAATTAGAGAACGAGTAATTGACCCAGTTACAGCCGAGAAACTAATACCAAAAGACCATGGCTTTGGGACACGCCGCGTCCCTTTAGAAACCAAATATTTCGAATCCTACAATCAAGAAAATGTCGAATTAATCGATATTAGTTCAACGCCAATTGAACGAATTACTCCAACAGGAATTCAAACCACCTCAAAGGTGTTCGAGGTGGATTTAATAATCTATGCAACTGGATTTAACGCAATATTAGGTAGTTACGACAGAATAAATATCGTGGGTGCTAATGGTCGAATCTTGAAAGACCAATGGAAAAATGAGTTATCAACTTTTCTTGGGCTACAAGTCAATAACTTTCCCAATCTGTTCATGATCATGGGCCCTCACGCGCTCTTAGGAAATAATCCTAGGAGTATTGAATACAATGTTGAATGGATAACAAACTTGCTCAAATACATGTTGAAACAAAAATTTACAAGAGCAGAAGCAACACCCGAAGCAGTGGCCAGTTGGTACAGCTATGTGTTAGATCAGGGAGAAGGACTATTAGCGAACCAAGTCGATTCCTGGATGACCGGTATTAACAGTAATATTCAAGGGCGACAAAAACGTATAATCGCCCGCTATAGTGGTAGCCAATATTCTTACAGAAAACGTTGCAATGAAGTTGCTGAAAATAACTATAGAGAGTTAAACCTAAGCTAAACAAGGGGGCGCAGATGCCAGTAGACCAACAAACCTGGCGACGAATATCTAGAACTGGCTTAACAGCATTGGATCGGGATAAGGCTTGCCCAGGATATTTTGTTTATTCGCCTTATAACGGCGACGGAGAAGGAAAGGGGTTAACTTTACTCTGTGATATAAACGGAAATGAGTTACATCGATGGTACCCACCCACACCCCCAGGCTCTTGGGGATACTTACTTCCAAATGGCAATTTATTCTATATGGCCAAATCAGAACAAATAAATGAAGGCAACATGCCAGCTACTGCATTCGTCGGTGGCTGGTTAGTTGAGCTAGACTGGGATAGTAACATTATCTGGGAACATCACAATCCCGCTCAACATCATGACGCCCGTCGAACAAATAATGGCGGAGCAATGTTTTTGACTCTTGAAGTAGTACCTACCGATCTTGTCGGCCGTGTGCAAGGCGGGCAACCTGACAGCAGTATGGACGCGGATCATGAAGGTGGGGCCACTGAGACGACTCACATGTGGGCTGACCACATCATAGAAGTCGATGCTAATGGTACAACGATTTGGGATTGGCATGCTTATGAGCACCTTAGTATCGATAAGCATATCATTACTGACGGAGAGCCTCGTCACGAATGGAGTCACGGAAATACTGTTGTCCCGATAAGTGACGATAAAGTTTTAGCAAGCTTTCGAAACATATCTACAGTTATGATGATTGACAAGGTGTCTGGAAATATTCTATGGGAGATTGGGGACGATGTAATTTCCCGACAACATGATCCAAGCCTATTACCTAATGGAAACATTCTGATTTTTGATAATGGCGAACGTCGCAAAAATGACGTCCGGATATTTTCCAGAGTAGTAGAGATAAACCCTGATAATGGCCAAGTTACTTGGGAGTACCGCGATACACCCTATTTTAATTTTTACAGCTCACGTATTTCTGGCGCCAGACGCATGACTAACGGCAACACATTAATTACTGAGGGTATGTTTGGCAGGATGTTTCAAGTTACACAATCAGGAGAAGTCGTTTGGGAATACATAAATCCGTACTTCCCCAAAGGACAAGACGGTTATGAGGATAATAGGGTATTCAGGTGTTCTTGGTATATGGAAGGTGAAATTCCCCAAATATCCCATTCCTAGTCGTGAACCCAGTTATAACAGAAAATACTGACATTGATTCCAATTAACCAGATTTCAATTCTGTCAGCAGACAAACAGCTATAAAAACTGTTAGGTTATTAGTGTAATGATGGGCATGAAAACCTACCTATCTAACAATCATATGTGTGAGTAATTCCAAAGGATATCCTATAATCCTCCAGAGAAATCCCGTATTGAAAGTTATATCCAATCCAATGATGCATAGCAGCACTATTGGACCGTAACGTTCTAACCGTTGATACATAAAATAATATTTGCTGGGAGTTAATCCTTCCAACATCTTTGACCCATCAAGTGGGGGGATTGGGAGAAGATTGAAAAGAGCCAACAACAGATTGAAGTGTATTGTCATACTGACAAATTGCGAGACAATATCTTTTAGGCTACCTGACATTAGTGACGATGGAACCAAGTAATAAGGACTACTCCAGCTCAATAAATCCACCCTGATTAACATGGCTAATATAAACGCCAGTAATATATTAGATATCGGTCCGCCTAAAGCTACAAGCGTTATTCCTATCTTACCTACGCGTAAATTCCTAACGTTAACAGGAACAGGTCTCCCCCACCCAAAGCCTACAACCAAGAGCATCCCTGCTCCGAGTGGATCCAAATGTCTTAAAGGATTTAACGTTAATCGCCTGAGATGTTGAGCAGTCCTATCACCAAGAATGCGAGCAATAAAGGCATGGCAGAATTCATGCACGGTGATAGCTATAAGAACCGAAACACAAATTATAGTTAGTAATCTAACAAACGAACTAGGATCGACAAGCAGCAATTTATAGTAGCTAACCAACATTGAAGGTTACATATTACTCGTCTTCAGGTTCTTCTTGTTCCTGTGCATCTGGCTCTTGCTCTTGGTTGAATGAAGCTCCAGGCAAAATAGCTCTAGTCCTATCCCGTCTTGAGTGCTTTGGGCGAGGTATATCAATTAGGTTTTGCCTGAGATCTTTGTACACCTTGGCACTAGCCTCAGAAGCATCTATAACTATCCCGTTAACACCAATATCTCGAAGTGCCTCAAGATCTTTGCCCGTAGGAGGTGCTGATACTTCTAATAAGATGTATTTGTCTACACGCCTGCTTATGACCGACAGATTCGCTAGGTCCTGTATGCTCCATGGACTGGACACATCTTTCATAGAGAGTAGAAACACATCTACTGGCAAGGAAGCCAACGCACGAAGTTTATCTTCTTCAAGCCCAACATCTATACAAAGCACTCTGGCAATTTGATCGCAAACTAGATTCGAAGCAGCGGTGCCTTCCACGTTAAATACTACCAAAGCTGACCCGTCATCTTGGTACCCTTGGGCTTGGCCTTCTGAAAGTTCAGATACTTTGGCTCCCCACGGCACGTTTCCCAAAGACTTTGTGATGTTTTTAACATCGGCCGGAGTGGTTAAACCTTCAATTATTACCGCATCCACTGATGCCTTAGATACCATGGTAATGGCTTTCTTATGATCCCCCGAGACCAAAGATATTAAGGCAATACCAGGTAATTTCTCTGCACGTGCGGCACCAAAGCCTAGTGGAGCAGGAGCCCCTTCCCTAATATTATCTAACAAATCCAAGAATTTATTCATTTTGACGAATCCTTCATTAGCTTGAATACGAAATAGCCATTACTCTCTGCACTATGTGGCCACAGGGTAATATCCGGTTTGTCCTAGCATTTATATCATGGTCAAAACGCGTTCCAAGCGCCAATCTACAGTGGCGCCCATATGCGTTTATTACCATCCCTAATCACTTTACCGATTTGTTGACCAGGAGGGAAATGCCCTGCAGCAACGGTCCAGTTTTCTTTTTCGGCAAGATCTAGTAGTCTTTCGCGACTGTTAGCGCTTTGTGTTTTATCCCAATCAACGCCCGCACACCAAGTTGGTTCCGAAACCTGAGCGATATTATGAAGGAGGTCCCCTGCCACCATTCCTTTTTGTCCGCCGGAATTTATTAGAACCACCTGATGACCTGGAGTATGACCCGGAGCGGGAACCACTGATATCCCATCAGTGACCTCATGCTCTCCCTCGACTATCTGTTGCAGCCTTAGTCTCCTTAATGGGATAACCTGACGTTGGACGTGAGGACTTTGTTCGAGCATCTTCTCTTCGGTATAGTAATCGTAATCTGCCTTAGATATTATGTAACGCGCTCGTCGGAAATTTGGCGCCGGCATACCCCCAGCATATCGTAAATTCCATCCAACATGATCAGCATGGAGATGTGTATGTATGACGAAATTTACCTGATCGGACGGAGATACATTAGTGTTGGTTGTGTTATCAGGGGGAGCCAACACGTCGCTGACCAATTCATATAGATTACCGGTTAAATTACCCCTATCAGGATGAGGGCCAGGTCCCATTCCCGTGTCTACCAATATTGTAGCTCCATCCATTTGCAGAACAATAACCCCGTAATACAACTGCAACTGCCCATCTTCCAAAGTGTCTTTATAAGATTCCCAGGCTGAATCTGCTACATCCGGAAACATTGCAGATGGAGTCCGTGCCGGAGGCACCATATCTATAACCGCCGTAAGATCTACATTACCTATTTTACCTTTCTCTGCCATTAGATCCTCCTTTTCCAACTACTCCGTCTTCTATATCCAAACCTACGTTATCTCGATACGATGGTATCAACAATTAGTATTGTACTAACGAGTACAAGTTGTACTTATCCAACAGACCTCTACCGCCTAAACCATTGAGCTCGATAACCAAACCCATACCGACTACAGTAGCTCCACATTTTTCAACAAGTTCGGCAGCAGCCTTTAAAGTTCCCCCAGTAGCTAATAAATCATCGACTACCAGAACGCGGGAGCCCTCTGCAATATCCCCTACATGTATCTCCATAATATTAGAACCATATTCCAACGAATACTCAACCGATATCGTATCGTAAGGCAGTTTACCTTGTTTACGTACCAAGACTAGCGGTTTCTGCATTAGATACGCTATAGGGGCCCCCAGTAAGAAGCCTCTGGACTCTATTCCTACTATGCAGTCAAATTCATCCGACGGGTAATGGTCCATTATATTGTCTATTACATACTTGAATGCATCCGGCATTCCAATCAGGGGAGTGATATCTCGAAACAATATCCCGGGTGACGGGAAATCTGGTATATCGCGGATATGGCTTTTTAAATCCATCTGAATGAACACTCACTTAACGCTATTTTCTGTTGTCAGAGAATAGTTTATCGAACCAGTTTATCTACACAAAACCTAAGGAAGTGTAGAATAAGCTCCTCACTCCGTCAAGATTATGAACGCCAATATTTTAGTAAAATAATGGGTGGCATCAGAATTGACTTACTAATAGCCTGTATATATAATTTACGACGGTAATAGGTGTCAGTGAAATGACCCCGGTAAGACGGGGTCATTTTCTGGTGGGAAAGGGCACCTTTTTAGTATATGCCCCTGTGGCGCAATGGTAGCGCATTCGATTTGTAATCGAAAGGTTAGGGGTTCGAGTCCCCTCTGGGGCT
>JAPNTN010000087.1:0-7717 GCA_027249445.1 Dehalococcoidia bacterium | reverse complement strand
ATGATTGCGTTACCGTAGCACATCTCCTGAGATACCTTCCACATAAATAGCACCCAACCTACAATGGTATACTTTGCTCTGTTTACAGACTATTAAAAGTTTAGCAAAGGCAATCACTGTCCGAGAAACGAGGATATACATGACTATATTAGAATCATCCAATAACCCTTTCAAAGGAGTTATCCCTAAACCTAGCGCACTACCCAAAGACCCCCTTGTATTTCGCGACTCACTTCTATCTTCGTTACAAGAATGGACAAGCGAAGGTATGTTAACAGTCTGGCTAGAAATACCCATATCAAAAGCTAACCTTATACCAATCGCGACCGAAGCAGGCTTTGTTTTCCACCACAGCAACACAGATTATTTAATGATGACTTACCAACTAGTTGCAGATGCATTTATCCCGCCTTTTGCGACTCATTACATTGGAGCCGGAGGCGTAGTACTAAATCAAAAATCTGAGCTGTTAGTAGTATGTGAACGTTATCGCCGGCCTGGACAAGCTCCATTTTACAAACTACCCGGAGGAGCATTGATGCCATCTGAGAACCTTTCAGAAGCATCCGTCCGAGAGGTACTAGAAGAGACCGGAGTAGAGACAGAATTTGACGCATTGGTTTGTTTTAGACACATGCATTCCTACAGGTACGGCAAATCTGATATATATTTCGTATGCCGCTTAACCCCACTAAGCGAGCGCATCACTATGCAAACCGAAGAAATCGAGGATTGTAGATGGATGCCAGTATCTGAATTCCTAGAGTCTCCGGATACTAGTATTTTCAACAAAAGCATAGTAGAAGCGGCTTTAAACAGTAAAGGCCTTAAATCTAGCTCGATAGAAGGGTTAGACGGTGAGGACCGTGAATTCTTCATGCCTGCAGATTAATGCATAGACTTGATTGCCATTAGCTATAGGTACTATCATCCAGACGTCATTTCAACCGTAGAATGCTGCCGCCAAACTCTACTATTCGGCCACAACTATTTTCCGAGGCCTACCGCGCCTACTGACCAAAGGCAAAAACTCGGGAACAGTATCCTCAGTATCACTTTTATGGTATCCGCATTGCAGGCATAATAGAAAACGTCCGTACTTGTCTGAGTCTTCCCTAAGATCACCCGAACACCTGGGACATGCCTTCAATAGGAACATTTTATTCTGACCTCGCTGAATTACCTTCTTTAGTTATCCGAATCTGCCGGTTATGTACGCTTCAGTACGCTCATCAGTAGGATTAGTAAATATCTGACGAGTGTCGTCATATTCAACTAGTTCTCCTATCCTTCGCTCATCCGCGGTTATAAACGCCGTATAATCTGATACTCGAGCAGCCTGTTGCATGTTGTGCGTGACTATCACGATCGAATATTGTTTAGATAAATCACGCATTAATTCTTCAATTGCCAGAGTAGCAATAGGATCCAATGCTGAACATGGCTCGTCCATAAGAATAACCGTGGGCTCCACAGCTAGAGTTCTTGCTATGCATAGACGTTGCTGTTGGCCTCCTGACAGTTCTAACCCACTCGTACGCAACCTGTCCTTAACCTCATCCCACAAAGCAGCTCCAATCAACGACTTTTCCACAAGCTCATCCATGTTTCCACTAAAACCATTGATTCGTGGACCGAAAGCGATATTGTCGTAAATCGACTTAGGAAATGGGTTAGGCCGTTGAAAAACCATTCCAATCCTATATCTAATCTCTGTCGGGTCGACATTCTCAGCGTAAATATTATGTCCTTCGAACAATATTTCACCGGACGTTCGAGCTATTGGAATCAAGTCATTCATTCTATTAAAAGATCGTAGAAGAGTAGTTTTGCCGCAGCCCGATGGGCCAATCAAGGCCGTTATTTTTTCTCGTTCGATTCCCAGACTTATGTCAGAAACCGCAGGAGTATCTCCATAGAAAACACTCACATTCTTAGTTTCTATAATTAAATTTTTTTCTGTAGTGACCATATAATCACCATTGAGTCCCTTTCTGGAATTTGTGCCTAAGGAATACTGCGAAAGCATTCATAGTCAGTAGTACTACCAACAGAACAATAATCCCAGCAGCAGCAGCAACATGGAATCCCTCTTGTGGTCTTGATACCCAGTTGAAAATTTGAATCGGCAGAACAGTGAAACGACTCATGGGTCCATCCGGAGCAAACGGCACGAAGGTTAAGGCTCCCATGACAATCAATGGAGCCGTCTCTCCTACAGCCCTACTTACGGCTAATATAGCTCCTGTAAGTATCCCAGGAAAAGCGTATGGCAATACCAATCGCCGTACAACCTGCCATTTAGTAGCACCCAGAGCAAATCCTCCCTCCTTCAAAGACGGTGGAACGGCCCTAATAGCCTCTTGAGAAGCTATTATTACTATTGGTAAGACTAACAGGGCAAGGGTCAACCCCCCTGCTATAACACTTTTTCCCAACTCCATGATTCGCACAAATATTTCGAGACCAAGTATCCCGTAGACTATCGAAGGCACGCCAGCTAAATTTGCTATATTTAGCTGTATGAAGCTAGCAAATGTACCCTTCTTCGCATATTCTTCTAGATAGATTGCTGCACCTACACCCAAACTAAAAGCGACCACACCCGCTATAGACACTACATATATACTCCCCAATATAGCGGCATGAATACCAGCTCGTTCAGGGAATCTTGAAGGGAAATTCGTGATAAAGTCCCAAGAAAGTCGACTCAATCCCTCAGACAATACGTTGTACAACAACGCTGCCAGCATCAGCAGACCTAATGCTACGGCAGTAAGACATAGAGCGTAAAAGACATATCCTCGGATTTTCCTTTTCCTCATCTGCGCATGGAATGCAACTTCAGTTATGAGAGCCATTATTCATATACCTCTCTAAATCGCTTCACAAAGTACTGGCTCAATAAATTCATAATTAAAGTCATCACAAATAGACTTAGCCCAACGGTAAATATGGTCTTAAACTCAATTGTCCCAGTCGGAGTATCGCCCATACTGACTTGGACTATATATGCTGTCATAGTTTCTATTGGCACAAAAGGATTAAAGGTAAAGTTGGGGTTTTGACCTGCAGCTATGGCAACGATCATAGTCTCACCGATCGCCCTAGACATAGAAAGTATGAAAGCCGCTACGATACCCGATAATGCGGCAGGCACTACTATTTTTGTGGCAACTTCAAGTTTAGTAGCTCCCAAAGCATAGGCACCCTCCCGTAAAGACCTAGGAACAGATTGCATCGCATCCTCACTCAAACTGGACACCATTGGGAGGATCATTATTCCCATCACTATAGCGGCGCTTAGGCCATTGAAAACCATTATGTTATCTGATATCGATCGCAAGATAGGTGTAACAAATAGCAACGCGAAATATCCGTAGACTACAGTCGGTATTCCAGCGAGTACTTCCAGAATCGGTTTTAATGTTGCCCTGACTCGCCTCGGTGCATACTCAGACAGATATATAGCGCTTAACAAACCTAGAGGCAGGGCTACCAGCATCGCACCGACAGAGGTTAATAAGGTTCCAGTTACAAGAGGCCATATTCCAAAATGCTTAGAGGAAAATAAAGGAGTCCATTTAGTACTTCCAAGAAATTCGAATATAGATACCTCTTGGAAGAATTGAATAGCCTCAAATAAGAGAACAGCTATGATTCCAGCTGTGGTAAAAATTGAGAGGATCGCACACAAGAAGAGACCATGCTTTATGAAAGCCTCTGGCAGATTTCTCTTCCATCTGAGCCCGAACATCCTCTGAAGAAGTCCTAACACCTGTTTATCCTGACCCATAGGCGACACACCATCCGACCCACTTCCGAATTTTATCCGGCCCCCACCTACCTGAGACAAATTAACACCTATTTTTTGTATAGAGATTTACTAAAATCGGGTAGTAGCCGGGGAAGGATACATTGGGGAATCACGGCTACCACCCCACTAAATTAAGTTACTAGATACTACCAGCCAACACATCTGCTACCGATCCTTTCTGGGCATTATCGCCGCCAAAGACTGTCCCTGTTATTCCGTCTAGGAATTTGGTAATACCAAAGTCATACACTTCCTGAGGAAATGGTATGTATCCAGACTCCGCAACCAGTGTTTGACCTTCAGCACCAAGAAAATACTTTACGAATTCAGACACGTGCGGGGTATCCGATGCGTCTTGCCTCACGTAGATGAATAACGGACGAGATAGCGGGGCATAGGTACCATCGTTGATGACTTCATCATTAGGAATGACGCACCCATTTCCACCGTCAATAGCCACTGCCTTTAGTTTGTCTATGTTTTCTGAGTAGTATGCGTATCCAAAATACCCCAGGCTATATTTACTGCCGGATATACCTTGAATCAATACATTGTCATTCTCTGATGCGGTAAAATCACCGCGAGACGCTTGGGATTCACCGTTTACTGTCTCGGTGAAGTAGTCGAAAGTACCAGAATCCACACCAGGTGCATAAAGGTCCATCTTTTCATTGGGCCACTCAGGACGTATCTGATCCCAAGTAGTTACAACATCCTCAGATTCTGGACTCCAGATCTTGTTCAATTCATCTATTGTCATACATTCAACAAAGTCATTTGACTTGTTAACCATTACTGTCAATCCGTCGATCGCAACCGGAAGTTCAATGTACTTAACGCCCTCGAGGGAACACATGTCTACTTCCTTTTGCTTGATTGGTCTGGAAGCGTCTGAGACGTCGGTCTCACTATTACAGAACTTCTTGAAGCCACCGCCCGTACCTGAGATACCTACGGTCACCCGCACATTACCACCTGTCAGTATTCCAAATTCTTCAGCCACTGCCTCAACAATCGGGAATACAGTACTTGATCCGTCGATCGCAATATCGCCCCTCAGTTCAGACATATTATTAGATTGAATACCCGAGGGGTCTGATATCGTTTCCAATTGATCCGGTGAATTACCGCATGCAAGCAAAAATATCGACCCTACCACTAAGACTATCAATGACAAATAATTCCTAGCTTTCCAAATGAGGAAACTTGGTTCAGGTAACACGGTTTATATCTCCTTAAAAAGATTTATTTTGCAATGCAATACTAAAGGGGCCGCTTGAAAAGCGGATTATCAGACAGTTAATTCACTGTTAATACAATGTTAATTAAAGGTTAAATACAGTACAGCCCCACCACAGATACCTTTGAATCCATTCTCCGGGCGTTTACAACAAGCTAATAATTTCTTGAATACTCATTTTCTTTAATAATTGACGCTGTCGGTTCTACCCCATATACTCCGGGCATCCGAACAACGTGATAGATTCCTACAACCATGAAATCTCCGTTTTTTCAAACGAGAAAATAAGAGGATTATTAATATGCCGTTAGACGCACAAATTGAATCAGTAATGGAACAAGTCGCTGCATTAGGATTTCCACCATCCCACACTGTAAGTGCTCAAGAGGCTAGATCTAACGCCAAAGCACGCCCACGGGGAAAAGGTCCCGATGTACATAAAGTAGAAGACATAAAAATACCTTCAGACGCCGGACCTATACCAGCACGAATATACACACCTTCTGACGAAACATCCCTTCCTGTTTTAGTATGGTTTCATGGAGGTGGCTGGGTTGTAGGTGACTTAGAAAGTGCAGATGCTACCGCCAGACACCTCTGTAATGAATCCAGTTCAGTGATCATATCTATTGATTATCGATTGGCGCCCGAAACAAAGTTTCCCGGCGCGTCAGATGACTGCTACGCTGCAACCCAATGGGTATCAGAAAATGCGTCTTCTTTAAATGCAGATCCAGACAAGATCGCTGTCGGAGGAGACAGCGCCGGTGGAAACCTAGCCGCTGTGGTAAGCCTAATGGCGAGGGATAAACAAGGTCCTAAAATAGGATTCCAACTACTGGTATACCCAGTAACTGAAATGAACTTCAACACCAAGTCCTATATAGATAATGCTGAAGGGTACCAATTAAGCCGAGATGGAATGATCTGGTATTGGGACCACTATCTTGAGGATAAAGAAGCCAGTAATAACCCCTATGCAGCTCCCATGAAAGCGGAGAGCTTACAAGACCTACCTCCAGCTCTCATCATAACTGCTGAATATGACCCATTGCGGGATGAGGGAAAAGCTTATGCCGAACGATTAAAAGCTGAAGGTGTGACTACTCAATACACAATGTATAGCGGTATGATTCACGGATTCTTTGGAATGGCATCGGTAGTAGACAAAGGACGCGCAGCCGTGAAAGAAGCAGCTGACGCTATGAGAAAAGCACTAGATGTCTAACGAATCCAGATCAGGTATCTGCATCTGGAGAATCCGTCGACTCTGACGCCATGCGATCTGCAAACTCCCGTTGCCTTTGTTCGATCCAATCCTGCATCCATCTGCGAAATTCATCCAAGGCTGGCGGGGCCACATAGAAAACTTCTATATCAGAGGGAAATTGTATTTGATGGCGTTCTGATGCCAGAATTAAGCCTACGCTTCCCTCACCAAGAGTTCCGCCAATAGTCTCAGAAATTCTGTCCCATCTAGACTTACTGGCTTCTGTGTACCATTCCTGAAGACGGGTAGCGACTTTTTGGCTAACCATAGGAGACGCCAGAAATCTTTGTAAGTCTATAAGTTCAGACAATGATTCCAGTTCTTCTATAACTTCTAAGGTGGCTCCTTCGGACACTACAGTACTGACTAGTTCATAGGTGCTTTGGTCCGCGGCTTGCAATTGCTCAAGTCCTTGGTCTCCTCCCTCCGCCAAGTTTTCGCAATAAACTACGGATATAGCTCCAAGCTGAGTTTGCATGACTTCCAGTTGCGTAGTCACCTGGGCCCAATACGTCGATATAATAGTTGCACCAGCATCATCAATGGATGGATGAGACTGAATCAATGGAACCAGCAATAGTTTTCGCTTGTCCTTATATTGATCTACAGGAGGACGCTGCACTCGGCCTAGTTCCTGAGACATCCACATCTCCTATAGCAAGGTAAACAAGCCTTGCACAAATTAAACTTCTCTCCGACAAAAAGCTTACATCTAAACAATTTACGCATCAACCCAGGTCCGACTTCTATGAACGGCTTTAGTCCAGGATTCTCTCATTGATCTTCGAACAACATCAGTCCCCTGGGGATAGAACGTATCGAATTGATTGTCAGCATTGCCTATAGATTCAACATCTTCCCAGAGACCTACTCCCAGTCCAGCTAGAAAAGCAGCTCCAAGAGCGGTCGTTTCTACCATACTAGGCCTTATTATAGGTATTCCAGATATATCCGATTGTATCTGCATGAGAAGGTTGTTAACCGAAGCCCCACCATCTACCTTCATTTCTTTCACCGCAATACCAGAATCCTTCTCCATATATTCGATAACATCTACACATTGCTGAGCAATACCTTCTAGAGCAGCTCGTGCCACATGAGCTTTTGACGTACCCCTATTGATACCTATAAGCAAACCCCGAGCATACGGGTCCCACAGGGGAGCACCTAATCCAGTAAAGGCAGGTACAAATACCAGACCACCAGAATCATTTACTTCTAGGGCCAAACTCTCGATATCGGCGGATGAACTTATAATTTGCAGCTCATCTCTAAGCCACTGTACAGTTGACCCTCCATTAAAAACACTACCTTCCAAAACATATCCAGGTTTTGCAGTTGTACCTGCGGCTAAAGAAGTTAGCAAACCACCATCAGATACAACCGGTTT
>JAPNTN010000086.1:0-8920 GCA_027249445.1 Dehalococcoidia bacterium | reverse complement strand
TTAAAAGATTTGATGGATTCGGTAGACCAGGCACTGGACTTAGATACTAGACAGTCAGCAGTGGAAGTGGCTAGGGCTACCTTAGCGCAGGCAGAGATAGATTTGCAGAAAGAATTGGACGGTCCAGATACAGTAAATCTCAATGTGTTGGAGTCAAATGTAGCCGATGCTAAATCTAAATTATCTGTCGCAGATCAGGAGTTGGCGAGAGAAATGCTTGGAGCTGACGCTGTGGAATTGGAAACAAGAGAGATTGCGGTGGCGCTGGCCCGAGAGGAACTTAATGATCTTATGGATGGTCCGGACAGTTTTAACGTTGATGTCAAAACTGCGACGTTAAAGTCGAAAGAAGCGATTCTTGAAGATGCGATCTCTAATCTGGATGGGGCTAATGTATTAGCGCCTTTTGATGGGATTATATCTATAGTTAATGTCGATGTGGACGATAAAGTGACTAACAATTCGCTTGTGTTAGAAATTATTGACCCTAATGTTGTAGAAGTCCATTCAATAATTGATGCATCAGACATTGATATGGTTAACGTAGGGAAGTCTGTTTCGATAAAAATAGGTTCTGACGGCATGAAACTCTCAGCAAGGGTTTCATATGTTGATGAATCGGCTCGTACTGAACGAGGAGTGGTTACTCACCGTGTCGTCATGACACTCGATGATAGCGATGATGCTGTGATACCCGTCACTCTAAGTTCCGTGACTGTTAATATTGAAGCTGATTAGAAGCTGGGTTCAAGGTGTTATTGTTACCTTCTAGTTAGATGTGTTAGTCTAGCGCTGTGAATATGCCTCCCGAATATCGCAATTAGGAAGGAGTGAATCATGATTGCACAGAAGATAAAAGTGTTCGATCCCACTGCAGATGATCAAGTGGGAAGTGATGATCTTGCTAACAGGCTTAATACTTTCGATGGGAAAGTTGTGGGTCTCCTCAATAATACAAAAGACCGTACAGACGTCATTTTAAACCAGATAGAAGAACAGCTTAGCGAGCAGTTTCCAAATATCGACGTTCGTCATTACCGTAAACAAAGTGTCAGTGGCATGACCCCTGACATAAAAGAACAGTTGATTGAAGAAGTAGATGCATTGATCACCGCGACTGGTGATTGAGGATCCTGTACGTCGTGGAGTGTCCACGATTGCATGAGTCTAGAGAGAATTGGCATACCGACGGTTGCCATAGTGACTCATTCGTTCGCAGAATATGGAAAACGCCTTACTAGACTCCAGAAGATGCCGAATCTTCCCATAGTGATAATTCAACACCCAGTATCTGCGCAACCAGAAGATAAGATACGTGCTGATGTTTCCTCTCATTACAGTGAGTTGGTACAGGCACTGCTGGACGCGTAAAGGACGCGCCGGAAATGCGGAATCAAGGCCCTGCTGCCAAGCAATTAGATTTAAATGACTCTGCGTACGAGATATATGAGCATTTCTACGATGCTGGGTGGACTGATGGGCTTCCAATAATACCCCCCACGCAGGATCTGGTAGAGGCTATGCTTCGCTTCACGGACCGCGATCCTAGTGAAGTCATTTCCATAGTGGAACCCAGACAGGGGCAAGCTACTGTAGAAAAAATTGCTATCAATTCAGTTATGGCAGGCTGCAAGCCAGAATATCTGCCAGTAGTTATTACTGCCATATCGGCGATGGTTGAGCCACAATACAATCTCTATGGACGTCAAACAACGACTCATCCCGGCGCTCACCTTGTGATAATTAACGGGCCAATGCGCAATGAGCTGGAAGTGAATTGTAGGCAGAACGTATTTGGGCAAGGCTGGCGTGCGAACGCTACCATAGGCAGGGCGGTCAGGTTAATATGTACCAATATTGGCGGCGGGATACCTGGTATTACAGATATGGCTACTCATGGCCATCCAGGTAAATATTCGTACTGTATTGGGGAAGACGAAGAAGAAAGCCCATGGGAATCATTGCATGTGGAGAGAGGCTTTGAACCGGGCACTAGTTCTGTAACGGTGTTCTGTACTGAGGCTCCTCATAACGTTAATGACCTGGTAAGTAAGACCCCCGAGAGGTATTTGGAAAGCGGCGCTTCTGCTATGCGGCACCTAGGTGCTAATGGAGTTTACCGAAGCGGTATTGAGGGTGAGCAGATGATGGTTCTTACCGCTGAAGCTGCCTTCTGGCTCCAGGAACGTGATTGGTCAAAAAGCATGGTCAAACAATTCCTGTTTGATCGGGCACAGAACAAGGTCGGGGACCTTAGGGAAGGTGGTGGCTGGGGCACTGTGAAATTGCCTGACTTTGTTGACACTAACGACGATGAGGCAATGATGCCAATCGTTCCTCGCCCTGACAATATTATTATTGTAGTCGCTGGTGGATATGGTAGGCACATGAGTGCCGTTTTATCAGCGGCATACAACATGAGTGTCACCAGACAGATCGGGCTGAAAGATGGGACACCCGTTGGCTCTGTAAACGATTATCTGTAATAGTTAATGGTTCTGTCTAACAGATCCTTAGTTAGGGACTTTTCCTCTTCTTCGGGGGGGCAGCCATGGCTTCTCTTATTTTATCTACATCTATGCCAAGTTTTTCTGAGGCAGCTTCAACATCTGGAGGTGGTCCACCAAGGGCATTCTGAAATTCTTTGAAGTCCACTCCTAATTTGTCTGCTGCTATTTTTAGGGGATTATTGTCACGGGGGCCCTTATGCCCCTCTGGATGTTCTCGTATGCCAAGGGCATCCAGAAGTCTTTCTTCACTGATACCAAGTTTCTTTGCTCCCTGTTGTATCTCTGGAGGTGGTCCACCAAGGGCTTTCCGAAGGGCTTCAGGGGAAATCCCTAGTTCTTTGGCCGCCATCTTCATATCCCTGGGAGGTTTACTTTCAAATTCGTGTTCTTTCTGATCTCGATCATGACGTTGTTGACCACGGTGTTCACCGCTCTCTCGGTTTTTCTTGTATTCGGCTTCCCTGCGTTGTCTTTCTTCTTCTCGACCAGCACGCTCACCGTCGCGACGTTGCTTTTCGTCTTCTCGGTTTTCCCGGTCCATATTACGTTCAGGTCTGTCGTAATCATTTGATGGGTATTCGGAGGAGGTATCTGAACTGCAGCTCATCGCGGAAAATATTAAACACAGTGTAGTTAATAGGAAAATATTGCGTATCAACATTAGGTATTTCTCCGATAGGTTATTAACACTACAGGTAAGGGCGAAACGATTTGAAGATTTGCACTCTGTTTTATGAGTTCTGGCGAATAACAATAGAGTGGAGCCGGTGAAGGGAGTCGAACCCTTGACCTACGCTTTACGAAAGCGTTGCTCTACCACTGAGCTACACCGGCAGTACTGTTTTGACCTTATTCTAAGTGTACTCTGACCGAAAAAATTGGTCTAGTATATTGGTGAGATGTTTATTAGATATAAATGGTTATCTCTCTTGTCGGTTCCATACTGGTTTTTTTGCCATCAGGAAAGCAAGACCTCCGAACATGAACAAAGGTGCTGTAATGAGTAGAACTAGATCGTAACTTTGAGTTGCGTCAAATATCCATCCGCTTATATATGGGAATATTAGTGATCCAAAGCAGTGGCTTATGGTCATGATTCCAACGAGCGTGCCAAAGTGCCGCCTCCCAAAATATTGTCCCACTGCGAGCCAATTTGTGGTGGCAATACCTTCTACTATCGCTAATCCCAGTACAAAGACTATGGCGATTTCTGTACCTGCAATCATATACATTAGGGCTGTGGCAATTGATCCAACCGCCATCCCAGTGAATAGTATGAGCCTTATGGACACGTATCCTCCCATGATTCCAAGACCGAATCTAAGTGGTATTGCAATAAGGAACATGAAAGAAAGGTAATAGGCTGCGGTTTGTTCTTCGATGCCTCTCCACACCAGCATTGGTATCTGGTGGATTATCACTCCGTCAGCTACTGATACTCTGACAACTAATCCTATTAGTAGAAGCCAGAAAGCCTGGGTCATCAAAGCCTGACGGACGGTATATTGAGGTTCATTGGTCGTAAGAGGGGATACGGGCCTATCTGCTTCAGAGCTTACGGAGTCGCCATCGGGGAATAAACCCATATCTTCTGGTTTATTACGGAGTACTGCAGCGACGATTACCGATACTATTGCGAATATTACCCCGCAAGATAGTATTGTCAGTCGCCATCCAATCTGTGTGTTACCAATGGCTAGAATAGGTACTACGCTGGCTGCTCCGGCCACAAATGATGTGCTTAACACGGCCATTGCTAGTGGTTTACGCCTGACAAACCATTGGTTTACAACGGTTAATAGTGTGGGGCTCAGAGCTCCAACTCGACCGACTGAAACTATCCCTGAATAAAATAATAATAGGTGCCAGTAGGACTGGGAATACGAAAGCATAATCAATCCCAGACCTGTAATTACACCTCCGTACAGTACTAATTTACGGGTTCCGAACTTGTCAGACACCCAACCAGCAGGTACTGCGACTACTCCACTTACTGCCCAGGCGAGCCCGATTACCAGAGACATTGAGGCAGCATTGATATCTATGTCGGACTGGATGGGCAGGAAAAATACGAGGAAGCCACTTATAACCATTCCTACACCCAGGAAACCTTGGATAGAAGCCGCGATTAATACTAGCCACCCGTAAAAAAATCGAGCTGATGCGGGTCCAGTGTCAGTATTAGCTGACATTATTAGTCATTCAGTGGAACTACAGCGTAGAACCTGGGTTCATTGCCTACTACGCGCGTAATATGCCCCTTACCGGTAAGATCTTCAGCTAGCAGAACATCACCAGGTCCCACTTGTTGCTTGGTACCGTCACCTACCTCTATCTCGGCAGCACCTGATAACGTTATGGTGTATTGTCTCCTAGGAGCACAGTGCCATTCGAGTACGTATCCGACTGGACCTACCCTGAAAGTTATGCCACCGTTTTCTACTGGAGTTCCTTCTCCATAAGCACCTTCAGTGTCCACGAATGGTTCCATGGGTAGCTCAATCGTCTCTATATGGGATTCTCCATCATCACCTGAATAGACTCTAAGTATGTTTGCCATCGTTACTCCATTTGTTACGTGCGATTACTTCGCTACCATTGTCTGTCCCCTTTGAAGCAAGGTCAAGGTGATAATTGAAAAGTTGCGGAGTAATTGACGGTCCTCAATCACTCTTATAATATGCCCTGTAAATGTCATGCTATTCAGGAGGTAAGATATGAAATACGACTATATTATTATAGGTGCTGGGTCAGCCGGTTCCATTATGGCCACACGTTTAACTGAAGATCCGAGTTGCCATGTTCTGCTATTGGAAGCTGGACCTGACTATCCGAACTTTGAACATCTGCCTGAAGAGGTAAAGTTTGGATACGCTACAGAGACTGACATTATGGTCAGTGATCATAACTGGCAATTTACCGGGAAACCTACGCCTGAATCTGACAATATGTTGGTACCTAGAGGAAAAGTTACCGGCGGATCAAGCGCCATTAATGGCCAGGTATTTCTGAGGGGTGTTCCTGAAGATTACGATACCTGGGCTGATATGGGCAATGATCAATGGAATTTCCAAAAACTTATGCCTTATTTCAGAAAAATAGAGACAGACAGTGATTTCAAGGACGATTTTCACGGCAGTGATGGCCCCATAATTGCTCGACGGTTTAAGCGTGAAGAATGGTTGCCAGCACAAGTGGCTTTCTACAATGCTTGCCGAAATGCGGGATTCCCGGACAGTCCTGATCATAATCATCCCGATTCTACTGGGGTTGGCCCAACCCCATTTAATAACCCTAACGGCATTAGAATGAGCACCGCCCTGGGATATCTGGATCAGGCGCGACATCGTCTAAATCTGACAATTAAATCTGATTGTCATGTTCATAGAATTATTTTTGAAGGTAACCGAGCGTCCGGAGTCCAGGTTGAAAGTTCAGGTGAGACATTCGTAGTAGAAAGTGATGAAGTTATCCTGAGTGCTGGTCCCATAGGGTCACCGCATATACTGATGCTATCCGGTATTGGCCCATCTGAAGAGTTAGGGAAGTCTAATATATCTCAGGTGGTTGACGCCCCAGGTGTCGGACAGAATCTCAGAGACCATCCTTCGGTTGCTGTTACCTGGAGAACTAAGGAAGGATTTCCTTTGGACGGTATGGCTCCTAGGATGCAGGTAACCCTGCGGTATACGGCAACCGGATCAGATTTACGGAATGATATCAAAGTGAGTATGCAGTCCTTTGCTACTGAACGAGTAGACCGTGGAGGTGATCGTATGAAACCTCTGGGTATTCGCATCACCGCCGGCCTCCAACTAGCATTAGGGGCGGGGCACATTGGGTTAAACTCTGCGGACCCCTATCAGCAACCAGATCTTAATTACAATTACCTTCAAGAAGAATGGGACAGAGAACGTATGAGAGAAATGGTAAGAATATGTGTTGGATTTGAAGACCATCCAGACATGCAGGATATAGTCCAAGAGCGTATAGCCCCTACTGATGCGGACCTTGAGGATGACTCTGCTCTAGACCGATGGATGCTTAGGGAAGTAACGACGCAGCACCATATTTCAGGTACATGTAAGATGGGTCCTGATTCTGATCCAATGGCAGTGGTAGACCAGTACGCCCGATTAAAAGGAATTGAGAATATGAGAGTAGTGGATGCTTCAATAATGCCAGATTGTATCAGGGCAAATACAAATGTGACGACTATGATGATAGCAGAGCGGATAGCGGATTTTATAAAAAATGGTAACTAAACGATAAACCCAATAGTCATTCAATACAGGCTCCGGATAATTAGGCCGGAGCCTTAATGTTCTCGTAGGGAATTATGGAAAAGCAAGTAAAGTTCTGTGTTCGTATCCATCAAGGTAAATACAGCTATCAAGATTTACTGAGAGTGTGGCAATCTGCTGATAATTTGGGATATTACTCTGCTAGCCTCTATGATTTAATCAATATACCCACATTGGAGTGTTGGACCACTCTTTCTGCATTGGCATCTGCTACAGATCGTATTCGCATGATCCCAATGGTTCTCGCGAACACATATCGTGAACCCGTTTTATTGGCGAAAATGGCTTCAACGTTAGATGTCATAAGCAATGGGAGGCTTGAGCTGGGGATAGGTGCCGGCGGTGGGCGTACCGACCATACTGCGTCAGGTTATGATTTTCCATCAACGAGAATTAGATCTCTCATGTTAACTGAAGCCGTTAGTTTGATCAGAAAGCTTTGGACAGAGGACACGGTCAATTTTCAAGGTAAATATTATGGCGTTGCGGACGCACACCATGACCCTAAGCCAGTACAGAAACCACATCCTCCTATACTTATAGGGGGGCATGGCGAAAAGCATGTGTTGAAAGCTGTCGCACGCCAGGCGGATATGTGTAATATTGGGAATGGTATGTCTTTGGCAGAACATGACGACAAGTTACAAATATTGGCTGAATATTGTGAGGAAGTCGGTAGAGATGTTAAGGATATAGAAGTTACTCATAATACTTCAGTCGTTATAGCTGAAGATCAGGCTAAGTATGAGCAGTTGGTAAAGGATAATGCTCGCAATATGGGAAGGGATGAATCTGAATATAGGGAATCTCTGAAAAGAGCTATCGCTGGCACTCCTGAGCAGTGTGCGCGTAAGATACAGTCTTATATAGACCATGGCATAAGGTATTTTTTCCTAATATTTGCCGATCCAATTCCATCCGATCAACTAGAACTATTCGCTCACGAAGTTATGCCTAGGTTTGTTAAGTAGGGATTATTGGCAGCTCGATATAAGACGGGTGATCTTTGTCTTGATATATGGTGTTCCTAGTGGGTATTTTGACTGGATCTAATCCGGGGTTATTTCCAGTATTTCCGTTGACATCAAGTCTTGGGAAGTTACTAGATGAGATGTCTAATCTAATACGGTGACCTTTCACGAATAAATTGCTTGTCGGGTATAGTTCAATCGTAACTTGGTAAAGTTCACCAGAGTGCATCAGTTCGGGCTTGTCCCAGGAGTTTCTGAATTTAGTTCTGATGATTCCGTCTGTTATGTTTAATGCGTATCCTTCTGGATAATCAACTGATGGGGGATACACATCAATTAATTTTGCTGTGAAATCGGTGTCTATGGCCTCTGAACTAATCCACAATACTGACTTTATTGGTCCTGTTACTTCAATAGCTTGTTCCAATATATGGGTCTGGAAAGTCAGGACATCTGGCCGCGAGCTGAGCGGTAAATAAGGTTTGGATGAACCGTAAAACTCCGGATTTTCAATCTGGTTGAACCCCCCAGGCTCCATGATTGGCAGGCCCGATGAGATGTTTCCCCCGATGGTGGGTACCGGATTGTTAGGGTCGTATAAGTATGTGATGCCATCTGCCCCGCTCTCTGGGATAGTAGTAGTCAGTGTGCTCTCATGAATAAAATATTTAGTATTAATAGCCCGTAGGAGAGGCCATTCATTTTCTTCCCTCCAATATCCTCCGTGGTCCAATCGGCCTGTAGCATTCTTGGTTCCGCTACCACCTCCCATGACAAAGAGCGTTACCGCTGGCATGGTGTGTTGAGCTGGTCGGTCGTCTTTAAGGTGATTATCAAAGAACCTCAAACGCAAGTGGTTGTAATCTATATCAAGATTCCCTTCCACTGAAGATTGCAATCCGAAATCTATATTTCCCGAGTAGGTAAGAGACCTACCGCCATGTGTCCAGGGGCCCATGATAAGGCACACGGGGCTCTTTTTTCTCTCGGTAAGTAACACAAAGTTATCTGTCGTGCTTTTTGCATATGGATCATACCAGCTCCCCAGATGTACCTGGGGGACGTCAGAAAACTGCTCTTGGTGATGTTCTACGCATAATCCAATTTGATCCCAATATTCCTCGTAATTTTCCCG
>JAPNTN010000085.1:0-15130 GCA_027249445.1 Dehalococcoidia bacterium | reverse complement strand
AGGTATGAATCAGAACTTGGAGCACATAAATTCCCGCAACTTAAACGTGTTGTGGTACTTGGCGATGATCATCCAGAGGGAGCAGTAACCTGGGAGGATATGATGGATAGCGGTTCAGACCTCCAGGCCTACGGCGACGCCCAAGTTAATGTCAAACCTGACGATACCGTCCTTCTTATGTATACATCGGGGACTACGGGTTTTCCTAAAGGCGTTATGCATTCACATAATATACAACGTACTTTGGTGGATGCTGCTAGTAGGATGGGTATGACTTCGCGGGATGTGATATTGATGTATCTGCCGTTATTCCACTGCTTCGGCCTATATGAGGGACCCATAATGTCAGTGGTGTCTGGAGCGAGAATGGTATTAATGTCATCCTTTGATCCAGCTACGGTCCTAGATCTTATTGAAACTGAAAGAGCTACAGTGCTCAATGGATTTGACACACATTTTTTTGATATAACTTCTCATCCCAATATACATACCACGGATAAAAGCAGCTTAAGAGTTGCCCTATTGGCTGCTGGTATGGCTAGTAGTGAGTCTGTTGCCATGCGGACCCAGAAAGACCTGTGTCCTACCATAACGGCGTGGGGTATGACCGAAGTCGGAGTGGGGGCGACGCGCTCGTATCTAGATTCTTCTGTAGATGATAGATGTTTAGCGTCTGGACATCCTCTACCGGGGTATGAATTTAAGATAATTGAACCTAGTACTGGAGAAATCCAGTCATTTGGAGATCTTGGAGAACTGTGTGTTCGTGGCTATTCATTAATGCAGGGCTATTATAAAAAAGAACAAGAAACTAATGAAGTTATAGATCAGGACGGGTGGTTGCATACCGGTGACGTCGCAGTGATGAGAGAAGATTTCCGCATGCGGTTCTTGGGTAGATATAAGGATATGCTAAAAGTTGGTGGTGAAAACGTAGATCCTATGGAAGTGGAGGCGTACATCCTTTCCCATCCTGCAGTAAACAAAGCGCAGATTATCGGTATATCTGACAATCGCCTTAGTGAAGTGCCATGCGCCTGCATAGTTTTAGAGACAGGTCATAGTTTAGAGTTGGATGAATTAGATCAATTTTGCAGAGGTCAAATGGCCAGTTTTAAAATTCCCCGGAAATTGATACTGATGGATGATTTTCCGATGACGTCTAGTGGTAAAGTACAGAAATTTCGGCTACGTGAACTAGCTGATGAATACTTGGAATAGAATTTTATAGTACGTAAACTTGGATATATCTTAGTTGCCCATTTTGAATTTAATAGGAGCTAAACACAAAATGTATGATCTTGTATTAAAATCCGGCACAGTTATTGATCCGAAAAACAATATCAATGGTAAAAAAGATGTAGCTGTATTAGACGGAAAAATAGCATTAGTAGAAGAGAATATTTCATCAGATGTGGCCAGTAGGACAATTGATGTTTCTGGCAAAATAGTGACTCCAGGGTTGATAGATTTGCATACACACGTTTATGACGGAGTAAATGGCAATGGTGTGAAAGCTGATTTGGGAGGAGTTCGGGCGGCAGTTACTACAATGGTGGATGCTGGAAGTTCAGGGTGCGATACATTTGGAGGGTTTCCGGAGCATATTATTCCGAACAATCATACTGAAGTCTTGCCATTTTTGCATATATGTCGAACTGGGCTTGCTACTACTCCAGATATATTTAGTCCTGCTAGTATAGATTTAGATAAAACTATTGCGACTGTTGAAGCCAATCGAGATGTAATTCGAGGAATAAAAGCGCGAATGGTTTCCCCTGCTTTAGAGATTATGGGTATGGAGATGCCTAGAATGGCTAAACGCGCTGCCAAGGAAGCGGGAGTTAAATTAATGGTTCATATTGGTGACACAGAGCATCGATATGATGCGGATGTTATAAGAGATCTTCTACCAATATTGGAAGAGGGTGACATAGTTACTCACTTATTTACAGCAAATCCTGGTGGAGTAATTGGATCTGACGGCAAACTTGTTCCCGAAGCACAGGAAGCTAAAGACAGAGGAGTTTGGCTAGATACAGCCCACGGGAGAGCAAATTTCAGTTTTGATATAGGAGCTCGCATATTAGATCAAGGGTTAATTCCTCATTGTATTAGTACTGATTTAACTCTACCAGGTCGTCAGAATACCGTTCATAGCATGACGGAGATGATGACCAGGTTCTTGGCTATGGGGTTTACATTAGACCAAGTTGTAGCAATGTCTACGCTCAACCCCGCTATGTCTTTGAATGAAACTGATCGTTTGGGATCTCTTGGTGTAGGGATGCAAGCTGATATATCAGTTTTAGATATAAAAGATGGTAACTGGATCGTATACGATGTAGTTGGCGGGTCTCGGACGATTGATAAAGCTGTCATTCCGGTATTGGCCGTAAAACGTGGGGAAGTCTTTGAAGCTGGTTGGGGTCCAAGAACTTGGGGGTGGGACCCTGATCAAGTCTAAATATGGGTCTCACGCGTTTAGGACTTAAGCTTCCTTGGTAGGGATAATAGTCTGGAAGTGGTGGGTTGAGTGGTAATGTTTTCTGATATTAGAGAAGCTAGCGATTGGTTTCCGGCCACGATAGGAGCGACCCAGTTGCGCAATTCTTTTAAGGTGGGGGTTTTGCTTTCCCATTCTGGAATTAAAGTGGTTATCGCGTCCCATTGATCGCTTTGTTTCGATTTCGTCATAACCATGCCGCCGGCTTCCTGTACAGCGATTGTTCCTCCAAGCATATCCCACATCCTTGGCGCGCCAAAGATGGCATATTGAAAAACTCCGATTGCTGTCATTGCTAACTCATATGCTATGCTGCCGGTGACTCGGGGTTCTCCTATAGGCCCTTTAAATGAAGATCTAAATTTATTGAATTGCGAAAAAGATCCGGGCAATCCTATCAATCGATTGCCAATAGGTTTGTCATTATTGGTAACGGAAACTCGGTCTGTATTAGCGTAGCATCCTGCATCTTTTTGACTATGGATTATCAATCCATTCGCCTTGCCTGGCCAAGGCACATATATAGCACCTGCAACAGGTAGCCCCTTGTACAATACACCTATTGAGGAAGCGTATATTGGTATGCCATTCATAAAGTTTGTGGTGCCATCTAAGGGGTCTAGGACCCATAATATATCGGCAGCATGTTCATTCAGACTTTCTGAGTTTTCATCTTTCGTTTCTTCCCCTAATATTCCATGTGTAGGAAAGATTTTCTTAATTTCTGATTCAAGGTACTCCTGGGTGCTAAGATCAGCCGAAGTGACAGGATCTCGTTGTAGAGAGTCTTTAAATTGGACGGAGATTGTTTTACCAAATTGGTCAGACAGTATTTTACCAGCCCCTTCTGCGAGTCGGACTGCTTCTTTGTGGATATTGTCTAATAGAGTTACTTCTATATCCATATGGATGTTGTTCCTGAGATAAAAGTTACTGGTGATAAGTATAACATTAAGCATAGTTATTAAATTGGCTACTGGATTAAGCTCTGATATAATCCGCTTCAGTTTGATATTTAACAGATGAGCAAATATATCGGGTAAGTTACTTTGCTACTTACTTCCTGGTATGTTTAATGATCAACGCAAAAAAGGGAGACTGACTTAATGGATTTAGAATTACAAGGTAAAGTTGCTGTAATAGGTGGAGCTAGTCAAGGTTTGGGAAAAGCTTGTGCTGACGTATTAGCTGAAGAGGGAGCTAAGTTGGTTCTCTGTAGTCGAACGAAAGATACGCTGGATAAAACAGCAGAAGAGATTCGAGATGTAACCGGTGCAGAGGTGCTCACCTTTGCTGGTGATTTAGAGGACTACGATACTATAAAAGAATTGATAAATACTGCGGTGGGCCATTACGGCAAAATAGATATTATGGTAAATAACTCTGGTGGGCCACCATTGGCTCGATCATCCAATGCAACTGAAGAGCAATGGGAAACTGCCGTGCAGAGATCTTTATTCTTTTTTGCTAGAATGTCCAGAGAGGCCATACCTCATCTCAAAGAACAGGGAGGTGGTCGGATAATTAATATTCTCGCTAGTAGTGTGTATCAACCTATCCCGAACCTTGCTCTGTCTGGAGCAACAAGGATGGGGGTAGTAGCCTTTGCCAAGAGTTTATCTGATGAAGTTGGTAAAGACGGAATACTGATCAATAACGTGTGCCCTGGGTCAATTTTGACAGAACGTATGTTATCCAATGTGACCAACCGCGCAAATGAGCTTGGAACATCAGTAGAAGAAGGTCTTTCCGCTAGAGCGTCAGAGACCGCGGTGGGAAGGATAGGCGATCCTAAAGAATTGGCGTACTTGGTTGCGTTTTTGGCATCAAGCCGATCTAGCTATATTACTGGAACTACCATGTTAGTAGATGGTGGGTTGGTCAGATCAGTATTATCTTAGATGAGATTAAGTTCTCTTGGTAGGATACACACAAATGAGAAATCGATCTGAACCTCCTGCTGATCCGGAAGACGCGCAAGGATTTAATGATCGTGGTAATCGGTATAGCCGTAATGGAGTATATGATCAGGCTATATCAGATTACACACGAGCCATTGAGTTAGATGCGCGCTTTGCAGAAGCTTATTTTAACCGCGGAGTTTCTAAATACGAACTCGGTTTATATGAGGATTCCATAGTTGATTTGACCCAGGCTATATCCTTGAACCCAGAAGACGATAATTATTATGGCCGTAGATCTCTAGCATATCTATTCAATGATCAGCCGGAACTCGCCGCGATTGATCAAGACATGTGCGATGAATTACGGAATAACTAGATCATTTGTATAGATATAGCTATTATGCTGGTTTGAAGTAGGGGACACTGATTTGATTGTTAGCTTGAACAAACGTTACCTCAACTGACATGCCGATCTGAACGTTAGACGGTTCGCACTCGACGATGTTAGTAAACATCTTTACGCCTTCGTCTAACTCTACCAACGCTAATATGTAAGGAACATCTTGAGCGAATCCGAGTGTTCTGTTCTGATACGTCACTGTATATGTCCATACAGTGCCTTTCCCTGTTGATTTAACCCACTGAATATTGTTTGACCAGCAGTTAGAACATATGCCACGCGGGTAGAACTGGTATTCACCGCAATCATCGCACTTTTGTATTACCAGATCTCCTCTTTTGCACGAGTCCCAATACGGTTTAGTTTCACCTACTACGCTAGGTAAAGGTTTGTTCCATTCAGGCATATTAGTCCCTCCCCAGAATGACCGTCCCGCCACTATGGCGCGATCCTAATGCTCCCCCAGTCCCGTGGCATAAGGCTATATTACAATTTGGCACTTGTCTTGGTGTTCCTTCGAACTGATGTCTTAGTTGTCGGGTAGCTTCTAGAAGAAGAAAAATACCTCTCATCCCTGGGTGATTTGATGATAAGCCACCACCGTCAGTATTTATTGGAAGTTCTCCGCCGATTTCTAGTCTCCCGCCGGAAACGAAATCTCCTCCCTCGCCCTTTTTGCAAAATCCTAGATCTTCTAGTGTTTCTATAACTGTGATAGTAAAGGAATCGTATATCATGGCCATATCGATGTCTTTATGAGTTACTCCTGCCATATCGAAAGCGGGTGTTGTACTCTGTTTTGCGGCAATTTCCATTAAGTTACGTTTGCCAGCGCCTTGGTGTGCTAGGGCTTCGCCAACACCCAAAACCCAAACGGGACTTTGTTTACAATTGCGGGCCAGCTCAGGGGATGCTACTACGACCGCACCGCCTCCGTCCGTTATTACGCAACAATCTAGCAGATGCAGAGGAGATGATATTACTCTTGCATTTACAACATCGTCGACGGTTATGGGTGTTCTAAATAGAGCTTCAGGATTCATAGAAGCATGTTTTCTAATCGCAACAGCAACTTCTGCAAGCTGCTCTGAAGTAGTCCCATACAGATGCATGTGACGCTGCGCTATCATAGCGTATAGTCCTACTGTGGTCAGTCCGTAAAGCTCTTCGAAGCTATCTGGCGACGGGTCTAATCTAGGATGTCCGAATCGGGCCACTCCACCTGTCCCTACAGACACGCCTCCAGACCTGGCCAAGCTGCTGTAGGTTATCACTGCGCAGTTAATTCTTCCTGCAGCGATAGCTGTCAAGGCGTGGGATAAGTGGAATTCGAATGATCCTCCTCCTACAGTAGTATTGTCCACATACTTTGGATACATGTCTAGGTAGTCGGCTAGATTTAAGCCACTATTTCGAATGCTGCTGGACGCAGTAAACAAACCTTCAACGTCGTTCTTAGTCAATCCAGCGTCTTCAAGCGCTTTTATTACGCTTTCACCTTGTATTTGCAGTTCACTCTTGTCAGGTGAGTACCTGGTTATATGCTCATTGATGCCAACGATCGCGGCGCCGCGTTTGAGATCGACCATAAATGTTACCTCTTGCGTGATCTAGGAAAAGCTGCCCTATAATAAGTGGCCTACATACGGGTGTCAAGATACAGATATCATTAAAAGACATCTGATGACAGCTGTGGCATTAATTCCTTTTTAAGTCGCTTGATTTAATTCATCTGATATACCTGACAGCAAAACCTGTAGTGAGGATATATTGTCATTGTCGGTAAGACCGAGGTGTAATGGCGTTATAGATATAGTGCTATTCTTAACGGCAAACATATCTGTCCCTGGCCCATTATCTTGATGAATTGGCTTGTTGCGGGATATCCAGTATTTATCATGAATTCCAGACGTATCTTTACGTATAGATTCTCCGTATGAACGGCCACCTAGTTTTGTAATTTCTATTCCATTTAATTCGTTCAAGGCGATACTAGGTATATTAATGTTTAGTAGACATTGACCGTTTGTAGAATTATCTATTAGTCTTTTACCGATCAATGGGAGAAGAGCTGCAGCTGGACCAAATTGTGGATTTTGGATAGATCCGACGGATATTGCAATAGTTGGATAACCGCGCATGTACCCTTGCATAGCTGCCCCTACGGTTCCGGATACCATGACATCCCAGCCAAGGTTTGATCCAGAATTTATCCCGGACACAACAAGATCTACTTTACCGATTAGTTCTTCTAATGCAAGAATTGCACAGTCTGCAGGAGTACCTTCAACAGAATATGCGGCTATTGAATTTGAATGATTATGTCCACCGCTGACAGGCGCAGAGTGTACCATTAGAGGATGATGTAATGTGAGTGAGCCACCTACCCCGCTTTGTTCTCTGTCTGGAGCTACAATAAATACTTCTCCAAGCTCGTTAAGGGCCTTGGCTGCCTCCCATAAACCTGGCGAATGTATACCATCATCATTTGTAAGTAGAATCTTCAGTATATTAACCTTTTCGAATGAATCTTAAAGCGAGGCCTAATTTTAGCAGGGGACCATATTAATATCAAAAACGTTACTTGTATGATTGTCAGATTGAATCTATTAGATTGGTGTTCTTGCGTCTATTCGAGTACTCCAATAAGATAGCCGTAGGTGACTATATAATTTGTACAGAAAGGTAAATAATGTTCCCTAAGAACGTATTCCCAGAGACGTCTGAAATAGATTCGCATGGTCAATTGGTTATAGGCGGGTGTAACACTCTTGATTTGGCGGCAGAATTCGGGACTCCCGTATATGTGATAGATGAATTGACAGTGAGAAATAGGTGCCGAGAATTTGTCAAACAGTTTTCATCGATTTATCCGAACAGTAAAGTTTTGTACGCATCGAAAGCTTATATAAATCCTGCCTTAGCAAAAATTTTTCAAGAAGAAGGTTTGGGCTTAGACGTAGTTTCTGGTGGTGAGTTTGCAGTGGCTAAAGCTGCCGGTTTTCCGCTACAAGAAGTATATTTTCATGGGAATAACAAAACTCCAGATGAGCTCACGCAGTCGTTACAGGGTGGTATAGGCCGTGTGGTAGTTGATAGTTTTCATGAACTAGAGGTCCTGAATGAGATAGCATCAATTAATGGCAAAGTACAGGATATATTGATCCGAGTATCTCCTGGTATAGATCCCCATACACATGCGTATACTACTACTGGAATCATCGATTCTAAATTTGGATTTTCTATCCAGACTGGTGATGCTGAGAAGGCTATAAAATGGGCTTTAAATGCCGAACATCTGGAGCTGATCGGACTTCATTTCCATTTAGGATCTCCCATATTTGAGCTAGAACCTTATACTGCGGCCACCGATCTGGTATTAAGATTTGCTGCACAGTTTAGAGAAGATGGTCTGAATTTGAGAGAATTTAGTCCAGGCGGCGGATTTGCAATAGCTTATACTCGAGATCAAGTGCCTCCTGAGATTTCTGATTACGCAAGTTCTATAGTATCTACCATGACAGCTACTTGCGAGGAACTTGGTATGGAGTATCCAAAGCTTCTTATAGAGCCTGGAAGATCTATTATTGGTCCCGCTGGAGTAGCTCTGTACAAAGTTGGTGCGATTAAGGACATACCAGGAGTCCGGAAGTACGTTAGTGTAGACGGTGGTATGGGAGACAACATTCGCCCTGCACTTTATCAAGCTGCTTATGAGGTTATATCAGCAGCTCAAGCAGATGAGGCTGGAGATGACAAAGTCACTATTGCGGGGAAGTATTGTGAATCAGGCGATGTTCTGGCAACGGATATATTTTTACCTAGGCTGTCATCAGGAGATGTGATTGCGATACCTGCATCAGGCGCCTACTGTCCTTCGATGGCTAGTAATTATAATTTGAACCCGCGTCCTCCTATAATCTTAGTTAAAGATGGGACTGCACGCTTGATTCGACGTCGAGAGAGCTATGAAGATCTGATGTATTGTGACGTGGTATAAATTTATTTGTTTATTGTACGAGAGAGGGTGTCTTGTGGTTAATTCATGGTCAAGATCATATATTAACTCAAATCAAAGCTAGCTTATCTGCTAATAGGCTTGCACACGCTTATCTTTTCTGTGGCCCTTCTGGGGTTGGGAAAATGTGTTTTGCTATGGACTTGGCTAAAGCGGTTAATTGCGTGTCGGACATGGAGCAACCGTGTGGACTTTGCGAGCAATGTGTAAGAATAGCTTCTAAAAATCACTCAGATGTTAGAGTATTGGGAGTGCAAAATAGTGACAATGACTCGCGTTCTCGTACTGTTATTGGTATTGACGATGTTAAGGAAGTTTTACATAAAACCAATCTAAAACCATTCGAAGGGAAATGTACAGTAATTGTTTTTGATGGTGCAGAGAATCTTAGCACTGAGGCTTCTAATGCCCTGTTGAAAACACTTGAGGAACCGGCACCACAAGTATTAATAATACTATTAACTAATAACGATGCTAATATTCTTGATACTATTCGTTCACGGTGTCGTAGTTATACATTCAATGTTTTACCTAAAGAACTTATAACCAAAATATTGATTGACGAATACTCTTGTAATTCTGAAAATTCGGAATTAATAGCTCGGCTTTCAAGGGGGAGTATCGGATGGGCGATAAGTGCAGCCACTAACCCTGATGTCCTGAAGCAACGTGACGCCGATCTTAATCATTTACAACAAACTATGGAAGCTGGCTTAGTTGAAAAGTTCGATTATGTTAGCGAACTGGCCTCTGAATTTGGTAGGAATAGAGATGGGGTAAAGGATGTTCTCTACTTATGGAGAACGTGGTGTCGCGACCTGATTATTTTGAACATGTCGAGTGAAGAGCATGTGATTAATAGCGACAAGATAACAATGCTAAAAGATCAAGAGAGTAATATGAACTTTAGGGATATATCGAGTTTTGTAAGGGTTGTTGATCGGACTATTTATGCGCTCGACCACAATGTAAATCCTAGGTTGGCTCTTGAAAATATGATTTTAAATATGCCTAAAGTTAGATAGCATGGTTAGTTTGTTTAGCTGATTCGTTCCTGATCCTGCATGCTCCAAGGTACGTAAGGTATCCAGGGATCTATCATTGAGTAGTTTTGAAGAATCCGGTATGGATTCGGCTGAGGAATTTTGGGTTCTTTTAGAAGTCGCATGTTTGCTTCTAACGGTGTTCGGCCCGCTTTTCTTAGGTTGCACGTAGAACACGCCGCAACTACGTTTTCCCATGTGTGTGGACCTTTTTGGATGCGTGGAATGACATGGTCCAAAGTCAGCTCAGATGTCTTTAGTGTGCAGTATTGACACGTATATTGATCTCTCAAAAATATTTCTTTCTTTGAGATTTTACGTGGAGAATATGGTCGTTTGACCATATATTCCAGACGAATCACTGAAGGAACGTGAAGGAGCCTTTTTATAGTGTGGATTTCTGCTTGGTAATTGTCGAGAGTTTCTGCTTTTTCCTTTTCAACCAAGACAATGGCGCGACGACCGGTGCAGATATTAATTGGGACGTAGTTTAGGTTTAGCACTAACACAGGAAGACTTAGTAAGCCTTGTTGGGGACTGACTAAGCCCTGCTTATCTTCACTACTAACCATATCTTTAGCAGTTGGAAGTGTTCTAACCACCTGATACGTACCTTAGTAATTTAATATCTATATCACTGGTGGATTATATACCAATGTCTTCGATATGGCATGGAATCGTTATTATCTGGGACAGAGAATTATTTTAAGCTATCACTCATATTCTCTTGCATGCTATCCGCAATATCTCCAGCCTTCTGGTTCCAATCGCTAGGTATGATCTTTAAACCCCTAGTAACAACATCAAAGTTGTCAGCTAGGAAACTCCCCAAGGTAGAGTCATCTATTGTCTCTTGTATTGAACCTACAGGGAATTTTTGTAGACCAGTCAATATCCCAGATAGGAGTATGAATCCAATGATCAGGCCTATTATTGCTCCGGATGCACTATTAGCAAGGCCTCCCAGGGGAATAATACTTACGGCTATTTTTATGACTTTACTAAGTATCGTACCAAGAATGAGTAAACCGATAAATATTACTATGAATGCGGCGATTGATTGTACGTTCTCATTTTCTGAAATAAACGACAAAATATTTCCGATTGGTTCGGCTATGCGGCTGGATAGTGCTAGACCTACCACCACCACTACTAGCGGGACTATCATTTTTATGATTCCTGTTCTGAATCCCCAGAAAGCTAATACTCCCCAGCAAATTAAAACCGCGATGTCAATCCAGTTCATAATAATGTCCTATTAATATCTAGTATTGGGACTCGTAACAATTATAGCGACTAACAAATTACAAAACTATATATTTTGATGATGATAACTTGTGGTTTGTGTATGTAATCAATAGGGTGTCAGGTTGTAATAGGTGTCATTACGCGAATGCTATACTAGTTTGAACAACGAGGGAAATTAATTGATTAATAAGAATGTTATAGCTATAGACGGGCCGGTTGCCGCAGGCAAGAGCATCATAGGTCAACGTGTTGCTACTAGGCTAGGGTTTAGATATTTTGATACCGGTGTGATCTATCGATCTGTAGCCTGGGTCGTTCGTAGTCGTAGAATAGACGAATTAAATGAATCACAAATAGAGTTAGTAGCATCTCAGATGCGGTTGGATTTGGATACAGAAAATACTAATGTTGTCATTGTTAACGGTGTTCGTGTTTCAGATGAATTGAAGAGTCAAGAAGTGACCAGGCTCTCTTCAATAGTGGCAGCTTTATCCGGTGTTAGAAATTCCATGGTTAGTCTACAAAGAGGTATTATTGATCACGGGGATGTCGTGATGGTTGGGAGAGATATTGGCACAGTGATTGCTCCTGATGCTGAGTTGAAGATATATCTTACTGCTTCGGTAGAAAGCCGGGCTACAAGAAGATTTAATGATCTTATTAGCCAGGGATCGCAGACTTCGTTTGACCAAGTACTAGACGAGACGATATCAAGAGATGAACGTGATTCATCGAGGAGTGACTCACCGTTGGTAATGGCTACTGATGCAATAGAAATTGACAATAGTGAAATGACTATAGAACAAACTGTTAATGCTATATTGGAACACTACCAAATATGATAAGACTAGGTTATGAGACGACGATATTCTACAGGATAGCAGCTGGTTTCGTACGGCTGTGTTTTAGAAGTTTCGGAAGGTTACATATTACCGGTCAAGAATATATACCTCCTTATGGGCCCCTAATAGTAGTAGCTAATCATCTTTCATACAATGATCCCCCATTTATAGCTGCTGTTCTGACAAGACCTCTAGACTTCTTGGGAAAGAAAGAACTGTTTAATAATACTATTATGAGTTTTTTCATGAAACGATTTAGAGTTTATCCAATAGATCGCTCCGGCGGGGCAGAGGCAATGAATATAGCTATGGACTTATTGGCAAATGACCATGCATTAGCGATATTTCCTGAGGGGCAGCGAAGCCCTACAGCTACCCTGCAGAAAGCCAAACCCGGGGCGGCATATCTAGCCTTAAAGTCTCAAGCGGCTATTCTTCCTATAGCCGTATACGGCACAGAAAAATATCCACCTTGGCGTATGCTGTTTCCGTTCAGAGATTTACATGTGAACATTGGCAGTCCTTTTACTCTGCCAGTTATAGAAGGAAATTACACGAGGGGTGTTATAAATGGAGCGTCAGATATAATAATGGGAAGAATCTCAGACCTTCTCCCCGATGAGTATAAATGATCACCATTCAAAACTTCATTGCAGAACACTAGAGTTATATAGGTAGATCAATTGTGTAATTAGCTACTACGCTATCAATTCTGTTAGCAACCGCTTGATCAGGTTCTACTAGAGGTAGCCGTGGTTTCCCAGCTGCAAATCCTGCCTGATTTAGAGAATATTTCACTGGTATCGGGCTAGTTATTGTGAACATTATTTTAAATATTGGCAGCATACGATGATGTTCAGCAGCGGCTTGTTCTATGTCACCTTCAAGTATGAGACCCATCATCTGTTTTATTTGATTGCCAACTAGGTGTGATAGTACGCTGACTACCCCGTATCCTCCCATCGCCATGATGTAGAAAGTTTCATTGTCATTACCACTCCACACTTTGAAACCGTCTTGGGCGCCGGATATGATACTAGCTATCTGATCCATATCTCCGCTTGCTTCTTTTACCCCAATAATGTTATCTACATGGCTTAGTCTGATAGTGGTTTCAGCAGTCATGTTCAGACTGGTCCTGCCAGGGACGTTGTATAGCATACATGGGATCGTTACGCTCTCAGCAATGGCCTTAAAGTGTTGGTACAAACCTTCCTGCGGGGGTTTATTGTAGTAAGGTACAGTGAGCAGTAGACAGTCAGCTCCAGCGCTCTCTGCTTCCCGGCTCATGTCGATACTTTCAGCAGTATTATAATTACCTGTACCAGCGACTACTGACCCACGGTCCCCGATACTTTCTTTTATCTCGGCAAAAAGTCTAAGTTTTTCATCTGAGGTGAGCGCCGGTGACTCTCCGGTGGTACCAGAGACTACTAGGCCGTCACTGCCGGAATTTATTAGAGCATTCGCAAGACTTTTCGCTTGTTTGTAGTCTACGTCACCGCTTTCATCGAAAGGGGTCACCATTGCAGTTACAAGTCTTCCTACCTCTATCATTCCGAACCTCCGAGACTTTTAATCCGGGTATTATACACGACTATAGTGTTAAAGCCACAAAGTGTCGGGATTAAGTCATGCGTGTCAGTTTAGACGATTTCGCTTGACTACTTCCTCTGCTATTTGAATTGAGTTCAGAGCGGCTCCCTTTCGCAAGTTATCCGATACGATCCAGAGAACCAGTCCATTTGGATTAGATAAATCTTCTCTTATACGTCCGACCATGACATCGTCCTTACCGGCGGTATCTGCAGGGGTTGGGTATATTTGTGTTAACGGATCATCAACTACTGTTACTCCTGGCATAGCGGATAGTGCTTCACGAGCATCCGATACTGATATAGGGTTTTCGAACTCAATATGGACTGCGACGCAATGAGAGACATAAACTGGAACCCTAACACATGTTGCTGATACCGGAAGGTGGTCAGAGTGTAATATCTTTCGCGACTCATCTATCATTTTTTGTTCTTCGCGTGTATATCCTGTATCCAGAAAGCTATCTATATGGGGGAACACGTTAAATCCGATTTGATTGGGCAAAGATTCTGCTTGTACGGTTTCTCTTGCTAGCAGGCTTTTGGTCTGTTCAGTTAGTTCAGTCATCGCGGATGCTCCTGCCCCTGATACGGATTGATAAGTATCAGCTATTACGCGTACTAAAGGACTGAGTTGTCTTAATGGATGCGCAACCATTACTAATGGCGTGGTTGAACAGTTCGGTATAGATATTATTCCCTGATGCCAATCTACATCTGATCCGTTAACCTCTGGGACAACTAATGGTACTGTAGGTTCCATACGAAATGCTGACCCATCATCAATGACAACAGCTCCTGATGATACAGCAATGGGTGCGAATTTGTGACTGATTTCACTACTTACTGATATGAAGGCTATGTCAATACCCTTAAAGGACTCTTCGGTAGTTTCTTCTACTTTCAGGTCCTTTCCGTTTACCGATATAATCTTCCCGGCTGAACGTTCGGAGGCTAGTAGCCTCAGATTATTAGCTTTGGGATATCTAGTCTCAACTATATTAATGAATTCTTGTCCTACCGCCCCTGTCGCCCCTACAACTGCTATACTGAGATCTTCCATTTGTTTGTATAGTCCTTTAACTTTTCAGCTAGTTAAAATTTACGATTTGTGCTGCATTCTACTGTTTCCGCTTGTTGCCAGAGTTTAGGGATCAGATTTCAAGCACGTTTTCCAAGCCTACCACAAGGCCTTTCTGAATAACAACTTTCCTGATGCACAAAATTACGCCAGGCATGTAACAATCCCTTCCTAGAGTGTCGTGCCTGATTGAAAGAGTTTGCCCTGAAGTGCCCATGATAACCTCATGTTGCGCAACACGTCCTGGCATTCTAATACTGTGAATGGATATACCGTGATGTTCTCCACCTCTGGTGTTTGAGAGATTTTCCTTTTCAGTAATGTTTCGAGTAAAGTTCTTTATACCTCCCAGGTCATTTGCTAGGTTCATTGCAAAGCCAGAGGGAGCGTCTATTTTTGCTTCGTGGTGGGACTCTACTATATCCAAATATTCAAAATAAGGGGCAGCTTGTTCTGCCAGCTTCTTTAGTATTACTGCTCCCAAAGCAAAGTT
>JAPNTN010000084.1:0-7150 GCA_027249445.1 Dehalococcoidia bacterium | reverse complement strand
GGGACGTCAGAAAACTGCTCTTGGTGATGTTCTACGCATAATCCAATTTGATCCCAATATTCCTCGTAATTTTCCCGAGCCCATATGTCCAATAAGTACTTCTCGTAGTCAGGAGTCCATTTAAGCGGTGAATGATCCTGTTTCCATGGTAATCTATGAAACCAATCATGCATGTTTTGGTTTTTCACCGCTTTGGATTTAACCGTATCTGCGGTAACGTCAGGACTCTGCAGAGCTTCTTTGTAAGCCCAAGTTAATTGGCGCAATTCGAACGCTCCGCCATTCCGACAACCTGTTAGGAAGGCATTCGAAAATCCGCCGCAATCCAACCACATGCATACTAAACCAGGTGGATTCATACACGCTGTCGCGGCCTGGGTGTGAGCGGAATAGGATAGTCCAAAGGTGCCTATTTGACCATTTGACCAAGGCTGGTTGATCAACCATTCTATAGTGTCATATCCGTCAGGGCCTTCACTGATATATTTTGTGAATCCGCCTCCCGATCTATGGCATCCTCTACAATCCTGGAACGCAACCACGTATCCGCGTTCGGCAAAGAAGTGGCATTCTAGCATCCGATTAGGATCTGACTTGTTATATGGGGTCCTCTGCAAAAGGACAGGATATTTTGCATCGATGGGAGTCGTATTTTTGGATGGTAAGAATATGTTTGTCGCTAGTTCAACTCCGTCGCGCATCTTAACCATCACGTCGTGAAGCACTGTAACATCGTTTACCTGGGCGCTGGCTATATGTGTTTTATCCAAGAATATTATCCCTTTCTTGATTCTAAAGCTGCAGGATATACTAACATATTGATCTCTAACACAGGCACTAACTGTGCGAGTGAATACATCATATTGAGAGAGGTTTTACTCCTGTGAACTGAATATACTTTGGGGGAAGCCTATGGTATTCTCCGGTATATGTTCAAAACGGGTTGAGTAGATTGTATTAACTAGAGGACCGAACGGCATTAGAGTAAATGCTGGACTAATGACTCTGCCAGATCTAGGAGTTGATGTAATGTCTCAGTTTGTATTTATTCATGGACCCGGCGCTGGGAGTTGTTCAGACTCCTTTTGCAATCAACTAGACTATTTCGAAGGTAGTTTGGCTCCTGATCTTCCTGGTCACCCTGTTGGGGCTCCGTGCGAGGATGTAGATAGCTATGCGAACTGGTTAAGGGGATGGCTATGGGGTAGCGGAGTCACAGAAGATTTGGTGCTATGTGGTTTTACGTTAGGTGCTTGTATAGCCCTGCAATATGCTTTGGAATTCCCAGAAGAAGTTAAGGCGCTTGTGTTAATGACGATCTCTATGAGAGCTAAAGAGCGTCCTCCGGCTAGCCTGCAGTTTAGGTTAGACGCTGCATCTGATCAGGAAGTTTACCAGCAATGGAAAGATGCTATGGCCCATTCTATGATGTTCATGGATCCGGATCTGAGAAGACATCTTCTGTCTAGGCATGACGCTATAGGTCCCATAGCTCAGTATAAAGATTTGGTGACGATTGATAAGTTTGATGTTAGCGACCGTATTAATGATCTGAAAACACCTCTGCTGTTAATAAGGGGAGTTGATGACCCCGGAAAACCGCCTGAGTATGAACTCGAAATTAATAAGGCTGTTCCTGGTTCACAATATTTGAAATTAGACAATGCGGGTCATTTCCCCATGGCGGAACGACCTGAAGTTGTTAATTCAGCGATAGAGCAATTTTTAGCTAACATAAAATAATGTGTCTTAACTCGACTTGGCTTGACTCTACTCTAACTGGATAGTATATTCGCCCACGTCTTTTCAATCAGTTTATTTGGGGTGGTGTGATTTGGTTATATCTAAGGTAGAGGCAAGTTGTCTTAAAGTTCCTATAAAAACCCCTTATTCCGGTGAGCCTCGAACTGTTGGTATGGTACTGGTTCGTATCGATACGGACGATGGCCCTACTGGATATGGGATCGCGCGTGATTTGGAGCGATTTGGTACCAGGGAGTTGATAAATAGGGATTTGGCTCCTTTTTTGGTAGGCCGGGATCCAATGTTTATAGAAGAGATATGGGCTGACGCTTCAGAGGAAATTACAGCTACTTACAAAGCGCGGATGGGTGTAGTAGGGCGTGCCATTAGCGCCTGTGATATTGCTTTATGGGATATCAAAGGTAAGTTTCTGAATCAGCCCATCTACAAGCTCTTGGGAGGAGCTAGTAGAGATTCAGTTCCAGTTTACATAACGTGCGGCTTTAACGTTTTTGATATTGACGATGTGGTGGGTATTTCCGCAGAAATGGCGGAAGAGGGGCATCCATATCTTAAGTATCAAGTGGTCGCAGCAGATAGAGGCAATGATGTTTCCGTGGATGTGGAACGCCTTCAGGCTATCCGACATGCGGTAGGAGACGATATTAAGATACTAGTTGATGGTAATGCTAGATTTGATCTAAATCATTCGAGGGAGTTTGTCCGAAGAATTGAAGCATTGAACATAAGCTGTTTTGACCACTCCGTTTCTACTCGGGATGTACGATTAATGCTAGAGCTCCGGAAACATACGTCGATTCCTCTAGCGGCCCGAGCTTTTACTGAAAGTCCTTGGGACAACAGAGAGATGATTGTAAGCGGAGCGGTGGATATCATGCACGCGAATGTTATGGACGGAGGCGGCTATACAACCTGCTTGAAGATAGCCCATATGGCTGAATTGTTTCACTTGCCGTTTGCAACGGGTGGTGGATGGCAGATTCATAACGGACATTTAATAGCAGGAATTGCCAACGGATGGTTGAGCGAAGTACACCTTATATTTAACGAGGCATATAACGCTATACTTATAGACCCACCAAAAGTTGAGAAAGGCAGGTTGTACTTCTCTGAAAAACCTGGTTTGGGAATAGAATTTAACCCTGATGCGATTGTAGAGTTCCAGGATCCGTAAAGTTTTCTATTTGCTGTTGGTGAGTCTATTCGGTATAAATAAATATGAATGACACTCTCGACAATCGTGAAAGGAGACAGGTTAGTGGTCACTGATTTCACAAATTTGAAGCATGCACTTATCGAGCTAGCAGGAGATAAATCAGAAGAATGGGTATGGTCGTCTTGTGGTCTTTGGGGAGATCGTCAAAGCCTGCCTGTATTTCTTCATGCAGATGGGTATGTGCCTAGTACAAGTAGAGCTAGGATATTGGTTATCGTGTCTGATAAGGACGCCCTTAAATCACAAGTTATCGCAGAAGGCGTGTTTGGGTGTTACATTAAGCATCCAGATCAAGACAAAGTTTCTCTGAGCATGATACCTGTTACTGACCTGTATTCAGGCTCTGACCCTGGATTGGAATACCATAGTACGACCTCCCAAGGATATCCTCCAACCCGACCCTTTTATCAAGACACACATGGTCCTCAGAAACAGTATTTATGGAGATGGATATCATTTAATGCTCCGGATCTCATAGTGGAAATATGTTCTGGAGATTCTGTGAGGTGGCAAGCTAATGATGCGATAAATGACTTGCCTCTTACTGTAGGGGCTACTCGTATACCAGCGGACGACTCATTGGTATCCGCCATTGGAATCGAAGCTCCGGATTCGGTTGGTCCAATCCCTGGGGTTCGTTTGATAGCTAACCAGTCTGATTTGCCGTTGGAAATTAATCGTCTGCTAGATGTAGTCGGCAAAACAAGACGGTGGAAGGTTTCACGAGCACGTACTGAACTAGATCGCAGGCGTGCACGCAGTTATTTGGAAATTGCCACGTCTTTGGCTGATGAATATGGTCATGACTTGGACGTAATGGTTTATACCAAGGGTGTGGCTATAAGCGGAAGGTTGTTACTTGCTGAGCTTTTGCCGAAAGGCGAGGATGCATTGAAAGATTTAGACTCAATAGTCGAACCGTTCTTGTCTGGAGGTATAGATTATTTTGGCGATAACCCTGGAAGTTCATCGATTGGTGGAATAGTCTGGGCATACGATTTGGTTAGGATCAGGCGAGATTCTCGTGCTAAAGATTTGATCGTAAAATCGGCAGAATTATTCGCAACCAATGGTTTAGGAGTTCCTCCTAAGTGTACAGATCCCTCATTTAGGGTCGAGGATATGTTCAATTGTAATGCTATCTTGGGAAGGGCTTACGATCTTACTAATGATCCAAAATATTTGGACATAATGTCAGGCCTATTACTAGACGCTGGAACTCAGCAAGAAGATGGTCTGTTTTTCCATGCTCGCGGAGCGCCGTATTATTGGGGACGCGGTAACGGATTTGCTGCTATTGGTTTTGCCGAAAGCCTTACTTATATGCCAGAAGATCATGTGAATCGGAGCAATCTTATTGATATTCACATAAATCACCTTTCGGCCTTACGACGCTTGCAGCAACCGTCAGGTATGTATTGGCAGATGCTGAATCTGCCAGGGTCTTATCAAGAATTCACTTGTACTTGCATGATTGGCTATGCTATGGCAAGAGGTATTAGGTTCGGATGGCTGGACTCTAGTTTTTCCGATTCAGTGAATCTGGCATGGCAAGGAGTTTCAGAAAGGATCGATGACGATGGTAACGTTGTTGATGCTTGTATAAGCACAGGTGTTCAAGATAGTGTCGATGCATATTTATCGCGAGAAGCTATTTTTGGACGAGACGACAGGAGCGGGTCCTTGGCATTGTGGTTCGCATTGGAGATGTATCACATGAACGAATCTTTAGCTAGAGGCGTTTCCCAATGAAATATGGATTTACGGTTCCGAGTAGAGGTCCTTTAGCTACGCCTGAAAGCATCATTACTATTGCTAAGAGAGGCGAGGAATTAGGGTTTGATTCTATATCACTAGGAGACCATATTTTAGTGCCTAGAACCATAGAATCTAGTTACCCGTATACTGAGAGTGGTGAATATCCCGGCAGTTCAACGGGGTCATCGCTGGAGCAGCTGAGCGTTTTGTCGTATCTTGCGGGACAGACCAGCAAAATACGTCTTTCCAGTAGCGTTATGGTAGTGCCGCACCGGAATCCCCTAGTTGCTGCAAAGTCTTTAGCTACTATTGACGTATTGTCTGCAGGACGGCTTGTGATAGGTGTTGGTACAGGCTGGATGAGGGAAGAGTTTGAAGCGCTGGGAGTCCAACCATTTGAAGAGCGCGGTGCAGTTACTGATGAGTATATCCAGGCTATGAAAGAGTTGTGGACCAGTCCCTCACCGTCTTTTAGTGGACAATATTGCTCTTTCCACGACATTAATTTTTTGCCTAAACCGGTTCAAAAGCCACATCCCCCTCTATGGGTTGGGGGTGAAAGTAAAAGAGCTATTCGGCGCGCTGCCAGATTTTGTGATGGTTGGTGCCCAATCGATGTGAATCCGCAGTTTCCAATGGATTCTCCAGAGAGGCTGTCTATAGCGATGGAGGAACTGCGCATATGTGCGGAAGACTCGCATAGGGCAATAGAGGACATTGAAGTCATATACCGTACACATAGGTTAGAACTTTCAGGCACAGCTAACAATTCCTCTGATCGGTGTCAATTTGTCGGAGATCCTAATCAAATAGCGGGAGACATTAGTAAATATAGGGATATAGGGGTTAATAATCTCATGGTTGATTTGGCCAGGGTAAGCCCCAGTCTTGAGGATATGCTGGGTAAAATGGAAGATTTTGCTGTAGAAGTATGGCCAAAAGTCTGATTTATGCAGACAGAAGGTCTCGCAACTTCCAGATAAGTTTTGTTATTGAACTAGCTTCAGATCCGGATATTCCCGAGTCTAGGTAAATCTCCAAATCATCAAGTGAGTCTCGGTAGTTCCCTAATTGAAAATTGACTATTCCTCTGTCGCGTCTTTCAGAGAGTGCTTCAGGATTTACTTCCAATAAGAGGTTCATTATGATTTGTGCTTCTCGGTAGGAACTTTCCTTCAAATAGATTGACTTAAGATTACGTAACATCCTCGCTAGGAACTCGGTATTAGAGAGGGGGGTCAAGTAACTATCGTTCCATGGTAGCCTTCCCTGGGTTATGGACGTTACTCGTTCTATGCATTCAGACTGAGATAGCAGGATCCCCCCGTGGAAAGGATCAATGAATAGGTCTGTTATATCGGAGTGCCGAATTACTAGATGTCCTGGCATACCTATGCTAACTAGTTCTACTGACAGGCGTTTGGCTACCTCCATACATAATAGCGACAATGTGATTGGTATACCTAATCTGGTAGATAGTACTTCATTCAAATAACTGTTTTTGGGATTGTAATAATCTTGATCATTTCCGCGAAACCCAATCTCCTCAAATAAATAAGTGCTGATTGCGTTTATCTTCTGCAGAGGGTCACTATCTGGTGACATGCGTGTTTCCGCGACTGATGCTAATGAATCGAAAAGGCTTAATTCTCGTTGTATGTCTAAATCAGGGTATTTGTGTGTGGCTATGATTAATGCAGCGTGGCCTAAGTCAATTTGACTATCGGGTACTAATACCGCCTGTCTAAAAGCGCTTACTGTGTCGCTGCGTTCTAGGGTCATTCTATTTTACTCTACTGCCCTTACTGGAGGATAACTGTCTTGTTCAATTTTTATTGAGTCTGCTCTTCCCGCGATATCCCTGACCTCATTAGTGTCTTTGTTACAAGTGGGACACCAAGTCAGATCCTCAGTAATCAGGCGCATATTATCTTTTTTGACACTGATAGTCTCAATTTCTGTATTACATTCCTTGCAGGATCGGATAACTTGGACTTCATTAATAGGCATTGAAATATGCATCCTAAATTTATTAGTACTGAATCAAATATATTTTGATTAAATCCGTCCTGAGTCTATTAGGGTGATAGTGGAGTGTCAACAAGCGCCATTTACGGACTTATTGTATAGATCAAACAGTTTTACGATCAACTGTTTATAGATGCAGTTATAATCAATATTGGCAATACTATGCCCTAGGGGTATAGTACATTCGACCATTGGTAAAACAAAACAGGTATATAGGAGGTATCTCATGGCTAAACCGAAAAGAGTTGGACATCTAGTACTGAATGTAAAAAACCTGGACCAATCCACCAAATTTTACACAGATATACTCGGATTCGAAATCGCGTTACAGAGACCAACTGGTACTTTTTTAACCTGTGGGAAAATTCATCATGACCTCGCACT
>JAPNTN010000083.1:0-3003 GCA_027249445.1 Dehalococcoidia bacterium | reverse complement strand
GCTAGAATGGTGACCGGGTTTTGCCGGTTTCTTTAGCCTGAATGGCTACACAAACACCGTATTTAAGTGGATATCCGTACTAAACACTAACCGTTGGTAATGTTAAATAGTATAAGTTCAATCACTACAGGCTAGTGACTTAAATCACATTTCATCTAACACAGTGACTATTTTAGTACAGACAATAGAGGGAGATTAATGCCTCGTAAATGATTGACGTTGAATCGTAATTTATCTACGTTCTCAAAAAGTCTTGCGTCGAATTAACGATCCAAACTCATAATTTGCTGCACAACACCCGGCATAAGACCTTGTATCTCCAAGACCGCTCCATCCGCTGTGATTACCTCAACGACAATTCGGGAATTTTTCTCCACAGGGTGCAAAAATCCACCTACTCCACCTATAAATATTTCTACGTATTCACCGGGATCTAGCACCTGATCTTCTTGCCCCTCCTGCCATCGATAACACCACGTAGAATTTGTAATACATTGATCAGGACCATCAAGCCTGGTCAACTGCTTTTCGAGGTTTAATCGGCCGCCTACAGGAGGATCGCCTATACGTCCACCCGTATCAAACCAGGTAATTATGGTTTTTGTTGGATCAAAGTCCACTGGCCGATTTCCAGCAGGCGCTAACTTGAACCGGAATAGTTGAGCATGAGCGTGGCAAGTTCCTCCTTGGTCCACAGGAAAATTATTGGCATCTCTACCAGGACAACCACTCCAGTCTATCGTGTAGGACTGTTGGTTACAGGTCCCACCAGGGACGCATGATCCACCAGCAACAAACGGTCCAAGCTTACGAAGTGTCGATTCCGTCGTACGTACAGCTGATTCAGATGCTTTTTGTGCTTCTTGAGAAGTGAATATCCCTGTAGTTAGGACCGTAAAAGCAAACACTGACGCAACTACAACAAAAGCTATCAAGACTATCGCTGTCTCAAGGCCAGTAATGCCACGTTGTTCAGCCAGAAGCGTTATTAATTTACTTTTAACCCCATTCATTAAAACGGCCTTAGAAATTCAATAGAAATCAGATTATTCGATGATTCCAGATTTACTGTTGTTAACATTGTCACGCCAAGCAGTTACAAAACCGAATCTGCGAAATACTCCACTAGGCGTCTAATTATGCCAGCCTCAATATCCGCACATAACTTTATTTAATTAAATAATTCATCCATTATAATATTTGATACTTAAGACACACTGAACGACTATAACGATAGCGTCAAGCAATTAATTATATATCGAATGCCGATTTATCCTTCCTAAGCCCAGTATAATACCTACTCGAACACATGAATAACACAACGTTTTAAATTCTCCTCTGAGCTGTATCGTCTAACGATTAGTCAACTACCCTCGCACAAACATCGCCTTTTAATTAACGGCCCAGACTCTCTTAAATTAGGGATTAGGGTAAAGCCAGAAAAAATCTACTCAGATTAAAGTTTAGACCTTAATGAAGGATCACTGAATGCAAACGCCTTCGCTTCCATTTTGTCAAAATTGCGGCAAAAGATTCCCCGCAATACACCAATTCAAATTCTGTGATGAGTGCGGACAACCAACCGGGTCATTCCAATCACCACCTAATATGGTGGGTACAGTAACGCCTTCTGGCGACCTTCCTACAGATGGTAATAACGCATTAAAAATCTTAATACTCGGATTACTATCCATAATATCAATCGCAGTCATCATATTTGTGGTTGTTAGGGTTTTCTCTGGTGAGTCATCAGAAACATCCACAATGAACCTCCCAGCCGCCGAAATCATTGGACTCAATGTAGAAGGCCCTCCAGGTAAGGTAAGCTATCTTGTCCTACGAATATCAAACCCAACATCCGGGGAAGTGTTTTCCATTTCTAGTTCAGATCTAATAGTAATTTATGAAGACAGTTCTCCAAATCTCGAGGAGGTTTCATATCCTGGTCAAGGTACGGGTGCCGGTTTTATAAGCAGTACCAACGACCAAGGTTCAATAGACGCCTGCTCTAGCCTTTCTAAGCTACCAGGTCAAGCCGCTATTTGGTGCGTTCTGGATAATGGCATGAATACTTCGATATTGCCTGGAACGTCCGTCGATATTTACATTTTCCTAGGAGGTCTTGCAAATCCACTAGTTGAAAATACTGAGTTTGCCATTGAGCTTATCACTCCAACGGTTTCAATCACTGCTAATGGTGTCACCCCTAGCGTTTTCCAGTTGCCCGTAGAAGCCAATGACCCCATACCAACACAGGAGCCAACTCCAACCCCGATATCGACGACAGTTTCACCAACTGCGACCCCGGGATTTTTACTGCCGACCCCCGAGTCAATAGTCGTATTGCCGCCTCCGGCTACGCCTAAGCCTTCATCTCCAGATGTTCCTACGCCTTCATTACCGGTACAACCCATACCCACTGCAACTCCCGAACCGATTAACCTTCTGCCTCTGCCTCCTGTTTCGACACAGATACAACCTCACGTATTCGTAGGAGTAGCTAGGATCGGAGGTCAGATCGCTCCTATAGGAACTCAAGTCAGTGCGTGGGTAGCTGGATACGCCGGTCCTGTCGGAACAGCAGATGTCACTGGAACAGGTTCATTTGTCCTATTGGCCAAGCAGCATGGATCAGTTTTATTATCATCCCAAACATCTTTGTCATTCCGCATTGGAGATAACGTCACTGCCGAAACCAGCGTGTGGGAAGTTGGAGGCGCAACAGCAAAAGATCTGTCGATCAATTAATCAATAAAATCATGACTGATTCTTAAATATGGATAAAGTACTTGTCGTTGGCCTGCTAACTATTGCCGGAGTAATCACAGCCCTTATCTTGTTTAATGGACTGCGTGAATCGGTTGATAAAACAGCCCAAACCAATCGAGAGTCCCAACAACAATCAGGATTAGAAGCTCAAACCAGAATAGAAATAATCAATGCCAGAACCGCGAACAGTGGCACAGTTCTGGATATCTGGGTTAAGAATGTCGGTATCACTGA
>JAPNTN010000082.1:0-14320 GCA_027249445.1 Dehalococcoidia bacterium | reverse complement strand
GCTAAAGGTAGTCAATTCAGTTGGAGTTGGTAATTAATCACACATCGTTCAAAGTGGGTTAGGACTGCGGTTCTGAATCGCTTTCTATTTCTCGTAATAATTGTTCCGTCTCAGATATTAATAAGGATCTCTGATCCTCGTCAGTACTTCGGTTGTCCAGGAAAAGATTTAATGCGTGTAACGGGTCTAATTCTTCAGCTATATCCACGTTGAGTCGAGGCCTGACTTGCTCAATGCTCTCAATACTTATGGCCGCCACATAATGGGCATCGGACAAAGATCCTCTGATATCAGTGTCGTTAATAAGGGGAACTGATTCTGATGGTGATTTAATTCTCACCCGTACTATGCTCTCAGATACATCGCTTCTAGATACTGCTTCCAATATCACTGAGTTAGGGTTAAGGATGGGTTGGGTAATGTTGACGTCGATTGTGGTGAATTTCCTGGCGGAAACCTTGCGGAATTCGAAGTTCTGCATCCGTTTTCCTGGGGGGTATGCCGGATCAATATCTATAATGCAGAAACCTTTCTCGTCTAATTCTTCGCTGAAATCAACTCGCTCCAGACTCCCCGAGTAAACTACCATTGGAGATTCGGACCTTAGTATTTGATGTTTGTGAATGTGCCCTAGGGCTACGTAGTCTATCCCCGGTTGTTGAAGTGAGCTGACCATCAAGACGTGATCGTTACCCAGCATCATGGATCGTTCAGTACCCACAGTGGCTCCATTGACAGTAGCGTGAGCAGTCAATATTGAGGGTAAATTTGGATCAAGGAGCTCGGCCTGGCGTGTGATACCAGAGGTTATTCGGGATTCTATTTCTTCTCTGACTTGGTCGATAGTTAAATTGCGAGACTCTTCTCTGCTGAGAATACCTCCCCGCCTTGGCCAAGGCACGGCAACTATTTGGAGTATGCCCGAATTGGTGGGTATCTTGTATGTATCTAGTCTATCTCCAATGAACACGTTAGCCACGTCTAATGTGGGAAAGATTTCGACGGAATTTGCCCTAGTGGTACTGTTAGGGAGATCGTGATTGCCTACTAATACGAATGTGGGTATCCCATTACTGGATAGACGAGACAGTCTTTTTGCGAATTCCCGTTGGTGAGTTTGAGAAGGATCTCTTCCCTTATAAACATCTCCTGCTAGTATCACTATGTCGACCGGTTCTGAGAGAGCGAAATCAACGAGTTCATCAAATGATGACAAAAAATCGGATAAACGGGTCGACAAACCTGTATTTGGATCGATTTTGCCGTAATTTTCTACCCCTATATGTAAGTCAGAGAAATGAAGTATTTTCATTGAAGGTTTATACCCTCGCTGGTTCGGTTTATGGTGGATCAGTCGGTTTTAGAGAAAGGGTTGGCTAGGATGTTAATGTCCGTATTGATCCTATGCAATATATCATTTTAATACTGCTGAATCATCTGTTGTAGTATTGTTGGTGCCTTGTTTCACCGTTGACAATGGCCGGGATGGTAAATAGAATCGAAGTATCATTCAGTTTAGGTAGGTATATTTATGACCAGCGTTAAACTTTTGTTTTCTCTTCAGGAATTTGATCTGCAATTAGATGTGCTAGACGTTCGGATTACTGAAGTGGAACTTGAGCTCAATGCACGTGCAGTGGTGGGAGAAGTTGAGAACTCCTTGGGCCAGCAAGTTGCGCTACTGGGTGAAGTCCAAGATGCTCATAAGACGCAGCAAATAGAAGCCGAGGACTTAAAAGAACGGTCGACCTTATTAGAAGCTCAACTATATAGCGGAGAAATAACTAATCCGCGGGATTTATCGAGTTTGGAATTAGAGACAGGGAATGTGAAAGCCCAGATTGATCAGAAAGAGATTGGACTGCTAGAGCTGGCTGTACGGGCAGACGACTTGCGTAGGTCTGTAGGTGAGCTTGAAGAGCAACTTGAAACATCGAGGGCAGAGTGGGAGGTTAGGAGATCTGAACTCACAACTCAAGCAGAGAGTTTGACTGCGGAGAAAGATGAGTTAAATAATCGTCGTAATGAATTCGCATCTAGTATAGATCAATCGGAGATGGGTCACTACGAGCATTTACGACAGAGTAAAGGCGGGACAGCGGTAGCCAAAGTAGAACGAGGTTTATGCCAAGCTTGTAGACTGTCGCTTCCGACTCAACATTTACAGAGAGTGAAATCAGGTAAACAGACCGTTCTGTGTAGCAGTTGCGGAAGGATGCTGTTGCTGGGTTAAAACACTAGTTGTACCAACATGGTACAGCGTATATTTGGTTTGACCCTTTTGAGAAGGGTATGCTAAGGTGCCTCTCAGGGCAGAGCGTTCCGGGTGACCGCCGTCTCGTTTAGAGAGGGAGGAAAGTCCGGGCTCCTCCGGACAGAGTGCTGGGTAACACCCAGGCCCCATTAATGGGGACGGAAAGTGGCACAGAAACGATACCGCCCAGCTAGCCGATTATATGTTGGCGCAGTTGTGGTAAGGGTGAAATCGGACGGTAAGAGCGTCCGGTCGTATGCGGTGACGCATCGACGGTCAAACCCCACTTGGAGCAAGGCCGAATAGGGGGACTATGGGAGTCCGGCTCGTCCCCGGGTTGGCTGCTCGACCTCAATGGAGACATTAGCTTTAATAAAGCTCGGGGAATTTTATTCCCTGGAGGCTAGATAGATGGTCACCGGTCTATGGTACTTGTATCATAGATTACAGGACCCGGCTTATAGGTTCGTTCTGCCCCTTTGAATTTAGTTTTAATGGATATGCGATGCCAGTGGAAACTATATTGGAGCATAAGATATGAAAGTGAATAAGACGAAGGCAAAATTACTGAATGGGGACATAGCCCTTGGGGGAGGGGTGAATTTCTACGCCCCTATAATAGTCGAACTATACGGTGTAATGGGTTTTGATTGGGTCTGGATAGATTGTGAGCACGGTTCCTCAAACGATTCGGAGACTGAAAACATGATCAGGGCTGCGGAATTGTATGATTTAACCCCTATAGTTAGAGTCCCAAACGCATCGCCGTCAACCATATTGAGGTTTCTAGACAGAGGAGCTCAGGGCCTGATAGTGCCTCACATATCTACTGTTACTGAAGCCAAGGAAGTTGCGCAAGCATCCCATTACTATCCCATTGGGGATAGAAGCAGCTCTACGGGTGGTAGGACGAATCGACTAGGCAGCGGTCTCAGTCCGCAAGAGTATTACCATCAGTGCAACTTAGAAACTTTAGTTATTACAATGGTAGAAACGCCTGAAGCAGTAGAAAATGCAGGTGACATTGCATCGGTAGAGGGAATAGATGGCGTGCTTGTCGGTAGTAGTGATTTGACTCAGGCCATGGGTATGCCAGATGGATCCAAGGTTGATGAGGCCATCCAACATGTCATTAAATCCGTTCGGGATAAGGGAAAAATAGTTGGTGTGGCAGGCGCTGGAATGACCGTAACTAATATGCCTCGCTATAAACAATTTGCAGAGCAAGGAGTGCAGTTATTGTCTGCGAATGTTCAGGAATTCATCCGGCAAAGTGGTGGAGACTTCTTGAAGGAACTAAGTTGATTTGCAAAATGTGATCTTTTTATACGGAAGGTTAGTTTTCCGAAACTATCCTGAGTAGTGGAGATGAACCAATTTTCAAGATATACAATAGAGAAATGAAGGATTCTAAATAAGGTTATGTACTTTGACTTACACTGTCATTCAGTGTCATCGGACGATTCAAGAGCTACAGTAGAACAATATTTAAAATGGATACAGGTACTTAGGAAACGTGGCTATACCGTTGATGGGATTGTACTTACTGAGCACCGGAAATTTGATTTCGACAAGGACTACTCCCAACTAGCGGACGATTACGGGGTGATAGTACTGAAGGGATCAGAACTAGATACAAGATTTGGGCATTTTCTTGTTTACAATGTCACCCAAGGTCTGGCTAACGATATAGATTTTGCTGACGTAAGAATGGATGCACGTGAACTGATGAAAGCTGCTCAGCATCATGGAGCATTAGCTATTCCGGCACATCCTGGCCGCTTTGGAATAGGGCTGGTGGAGTTTATGGACAAAGGCGAAACTTTTGAAGACGTCAAAATTGTTGAACGTCTCAACGGTGGTGGTAGACCGGGAGAAAATGAGAGAGCTGATGAATTGTGCGATTCTATGGGTTATCTAGGTACAGGGGCGAGTGACGCCCATTTGGCGAGCCATGTATGTACATGTATGACTAACTTTGAGATGGACATTTTCAATGAAGAAGATCTGGTAGCGGCGTTGTTGTCAGGTGAATTTAGTCCTGTCAGATTGGAAGAAACTAGTATAACCTGATGTTAGGTTTGGTGTGTAAGACTATAGACTATATCGATTAGGAGTAGCGGGATGGCACTAGAATTGGAATACGACCGATCTCTGTATGGTAAAGAGCACGAAGCGGGACCGTTTGAAGTTACTGAAGATATGATTATTTCGTTCAATCAAAGTATAAGTCAGATGGGAGCGTGCTATAACGACAGGGATGCAGCAGTCGAGGCCGGTTACAGGGGAATAATAGCACCTCCGACATTGTGCACTTTGTTTGTTAGGAGGGTCGAGTTACCTGATATAAACCTGAAGTTTGGAAAAACCAGGTTTCATGGCGGTCAAAGAGTGCAATCTAAGACTCCTATTGTGGCCGGAGATTCTATTAGCGCATCATCACATCTGAAAGAGGTTTACGCGAAAACAGGACGAAGCGGTACCATGGTATTTATCGTTTGGGAGACCACTTTTACGAATCAACTTGGTGAAGTAGTTGCCGATGTTCAAGAGTCTTACGCGGCCAGGGAGTGAAAATGACTAACGAGAATCAAACTTATTTTGAAGATGTTGAATTAGGGGATGAGATTGGGCCACTAGAGAAGGTAGCCACTGATGAGGGTGTGGTCGACTTTTGTACGCTTTGGGGCAATCCCATCCCAAACCGGTTCACAAGTGACGAAGAAGCTGCCAAGGCCAAGTTGCCTGGCCCGATTGTTCCAGGAGTTATGAGTATGTCTTTAATGGCTCAACTCATTACAGATTGGGCTGGGCCTGACGGACTGAAAGATCTTGACGTTGTTTTCCGGCAACCGGTCCCACATAATAAACCGCTTATAATCACTGGGACTATTAATGATACTCGCCAGGAAGACGGAGAGAATGTAGTGCAGTGTGATGTCTTGATGACCGGAACAGAAGGAGAAAGGTATATCATCGGAACAGCGTTGGTTTCGTTACCGAGCAGATCGTAAGCGCGTTGGTGACGCGGTATGATCGACCGTATTAGCAGCTTGGGAATTCTGGTAGATGACCTGGATGAATCTCAACGATTGTTCAGGTCTACATTGGGCTTCGAAGCACTTCCCGTAAATAGTAATAATCTCCTCGGATCAAGAGTAGTTGACATGTATAGTGGTAACCATAGCTACTTGAGGCTCATAGAAAAAGGGCAAAGTAACGAAACATCTCACGTAATTCACGGGAAAGTTGGACCTGGGCCGTGCATGATTACTTTTGAAGCGGATGATTATGAAGATGCGGTAGAACGATTTATTTCTTGTGGTGTATATCAGGTATCTGCGTCTGAGGGATCCGAGGATACGTTCGCTTTGTTTAAACATCGAGATCTAAACGATGTTCTAATAGAAGTTAGGAAAACAGGATACATTGAGACTCTTGGAGATAGGGAGTACGTCAGTGCTGGATCGCCAACGGCCATACGCACTATGGGACTCCGCCAGGTAGCTATTCTCGTTAATGACATTGAATCAGCGATTGCCAAGTGGTCAGAAGTATTCCAAACTAAGGTCACTAATAGGTTTGAGACTAGTTTCACTGATCTTGATATAGCTATTCTTCCAATCGGTGATAAGACAACCTTTATAGAAATAGCTCAACCCACTAGCGGTAATACGTCGGCCGCTCATTTCCTGCGTGATCATGGCGAAGGAATATATCTAACGATATATCAGATTGGAGATTCACTCGCTCTAGACGATTCGTTGTCTGGGGAGGGGGTTAATTTTACAACTTCTAGAAGCACCTCGAATTATACTAACATGGGCTTTAACAGCATTTGGATACACCCAAAGTTCATGAACGGTATGTTCATCCAACTATCGGAAGTTCTTTCCTCAGAGAACCCCTGGCCACCGGCAGGTGAGTACTGGTAGTAGTAATATAATGAGTACGTACGCCGGAACATGGCGAGAGGGACATAGGCCTAAACATCACAGATGTAAACGGCGTCCTTAAAGCTATAATCATAAGGTACGTGAATCACACGGATTGGATGGAGTAGTTATGTATGATCTAAATGGCAAGGTGGCGATAGTTACAGGGGCAGGTGGTAAAAACGGCATCGGGAGAGCCATTGCAACGAGACTTGCTGCAGAGGGTGCTGATGTAGTTGTTACAGATATAAGCCAATCTGTTGAAGCGATTCGCGAGGTGGATATGCGGGATGGGTGGGAAGGTTTGCCCAGTGTAGTAAAAGAAATCGAAGCTATGGGAAGGCAGTCGCTCGGTTTGTTTTCCGATGTATCGGACAGCGCTCAGGTAGATGGCATGCTCCAGTCTGTTCTGGATCATTTCGGAAAGGTGGATATATTAGTAAATAATGCAGGATCCCGTCCTGGGAAAGATCGTGTACCAGTAATAGAACTTGAAGAAGAAGCGTTCGATGAAGTTATGCGAGTAAATGTTAGAGGGACGTATTTGTGCTCAAGGGCCCTGGCGAGGCATATGGTTGAACGAGGAAGTGGTGGGAAAATAATTAGTATTTCTTCGGGTGCAGGTAAAAAAGGTATAGCCAGATATGCTGCCTACTGTGCATCGAAATTTGCTATTGTTGGATTCACTCAGGCATTGGCTCAGGAACTGGCATCGGATAAGATCAACGTGAATGCGATATGCCCGGGATTGGTAGATACAGAGAGGGTGGATTTTATAGCTTCAGCCCTAGCTCCAGAAGGGGAGTCGTCGGAAGAACACAGGGCTATGATGATTAGGGAACGCAATCTGCGAGTACCAATGGGGAGAGTGGCGGTCGGCGAAGATATAGCGAATATGGCGGCTTTTTTGGCATCTAATCAGTCAGACTATGTTACAGGCCTTTCTATAAGTGTTTCTGGCGGCTCTGAAATGAATTAATCTAAGATATGATTATATTGCGGAGTAAAAAAGGATATATGGGGAATAATGGATCTAGATAATACTGAAATTGAACATTTAGCTTCTCTAGTGCGAATAACGTTGTCAGCGGTTGACATAGATACTCTGAAGGATCAACTTCCCAAGATATTAGAGCAATTTGAGCTGCTTAATGAAGTGGATACTTCAGATATCTCGCCAACAGGTCACGCGGTTAATGTAGAGTCCGTGATGCGGCAAGACGAGTTACGGACTCCTCTAAGTACCGATGAAGTATTGAGTAATGTTCCTAATGTACTGGGGGATCATATACGCGTAAAAACGGTTTTGGAGGAATAAGGGTGGGCGAACTGTGGAAGTTAAGCCTTGCTGAGATGCACGATTTGCTGAGGGGGAAATCTATTAGCTCTGTTGAACTTACGCAGAGCTACTTGGATAGGATTAAGGCGGTGGAGAGCGATATTAAAGCATATATTACGATATGTGAAGATGTTGCTCTGAAACAAGCTGAGCAGGCCGACATAAGAATAGCAAAAGGTGATTGCCAAAAGCTTACAGGTATCCCCTTTCAGATAAAGGATCTAATAGCTACTAAAGGTATTAAAACCACTTGTGGCTCAAAGATGCTGGAGGACTATGTTCCTGTATTCAACGCCACGTGCGTTGAACGTTTGGCTGGAGTAGGAGCGGTGGTGCTTGGCAAAGGCAACATGGATGAATTCGGTATGGGATCCTCTTGTGAGAACTCTGCGTTTTATCCCACGAAGAATCCGTGGGATAAGGACCGTATTCCAGGCGGTAGCAGTGGAGGAGGAGCCGCAGCTGTGGCTGCGGGTGAAGCAGCATATGCAATTGGCTCAGATACCGGTGGAAGCATAAGGCAACCTGCAGCTATGTGCGGTATAGTCGGCCTAAAACCCACGTACGGGTTAGTTAGTAGGTATGGACTTGTTGCGTACGCTTCGTCATTTGATCAGATAGGGCCTATGACGAGAAATGTTCAGGATTGTGCCGCAATACTGGAAGTCATAAGCGGCCATGATGAATTTGATTCTACCTCCCTCCCAAGGCAGGTCCCAAGTTACTCCGACTCCTTGGATGGAAACATTGCAGGGGTACGGCTAGGGATACCGGAAGAATATTTTTCGGATGGTATGGAGAGTGGAGTTAGGGAAAGAGTTAACTCCGCTATAGAGACTTTAAAAGAAATGGGAGCGATCATAGTGCCAGTATCGTTGCCAACCACCAAATATGCATTAGCTTGTTATTATATTCTGGCGCCTTCAGAATGCTCCGCTAATCTTGCTAGATATGATGGCGTCAAATATGGATACTCATATCAAGATACCGAAGATATGTGGGAAGCTATGGGAGTTACGAGGAGTCGAGGTTTCGGTATGGAAGTGAAGCGCCGTATCATGCTTGGCACTTATGCTTTGTCTTCAGGATATTACGACGCGTTCTATCTAAAGGCCCAGAAAGTTAGGACGTTAATAAGAAACGATTTCGATTCTGTGTTTCAACAGGTAGATGCATTAATTGCACCAACCTCTCCTGTTGTTGCTTTTGAACATGGAGATCGGACGGATGACCCTGTGAGGATGTATTCTATTGATGTTTGTACCCTGCCAGTTAATATTGCTGGTCTTCCTGCAGTGTCAGTGCCTTGTGGTCTATCAGATGGTTTGCCTGTGGGGCTACAGATAATAGGCCCGCATTTTTCAGAAGGCAACATCTTAAATATAGCCTATAGTTATGAACGGAACACAGAATGGAGTAAATTCGTACCGGTGATGAATTAGATAGCCACGGCACTACGGGCTGATTCAGGAGGGATACATGAAAGGTGCAAAGATCTCGGATCTATTGGTCAGTGCAGGTGCAGGTGCTGAAGTTCTGGTTTTTGGATGGGTAAGGACAGTGCGTAATTCAGGGGCGGTATCTTTTCTGCAGGTTAACGACGGTTCATGTTTAGCGGACATACAAGTAGTCGTAGAAGGAGACGCGCTATCCCTACTCGATACAACTGAGCTATCTACTGGATGTAGTGTAAAAGTAGACGGAACCGTGGTTGACTCACTCGGAAAAGGTCAGAAATACGAAATCAAGGCAAGCTCTATCCAAATAATCGGTCATGCCGACCCCAATGATTATCCCCTTCAGAAGAAGAGACATACACTTGAATTCTTGCGAGACATAGCACATCTCAGGCCTAGGACTAATACATTTGGAGCGATGTCTCGGGTGCGTAATGCTGCCGCATTCGCAATACACACCTATTTTCAGGAGCGCGGATTCCAATATATACAGACCCCGATGATAACCGCTAGTGATGCCGAAGGTGCAGGATCTATGTTCAGGGTTACAACACTTGATTTAGGGAACGTACCAATGAAATCAGGTGTTCCGGATCTGACAGAAGACTTTTTTGGTAAATCAGCTTATCTCACAGTCAGCGGTCAGTTAGAAGCTGAGATATTTGCTCAGGCTGTCTCGGATGTGTACACATTTGGCCCGACGTTTAGAGCTGAAAATTCTAATACATCCAGACATTTAGCGGAGTTCTGGATGGTGGAACCTGAAGTGGCTTTTTGCGACTTAAGTGGGTTAGCCGATTTAGCGGAGGACTTTCTGAAAAATGTGTTTGGGAAGGTTCTCGATAGATGCCCTGATGACATGGCGTTTTTCAACCAGTGGTATGACAAGACAGCCCTTACTACATTGGAGAATATAATACATTCGGATTTTGAACGTATAACTTATACTGACGCAATAGATATGCTCCAGAAATCTGGTGAAACATTTGAATATCCCGTTAACTGGGGGCTTGATCTTCAATCTGAGCATGAACGATATCTGACCGAGACAAAAATTGGCAGACCAGTGGTAGTAACGGATTATCCCAAGGAAATCAAAGCGTTTTACATGCGATTGAATGATGACGATAAGACTGTAGCTGCTATGGACGTGCTGGTTCCCCGCATAGGTGAGATTATAGGAGGTAGCCAGCGGGAAGAAAGGTACGATGTATTGACTGATAGAATGCGAGAGGCGGGTATGGAGGAATCAGAGTATTGGTGGTACCTTGACCTGCGAAAGTACGGTAGCGTGGAACATGCTGGCTTCGGATTGGGATTTGAGAGGACAGTCCAGTTTATGACGGGCATGCAAAATATTAGAGACGTAATCCCGTTTCCAAGGACGCCTAATAACGCAGAGTTCTAGATTTGGCCATCGGTGTTGTCCTAGGTATACCCTTAGTTGACGCTAAAACTCGAAGCCGAATATAATGGCATTCGCTGACAGAAATTGTAAGGCACAGAAGGAGATTCAATGACTACACATGAAGCTGTACTTCATCCGCCAGCTCTAATTAACGAGCTGAAAAAGAATAAGATATCCCATATCGTCTGGTTGCCTGATAGTGAAACTAATTTCATGTATCAGATGTTGCAAGCAGAACCGACCATAGATCTAGTCCCTGTCTGTCGAGAAGGCGAGACCATGGCTATAGCCGCTGGCCTCTGGGTAGGTGGTGCACGGCCAGTTGTATTAATACAGAATACGGGAATCTTTGAATCAGGGGACTCCATCAGAGGTCTTGGTTTAGATATTGATCAGCCACTTGTAATGCTCATAGGATATAGAGGATGGACTCGCAGGGGAGCAACTCCGGATTCAGCCGCCCACTTCACGGAGCATATACTCCATGCTTGGGGTATAAACTACTATCTAGTAGAAACAGATGAAGACGCTGACAGAATTGGATTAGCAGTTGCAGAAGCTGAGCGCACACAGAAGCCAGTTGGTGTTCTGATTGGCGCTGAATTTGGCTCAGATTAAACGGAACGGAGGATCATAGAGTTATGCTAAAGAATCAAGATGCTGTTAAGGTTATAGACAGCAAGAGGAATGGGGCAATTATAGTCCCTACAATGAATGCGAATAACGTCCACTTTGGTCTACCTACAGTAACGACAGATCAGAAAATGGATTTGCCTATATCCGGTGCAATGGGTAAGGCATCATCAGTTGGACTTGGTGTAGCCCTGGCTCAACCGGACAAGAAGGTTTTGATACTTGATGGCGACGGTAGCCTGCTGATGAATCTTGGTTCGTTGGTCACATTGTCGAACAAGTCACCAAAAAACCTTTACCACTTTTTGTTCAACAACAATGTGTACGCCGTAACGGGAGGTCAGCCAATACCTGGTGCAGAAGTTTCTGACTGGGAGGGTATGGCGAAAGCCGCAGGGTACGCTAAAGTATTCTCATTTGATAATCTTGAAGACTTAACCACAGGGTTGGATGAAGTGTTTGAGTCAGAAGGACCAGTGTTTGTGCATTTGAGAGTAGAACCTGAGATTGAGAACACGCCTGTCCAATACAGGACTAGGCCTAGCCGTACCGTCCAGATGGCTATCAAAGAATTGCCAGAAACACTAGGTGTACGATAGATTTCTAAACGCATAGTGCAATTGCTATAGTTACACGATTATACTGGGACGACTGTATTATTCTGTCGCCCCAGTTTTTATTTACAGTTGTTTTGGAGTCTTCAGTATGTGGAGAGATTTAGCCACTGGTTTAGCCGCTAGACTAGTATCATATATCTTTTTTGGGATTGGATTCTGGTGCCTTTTTAAAGGGTTTATGGAGAGCAATTATTTCATTATTGCTGGAGGGGTGGTCTGTGTGCCTGTCGGCATGTATCTAATGGTAAAGGCTCGCCGGAAGGCTTTCAATGATCTCAGGGCATCGATGAGGGATGAAGAGAGGTCAGACAATTGATATCCTCGGTAGATGCAGCCAAAGCAATAGAGTTTCATAGGGGAGATGCGCTAGTCGTATCTACCTCATCGGCATTAAAGGATTGGGCAGGGATATCGAAAGCACGGGAACTGGATGTGGACCTCTCTGATTGCATGGATAAAGCTCCTGCTGTCGGATTGGGATTATCTCTCGCTCAGCCGGATAGGAATGTTCTTGTGTTGGATTGCGATGCAACACTGAGGACGGACCTGGCTGGGTTGTCTACGATCGGGGAAGCTAAGCCAAATAATATAGTTCATTTTTGTTTTGACGATGTTTCTTTCGCTTCTACGGATGGGATTCCAATTCATGGGTTGGCGGGAATGGATTTTGCGGCTATAGCGGAGAGCTCTGGATATGCCAATATATATGAGTTTGATGATCTGGAAGAACTGTATATAGGATTGGAAGAAGTCATGCGTCAAACGGGACCGACATTTGTATTGTTGAAAGTTGTTCGTGATGAGAACGAACAGGAGTTCCCAGAACGTAAGATGTCGGATGGTTGGGCGGAAGTCAGGAAAACTCTTAATTCAGATGAGTAATTTGTCCATCGTGTAGACTATTTGGTTCTTTCCAATGACGATTTGCTTGCACAAGTTTTATGGATACAACTAGGTAAACTTGTGCCGTAGAGTGCGTTATCCCGCTGGTACCACCATAATTTGCTGAGCAACTGTGTACCCGATTGATGTCTGGGTTTTGTCTGTAGAAACCAGAAGTACTCCTAGATATGGTGTCGCTTCAATTATCGTAATATGGTGGTTAGGTATGATTTCAGAGTCGGAAAGAAAACCGAGGAGTTTGGGATCTTCCTCTGGAATACGTTCAATAAAATAAGTGGTGTTGATGGCGCCTTGGTCGAGTGTAATGGCGTCGTTGGGAGCTTTCGGTTGGCCAGTTCCTGGTATCGGACGCCCAAATGGTGATTTATTCGGATGTCCAAGTCTTTCCATAACCTTGGATTCGAACGTGGGAGACATGCCATGTTCAAGCTGATGAGCTTCAATATGTGCTTCTCTTAAGTCCATTCCAAGTAGCTCTACAACGAGGCACTCGGCTAAGCGGTGTCGTCTGGCTATCTCTTCTCCGCCGTTTAGACCCTGTTCAGTAAAACGTATTCGCTTGTCACTCCCTACATCAACCAAGCCCTGTTTTTGCATCCTTCTTATCATTCCTGCTACCGATGGTACGGATGTTCCTAATCCTTCGGTTGACGGTAAAGCTTTTAATGTATCGGTTAGTTCAGTGACTGTAGGTATCTCCGCGTCCTCCCACAGGTTGTAGAGTGACAGCAGATAATTTTCGGTAACTGGCGAGTGTCTACCGTGACTTAAATCGTCTGATGCGTCGTGTGTGTCGGAACGTTTCGGCATAGTGTTAGTCTACCTAAGAATCTTTAGTAGATATGAGGATTTATGAAATTATACACCGAATTGTAGAAAGTACATACTAGCGGTCCCAGAGTGTGAGTTGTTCCAAGCAGAGATATATTAGTGGGTTGAAACGCTGGCTAGTAGACCGTTCTTAAAAGGCAGGAGGGAGTGACCTTGTCGTAGTACTATGTCTACCTTGTCTCCAACTTCAAATTCCTGGGTGTGCGAGAGTAAACATCTGACCGTATTTCCAGAAGGTAGCCTAACTGTGTAGAGGTAGAAGGCTCCGCGAAACTCGCGTCGAATTATTTGATTGGCAGCTTCTGAATTTGGAGAGCAATCAAGGCAGTCGGGACGAGTCATAAGTTCCAGTACGTCATCTCTAGTGACAGAGTTAGGGAACGGTATGGATCCAATTTCACTATTGATGGTGTTATCTGTGTATTCACCGGAAATGAAGTCTACATTGCCAACGAAATTAGCAGTGAATCTATTAGATGGGTAGTGAAAAATTTCTTCTGCCGATCCTATTTGTTCCAAAGTGCCTTCATTCATTATCGCTACACGGTCGCCGATTAACAGGGCCTCTTCTTGGTCGTGCGTAACGAAGATTGCGGTGACATTAGTTGTTTTTAGTATGTCGATCATATCGTTGCGTACTTGTTCGCGTAGACCAGGATCCAGATTGGAAAAAGGCTCGTCAAGCAATATTAGGTGAGGTTGTGGAGCTAAAGCACGAGCTAATGCAACTCTTTGCTGTTGTCCTCCTGAAAGTTCGTGTGGCATGCGATCTCTGAGATGGAGTAGGCCAACTAGAGATAGGGCATCATGGATTGCACTTTCTTGATCCTTCCGTCTGGGGAGACCGTACGCGACATTTTGTTCTACGCTTAAGTGTGGGAATAGTGCCCCTTCTTGGAAGACCATGCCTACATTGCGTTTTTCGGGAGGTAGGTAATTAGTG
>JAPNTN010000081.1:0-4306 GCA_027249445.1 Dehalococcoidia bacterium | reverse complement strand
TTGTATCCACTACGAACAGCGCCTTCCATAGTCGATGGCCAGCCTGTACGAGTCCAATCCCCTGCTATAAAAAAATTATCAAGGGAAGTCATACAATCCGGTCTATATTCGGTAGACCCAGGCTGACATCTGATCGTCGCTTCATGTTGTTTTATGGTCTTTGAGTGCACTGGCATTATTAGATCAGGATCAGCAAATATTCGCACCAATTCTTGAGTGAAAAACACAACTATTTCTTCGTGATTCCACTTCATATAATCCTGAGCATTTCCAATGGAAAGCACCGCACAATAATATCTACGATCGCTCGCAATCATTTCGTCAGAATTATGGTTTGACGTAATGATATCTGTCCTATTGAATATAGATTCTATCGGACTACCAACTACCATACAAAATTTCTCTTCCATGAGTGGACGCTTGTACCATAAATATACATTGATTATCCCTGAACTTCGAAGCTTCGATATATCACCTGATACATGTTCCAGATCAATGGCACTATTGCCCAAAACTCTAAGCAGGCTTGGATATGGCAACGCACTAACAACTATATCGCTGTTCAGCACGCGACCATTACTCAGACGGATACCGGAAACCCGATCGTCATTCCGTAGAATTGAGTCCACAGAGCTACCCAAATACAAATCACACCCTACAAAAGCCAAATAATCTTCAGAAGGCTTTCCTATGCAATTAGACAGCCCAACGGTAGGATAAAATACATTGGAGCTCCCACGCTTCCCTAACAAAGCGACTTTGATAAACATAACCCCCATAGACGCACTTATGTTATCTAAACCATCGTTAAAAACAGGCTTAACGATTACACTCCAGAATCGCTTTATGACCCTATCTGACTGGCGACATTTCTTCAACCAATCATGAAATGATTCATTCTGCATCGCATAATTCTCACGTTGGATCTTAGCCATCAGCAGTGCAAATATGATACCAATTCGTTCAACATAACTGATGAATGGAAAATGCAGAAGACTTGGGAGCAGATGAATCGGGAACAACCATTTAGTTTCTCTCAGAGACCATTTGTTCCCGCAAGTGTCCCTCATAGATATATTCAAAATATCACCAGATTCCCAGTACTGTGAGGCTTCGATTGTATCCAAAAACTCAAAAAAGTACGTGCAGCAACCTAGGACCACATGTTGACCATTATCAATAATTTCCGAGGGCGATTGGTAGTTAAACGAAAAAGAACGGCCGCCGAGAAATTTACGACTCTCAACAAGAGAAACGTGATACCCCATTTGATTGAGTTGGACTGCGCAAGAAATCCCCGACAATCCCCCTCCTAATACAATAGCCGTATTAGTTATCTCCATACTCTGCATTTGACCTTGAACCACGTTCTAGCCAGCAAAAACAGCTTTTCTGGCAGAGTAAGACTAATACGGGTAGCAAGGACATCATAACCATTACGTTCAATTCTATCTAGCAAAGCCACATAAAGATTACCCAACAACGAAGTACAAACTCTGGCATCACGTTCTAGGTAATCGAGAATGCGCATTCCATCCACAAAATAACTTCTTGCCCTGGCAATCTGATACTTCATCAACTCAGTGAATTCGTGCGTTACTTGTAGTGACTCTAATAGTTCCTCTGAATAACCAAATCGTCTCATTTCATCTGCTGGTAGATATATTCTTCCCAACTGAAAATCGTCGCGCACATCTCTACAAATATTCGTAAGTTGCATCGCCTTACCAAGGCTGATAGCGCATTCCTCAGCTCTTGCATCTTTAATGCCAAATACATGGATGCACATTAATCCCACAACCGACGCGGCCCTATAACAGTACTCTTCCAACTCACTAAAATTTTCGTATCTTACTTTGGACAAATCCATTTCCATTCCAGACAACAAGCTATTGAAATATTCAACAGGTATATTGAACTGTGTTATCACGTCACTCAAGGCAATATAGACCGGTTCTCGGGATTCATCAAAGTCAACCATTTCTAAATTATGCCTAACACAGCGTATATGTTTCAGTTTCTCTCCAATATCGGCATCCCCATCTGCTATATCGTCACAAAGCCTACAAAAAGCATATATCGTGTATATCGCTCTTCTTTTCATGCGAGGCAATGTGAGGAAAGCATAGTAGAAATTCTTAGCCTCGTTCCGAGTAGTATTGGAACAAATGTTATATGCTTCGTTTAGATCCATAAAGGATTACACATTACCTTTCATATAGCTGCTAGCATCCCGACGCACTAGATATTTCAGCAAATTCACTAGAACGAGCCTCAAACTGTCGTACTTAGACAACTTTGGCCTATTCATTAACACCTTATATTCGCTTTGCACAATAGCCTTCAATACTGCCGCACCACCACGACTGAACAGGGCTACATCTAACCTGATAGGGCCATCCAAGTAATCAATCAACTTATAACCCTGATTTAGATATTGATGAGCTCTGCCAGTTTCAAATTCAATTAATCTCTGAAAATTCGTATTTTCAATATTTTTATCCAGTTCATCCTCTGTATAGCCAAAATATGACATATCTTCTTGCGGTATATAAATTCTCCCTTTAAGAAAGTCCGCCTTGATATCTTGCAAAAAATTTACTAATTGTAGGCCCGTACAAGTGAAATCAGAATACTTATGTCTCAAATCATCATCATAACCGAACAAGCGCAAGAAGATTTGCCCGACTGGATTCGCCGAATATTCACAATAATTCAATAAATCCTCAAACGTCTCATACCGGCGTTGGTTTTGATCTAACCTATTAGCTACTATGAGTTTAATAAAAGGTGTGATTGGTATTTCAAATGAACGTATAGTGTCCTGTAATGCATACATAACAGGGTTAGTTGGAATGCCCGTATAACATAAAGTCAATTGTGATTCCCAATATTCTAGCAACGCTAATCGTCGCTCGGACTCAGACAGTTCCTGCCAAGGGCACTCAACATTTAGATCAGTCAAAAATGCAAAATCTGAGGAAGGTTCATCGCCGATATCATCGACCATTCTGCAATAAGCATAGATCGCATATATGTGATTTCGTTTACTTTTAGGTATTAAGATAGAGGCAACAGTAAAATTCTCGTAATGAGAGGTAGCCAACTCTCTGCAAAACTTATATGACTTTTCCAGTTTTTTATCTACATTAGTCATAAGACACAATGAGTTTCAAGTTGCTCGAACACAATGCACATAGGATAACCTCTGTTTGGAATATGTGCAGGCTCCTGAAATTCTGATAATGCCTTGTGCAATGATCATATTATCTGGCCAATCCCAAAAATATTATCATTGAGTACAGCTCTGTTTATATCTGGCTAATGCCAGGAGAGGCCACACTATGCGATATAAATCATATCTAATCATAAGCCCTGAGGGTATTGAGAGATCATATTCACACCATAGCTCATCTTCTTGAATACCATACGGGGCGCAGCCGGTTCCATATCCAGGGAAACCAGTGCCAGTAAAATATGGTTCATCCCATGTGCCATCTTGTTGTTGTGTGTCCATTAAATATTGGATTCCTCTATATATAGAATCATCAGCCTTATGGCAGGATGCTATCAGACCAATTAAGGCCCAACTAGTTTGCGAAGCGGTACTCGGACCTACTCCTCTCAATGAAGGATCGGCATACGACCCGCAAGTTTCACCCCAGCCACCATCTTCATTTTGATGATCAACCAGCCATTCTGCCGCTCTAACAATGTACGGCTCGCACATATCTTCACCGATCGCCGCCAGACCAGGTAAAACACAGCCAGTTCCATATATGTAATTGACTCCCCATCTACCAAACCACGAACCATCAGGTTCTTGGTTATCCTGCACAAATTGGCAAGCTCTATTTACGTGTACATCCTCCATGCTACAACCCAAGTTTCCCAGCATCTCAAGGACGTGCCCTGTCACATCAACTGTCGGAGGGTCTATAACTTCACCAAAATCCGAAAATGTCAGATCCGATAGGTATTTACTACAATTATCCTTATCGAACGCTGCCCAACCACCCGACCGGGATTGCAGTCCTAGTACCCAACCTAGACCCCTGTGTATAGAGTCCATGATCTCAGAAAGCTCTATCCCATAGCTATACGCTTTGGTCAAACCCATAATAACTAAAGCTGTGTCATCTATATCGGGATAATTATTGTTATGAAACTCAAAAGCCCAACCACCCGGAGAAACGTTGCCAGCATTCATAATCCAGTCACCGTTAATGGTGACCTGGTTAGATAATAGCCAAATTATAGATTTATAAATTACCTCCGTTTCAACATCTATTCCTGATTCTAATAA
>JAPNTN010000080.1:0-3270 GCA_027249445.1 Dehalococcoidia bacterium | reverse complement strand
TCCATCCCATGAGGGAAAGCTACGACAGGAGCATCAGCACCGCATGACCTAAATCGATCTATTTGAAATTTACATTCGTTCGGATCCCCAGTAACCGCGATCCCATCCACCATTTCGTCGGATATTAATCTAGATGCTTTCTCTCGATCATTGCGCACCCACGCTTTGCGAACATTGTCTGATTCACTTTGATATCCATACCGACAGAACAGGTTGTAATAGTATGTGCCCATACCACCTACATAGTACGCAATGTGGCGCCTAATTAGGTCACGCGCTCTCTCACGTTCTTGAGACCTATCCACAACATAGCACAAAATCTGGGGACAAACTTTAACAGAATCACGAGTACGCCCAACCGATGCGGCCCCCGCTTCAACTTCATCTTTCAACATGCCCAGATATCCATAATGCACCCAAATGGGTATCCATCCGTCTGCAACCTTACCGGTCAGAGCGAGATTACGTGGACCTAAGCTAGCGAGATATATCGGAATTTCTTTTTGGACAGGGTTTATATTTAGGCGGAAGCCTTGAAGAGCGAAATCTTTCGTTACGTAGTCCAGTCTCTCGCCCGAAAGCGCTCGTCTAATAATGGAAACATACTCTTCTGTGGTTTCAATTGGCTTTTTGAACGGTACACCATGCCAGTTTTCGATGACTGTTTTCCCACTGGTTCCTAGACCCAATACTGCCCTACCGCCTGAAATAGAATCCAACGAAGCTATACTTTGCGCGATCAAAGCCGGTGTTCTACTATAAATGGGCAATATGCCCGTCCCAAGCTTCAATGAACTGGTATTACATGCTACAAATGTTAGAAGAGTTAGCGCATCTCTCCCCCACGATTCTCCTGTAAAGAACGTCGAATAACCGTATTCCTCACTTAATCGAGCAATCTCGAGCAGCTCCGCATTCGTCGTATCCTGACGGCTTCCGTAAGCTATACCAAGTTCTTCTGATGCCAACCTCAAACCACCGCAACGCAATTATTTGGAGGACTTCTAAAATAAACTACCTCAGTTCCGATTCTCCCAGAGAGTAAAATAGTCGTGAGAATCGCCACCAAATGCTTCCGACAACTCATCTCGATTAATCTTGTTTAGAGCTTCATTCTCTTCGGCCACGAGCCTCGACAGTACGCCTTCCCATTCATATCCATTGGATTTCAGCATCTCTGACCCAATCAGCGAATTGAGATTATCGACAAGTCGCTCGGACTGAACAGCCAAGGCACCTCCGCTTATAACGAATACAACAACAGAAGGCACGGATTCATCGTCATCCGGATCGATTCCCAAGCTTTCCAATATAAAGGACATAGAAATGTCCCGTATAAGTTCCTCCATTCTGAGTGGCAAGTTGATGAGATGGGAGAAAGGTGACCCCGTCTCCCGACGGGCAACTAAGGAGAATTCATGCTCGACAGCAGAGTAAAATCTGTCTGTAAAAATGTCTTCAGTGTTTAAGAGATTCACTATTGGATCAGAATATCTAAGATCAACCGTCATAAACTCTTTTAAATGAGGAAATATGAAGATCTGCAAGTCGCATTCTTCACCTTCCGGCACCTGACCTTTAAATAAATCTTCCATCAATTTATCTACTCTACATCCTATTCTAACAAGTTCCTACCGTAAAACTACAATTATACCTGCTCTAGTGACTCCAACCAACTAGCGGAAGTAACCCGATTATATGTCCATCAAATCAGCAAACTGTACCGACAACCAATTGGATAAGCTCATTGCTTGTATCGAATTACGCAGTAGGATTTGTTTCGATTCGCGCTCCTCGGGTGTTAGTGATATGGCTCTCGCAAGAGCATCAGAAGTACCCTCCAAGTCAGCAGGGCTAACACTGATAACCCCTTCCTTAAGAGAAGGATACACCCCACTCGTATTTGACAATACCACCACTCCATTTCTGGAATTAATCAGGGGACCCTCTTGGGCAATCAAATTAGTTCCCTCGGAGATGGTATTGACTAGCAAAACATCATAAAAGGTCATAGCCGCAACAGCTTGCAGATAGTTATTCTCTATAAGTGCTACCACTGGCGCCCATGTATCAGTGCTATAACCCGTATTGATGCGAGCAATCTCCTGACGAATTTCTTCCAAGTAACGTTGATATTGCCTGATATGCGATCTAGAAGGAACAATACAAGCCCAAAACGTTACACGCCCACATAAGTCTTTCCGGTTCTTCAACAGAATTTCGTACGCCTTGAGGGCTCGGACTATATTCTTGCTTGGTTCAGCCCTATCAATACGAACAATGGAGATATCAGTAGAAGATTCCATCAGCGTCCGTCGTCGTTCAATAACCCTCGGTGACTGGCTTATTGAAACTACTTCACTAGGATTTATTCCCATCGGATATATCTTAAGCTTACATGTATGCCCATCCATGCTGATCGTCTGGTTACCCCAATCGATTGTGGTGTCCAAATCGGAAAGCTCCACTGTGGACAAGAAGTTACGACTATCTGCCATAGTTTGAAATCCGAGTATATTCGTTTTGCATAATGATGCACAGATTTCATTAACGATGTCTTGGGGCAACATGTTCCAATATCGAGCCTCAGGCCATGGTACATGAACATAATGTTGAATCATCAGGTCTGGTCGCATCTTACGTAGCATTCCAGCGCATAGATAGAGATGATAATCGTGCAACATTACCAAACCAGGCTTAGAGGATGCATCCACTTCTTCGATGATACCTGAAGCAAACGTTTGATTCACCTGGAGATACCCTGAAGACCAAGCATCATACACTGTCGAGTCCACATTGGGGCTATAGGGAGTATTCCACATGTAATGATGTAGAAACCACAACAGCGGATTACAAATGATGTTGTAGTATTTATGGTATACACGCCGGGACGGCTTCACAAATTTTATGGATCCGGTGAACTGGGGAATAGGTTTAGGAATCTTAGAAAGACCAGCACTGCTGGATGCGCGCCTATCGGCCTCCCCAAGAGCACTGGAGACCCATGTTAGGTCAGTCCCATCGGGCAGTGCCCCCAAGGCAGTAACTACCCCTCCACTCGTGTGACGAGGTACCAATTCTCCATTATCAGCTGACCGATATTCGACAGGACCGCGATTACTAGCGACTATTAAGGAGTACCGCTCTGTTATATCGATACACAGCTGAGCCAATTCAGCCATGTCCTACTCCACTACCTCATCCTCACCGCAACCCCTCGGTGGAGGGAGGCTATTCGTACTAACTGAGAATAGCATAAGCATGTGTGGA
>JAPNTN010000079.1:0-3744 GCA_027249445.1 Dehalococcoidia bacterium | reverse complement strand
TCCCGTATAGAAAAGTGAGCCAAATCAGCGCTTCTCAATTTGAACAAATGATAGCATTCCCGCAGATTCATCTGAGCAAGAATTCTACAGTAGTGTCCATGGGTAACTAAATACTGGGCTACATTAGGAGACCATGATGCGACATCTGAGTAGGCTTGATCAACTCTACCCATGGTATCTTCGTAAACAGACTTAAGCCCAGATTCCTCTATTAATTTCAGACATCTATACCCATTCTGTACCGTTAGTACCTGAGGTATATATGATTGCATTCTATGACGCTTGTATTCTCTATAAGCACCGTAGTCCATTAGGAATTCAAAGGTGTAATTTATCATCTCAAATTCCCGAGCAGGCGCATCATGATCCCCGATATCCACAAGACTGGATGATATGACAGCATCAATATCACCATCGCTCATATCGTTAACACGATCACTAACCTCAGCATATGTTTCTGACGAACGGCTATACAGCAGAGCAGTCGCTAATTTAGATTCTGCATTCTCGTCCCATCCCACTAAACTTGCAACGATCGGGCTATCCAACGGGCCCTGTTTTGATGCAGAGGACCTGGACACATTATCTCCCCATTTATTCTGGGCTACTGATTTTAAATAAGTATTTTCTTCAGCATATTTAATCAGCGTTGGTGTAATTATCCTTGATTGCTCCCTAATCTCGAGACCAACTTCACGTTCTTCTATTAGAGTTCCTGACATCAATTTTGAAATCGCATGCTCTAGGACACGTGCGTTAGCTGTTATACCAACATTGGTTAAAGTAGATGCTGGAAGAACAGACCGACAGGTATCTGTAGCTTCTCTCCTCAACCGGAGCGCGTATGCGGTGTCCCTCTCTTTTTCCCGTTGCGGGTAGACGGTTTTTAAATAATCTATAGTGCCATCAATCAACTTTGAATAAAGATCAAACAATGCATCGCAAGCGCCACTGTATTTATCGGATAATTCAGGTTCAGCTTGTAATTCTTTAGGTATGTAATAACTACCCTTCTCAAGCACCTGATATCTAGACGACTTTTCTGTATAAGACGCTAACCTGTTATCCTCCAAAACGTCGCAGGCCAGTCTGGACAAGTTCTCCAAAGCTAAGTGAACCACCGCGTGCTCCGCTACAGAAGCATGCCCATATCCAAGAACCCATCGCTCGTGAAAATCCGCTGCCTTTTCTTGGCTTACCTGCTCCGCGATCTCATCGAAAGGTTCTGGTCGTCGCGAAGTCATAGCAAACGCTACGGCTATTTGCTCTTCTGTTAAATTATGAGCATCTAAAGGGTAAACTCGCCTCTTGAAAGTATTGCTCTTATCTATCATTGACGACCTACTCTTATAACGACTAGGGATAACTTATACAAACGCACCAAACCCATTAGGCATCATGACTTCTATAAGGTTGATCTGATCATTGTTTACCGACGATTCAAGTGCACGTGTAAGTTCCGACACCGTGTTCACTCGGGTTCCAGAGATACCATAAGAGTCAAAAAGTTTCATAAAATCAGGATTTACTAGATCTGTTGCCATCATTCTGTTAGCACCGAACCTGCCTGATTGATACCCTTTCAATACACCCCATGCATTATCATTAAAAATCAATACTACCGGACTGATTCCGTATTGAACGGCAGTCCCCAATTCCTGGGCATTGTACTGAAAACCGCCATCACCCGTGATGCACACCACCGGTTTATTAGGCTGTCCAACTTTCGCGCCAAGGGAAGCAGGGAATCCAAAGCCAATACCCATCCACCCGTGAGGCCCTATAAAACTATGAGGATTATTCATTTCCAAACATCTAGCAGCACGGCTAGCAGGAACGGTAGCATCCAATGTAAATATGGTATCCTCTGGCAAAACTGACCTGATTGCTTCAAACGTCTTTAGTTCATTACCCCAAGTGTCCTGCAAAACTCTATACGTTTGTTCCTTCAATTGAGATATTTCATCTCGGTAAGCCTTACCCTTGTCAACATCCTGAGCACCTATGCCTGAGAGCAATTGTGAAACCACTGCCTCAGAATTGGCTACTATAGGAACCGTCACATCATAGCTCTTGCCTATCGAATCACCATCAAGAAGCACCTGTATGATATCTTTAGGGAGATTAAGACCTACCCCGACAGTGGAGCGGTGATATAGTGTTGATCCTAATACCAAAGCCGCGTCGCACGACCCTATCCAGTCCTGTACAGGATTATCACCCCAAATCCTTCTGCCAAGTGCCTGTCCCAATGATAATGGATGGTTCTCGGGAAAAGCCCCTTTCGCGCCGTCACCCGTAACGACCGCCGCACCAAAACGTTCTGCAAGTTCGATGATTTTCTTAGTTCCACCCAGAGCTTGGACCTCTTCACCAACAAATATTACTGGCCTTTTGGCATTGGTCAATATTTCGAGTGCTTTCTCCACCATGACTGGATCACCTTGAGGTATCTCAGGATCTCTCGGCCTAATAACCTCCACATCAGCAGTTTCAGCCAGCATATCCGTTGGAACTTCAAGCTCTATTGGCCTAGGGCGACGTTCCTGAAACCTTTTGAAGGCTTCCACAAAATGATCTGGAACAGACTCTATCTGAGTTATCAGAGCGTTCCAATCCGTGACAGATTCAAACATCTTCAACTGATCTTTAGTCTCGTGCGTCACTAGCTTACCGCTATCAATAAATTCCTTCTCGACATTAGTAGTAATTTGAAGCAGATTAGAACTCGAAAAATATGCCTCGCCCATAGCACCCATAGAATCCGCAGCTCCAGGTCCAGTACTTGTAAGCAAAACCCCCGGTTTGCCACTAGCCCTAGAGTAAGCATCCGCCATGTATCCACAACCAAGTTCGAGTCTCCCACCAATAAATCGTATGTCGTCCTGGTTATCGAATAATGCGTCAAATAAATCTAGTGTGTGAACTGAAATAATCCCAAATATCGTATCTACACCTTGAGCTTTAAGAGATTCTACTATGGCCTGGCCGCCAGTCATCATGGGCATAATAATCACCTTTCATTACCATTAGGGTTGTGCAAATCTTAATTAAACAGCTGCTAAAGGATACCCTACTATCAGTCTAAATTACTAATTTCAGAGGGTTTTCCAGATTAGATTTAATTTCCATCAAAAACTGTGCGGCTTCAGCTCCGTCCGCTACCCTATGATCAGTAGACACCGTGGCTTTCATTATTTTTGCAACAGTAATTTCACCTGCCCTAACCACAGGTTGTTCTTTGACTGAACCTACCGCTACCACAGCAGCGTGCGGAGGGAAAATTATTGCGGAAAAACTCTCGACGTCAAACATACCGAGATTACTGATACTAAAGGTCGTGTCACTGTACTCACTATTACTGAGGTTCCCACTATGAGACCGCTCTATCAGGTCCTTACTGGCAGACGCTATTTCCAGAAGAGTCTTGGACTCACAATTATTTATACCTGGGACAATCAAGCCTGATTCCAATGCTATCGCTATACCAATATTAATATTGGTATTCAATAGTAGGTGGTCACCCTGAAATGACGCATTGAATTTTTCATGATTTGCCAAAGCCAAAGCAGAAGCTTTGATAACTAGGTCATTAACACTTACACGCGCATCAGACATATCAGCCTGGTTTAGATCCTCCCTAAAGCTCATTGCCTTTGTCATATCTATTTCTGCGGTAATATAAAAGTGCGGGGCATCACGCTTACTGTCTCCAGTTACTTTGGCAATTGTCTGGCGCATCTT
>JAPNTN010000078.1:0-3753 GCA_027249445.1 Dehalococcoidia bacterium | reverse complement strand
GTTATTAGCGGCAATCGAGTCAAGACAATAGATGTCCATGCCCATTGTATCGTTCCAGAGGCTGCCGAATTGATTGATCACCCTCTAGAGGCGCCTGGGCTTTTATGGTCCAACGTTGGTGACCGTGTAGGTCACATGGATAAAACAGGAGTGGATGTACAGGTTCTTAGTGTTAATCCTTATTGGTACAGGGCCGAACGTGACGCTGTAGCTGAATTAATTCAGGTCCAGAATGAAGCGTTGACTGAATTTTGTGAATCAGGGCAAGGCAGGTTTAGTGCTTTTGCTACTGCTTCATTGCAGTATCCTGATCTGGCAGCAGAGCAGCTCGAGCATGCGGTTAAAACTCTAGGGTTCCGCGGTGTTAGTGTCGGTGGTAGTGTCGCCGGAGAAGATTTGGCCAATCCGAAATTCCATCCGTTCTGGGCAAAATGCGAAGAGTTGGGGGTGCTTGTTTTCATGCATCCTCTAGGAGTCCGTGAATTGGAGCCTAGTGGTCGATTATCCGGAAATGGTCTGCTGACGAATACTATCGGCAATCCCCTTGAAACCACTATAGCGTTATCTCATTTGATATTTGAAGGGACGCTTGATCGTTTCCCAGGCCTTAAAATTTGCGCCGCGCATGGTGGAGGATTCTTGCCATCTTATGCCAATCGATCGGATGCGGTTATCACCACATTCCCTGATCAGGTCGGACCGTTTCCAAAGAAGAAGCCAACTGAATATATACGGGACGGACAACTATATTTCGACTCTATCATGTTTACCGGGGAAGCAATGCGCCATCTGATCGCTGAGGCAGGAATAGATCATGTGGTATTAGGAACGGACTACCCGTTTCCCTGGAATACTGATCCTGTAGACCATGTCATGGATATTCCTGATTTAAGTGACGAGGATAGGACCAAGATATTGGGTTCTACAGCAGCAAAACTTCTTGGAATGGATGCTTAGTTTTAGGTTGCCGATTACTTATATTGATCTAATCTGAGTTTGGCTATTGTGCTTTACGTTCTCTAATTAATCATGTTTTAAGCAACTAAAAACCCTCGACCAAAAATCGGGGGTTTTTTGCGTGAGAATAGTTGGTTTCGCCAATAATTCGTATGGGTCAGGGAATACGGCATATCTATCGTATTTTTCATTTGGCATAGTATAATCTCGCTACCAATCCGGTGGTAATCTCATTTTTACAGGAGGTATACCAATGGCTCAGCAACTGCATGCCCAGATGGGAGGGGATGTCTCTGGAGGAGAGGAGATTATAAAGGCTGGGGCTGTCGATTTTGGCTTAGAGTATAGGACAAACGTGGGAGCTATCAACGATGAAGGGATATGCATACATGTTTACGGTAATGACATCGATGGGGATGATAAAGAGCTATTACGATTAGATTGCTTTAAGTTGGAACCTCACTACCATTATCGCAATGCTACGATAAAGAAAAATGAGCGGCTTATGCTGGACTATACTGCAGAAGGCAACCCTATTGAATGGGCGTTAGAGAAGATAAGTAGTCGATTGCCAGTGATGCTTCTGCGCTGTCAAGCCGACGACATTGCTAGAAGAGTTGATCAACGAGATATCGATGCTGCACTACCTAAAATAGTGGCATGGGCTGAAGCTAAGACTAGAGAAAGCTATAAGTAGGCATCTCTGATTCTGGTATGTTGTTTCTTATAACCGAATCGTAATTGAACATAACTGCAGACTATAACAGGGAGCAAGAAAATGACAGAGTACATCTACGTCTCGTTACAAGACGACGATAAAATTGTGAGCATGTCTTTGGACCAAAATACCGGAGAATTATCCAGGTTGTCTGAAGTGTCTGCGGTAGGTGGTCCATCTGCTCTTACAGCTAGTCCGAACGGTGATGTCATTTATGCCTCCCTACGTAATACTAATGAAATAGCTATTTACAAAGTCGATAGCACTACTGGGAATCTGTCTGTTACAGGGAAACTCTCTGTGGGAGCGTCCCCCACATATCTATGTATAGATCGAAGGGGCAAGTTCTTGTTAGCAGCTTATTATCAAGGCAGACATGTAGGCGTCTATAAAATTCAAGATGACCATTCTCTTGTAGAAACCCCTGTCCAATGGCTGGAGACGGACATTGGAGCTCACTCTATTAATATCGATCGTTCAAATCGATATGCGTTCGTTCCCCATATTGCTCGTATACAGGATAATGTGCTTGGTCCGCCGCCTGAAGAGTTGGGTCCAAATGTTATCTATCAATTCCAGTTTGATCAAGACAACGGAACCTTAAGTCCAAATACTCCTTTGAAGTTGGAAATGGAAGGGTTTTTGGGGCCCCGACACTATTGTTATCATCCGAGCTTGGACATTGTATATTTTTCCAATGAACAAGGGTGTAGTGTGTCGAGCTACCGATTAGATGAAGGTTCGGGAACTTTATCCCCTATGCAAATAATAAGTACGGTTCCAGAGGGATATGACGGCAGAAATACGTGTTCCCAGATACAGATGAATGCTGCGGGAAGCCTGCTGTATGTGCCGAACCGAGGTCATAACAGTATCTGTGGTTTTGCTGTAGATTCATCTGGATGGCTTTCCTCTGTCGGTCAGGTTGCGACTGAGGCTGTACCCAGCGCTTTTAGTCTGGATACTACCGGTAATTTCCTATTTGCTGCTGGTTCGGCGTCAGATCGCCTTGCTTCTTATAGGGTGAACCAGGATACAGGATCTTTATCTGTTCTCGATACGCACGAAATCGGGAAACGGCCCATGGAAGTATTGGCAATATCCTTCTAGTTCATCCCAACAACTCGGACGCGGTGGTTCATCCCATCAGCAATGTATAAGTTCCCATCATTGTCTATACCACATCCATGGGGTCTTTCTAGACCTGCATCCACAGCATATCCTCCATCGCCGTCTCCGCCTCGATGTCCTCCAGCTATAGTAGTGACGATGTTTGTGTCAGAGGATATTTGTCGAACAGCGTTGTTTTCAGTATCAACGACGATCAAGTTATTGTTATGGTCGCATCGAAGAGCTTTTGGAGCCCCCCATGTAGCTCGGATAGCCAAGTCATTGTCTCCTGTATAACCCATTTCGCCTGTACCCGCAAAGGTAGATATGATTCCATCAGGATTAACTTTCCTTACTCCATTCCCTTCACGTTCAGCGATATATGTATTGCCCAGATTATCCATACAAACGGCGCGTGGTCCCATAATAGACGCCTCTGTCGCTGGGCCACCATCCCCGTTTCTCAGTTTTACTCCGTTTCCTGCAAAAGTGCTTATAATTCCAGTCTTAAGATCCAACCTTCTGATTCTCTGGTCTTGTATGTCTGCGATCAACAGACCTCCATTTCTGTCTAAAAAGCAGTCATTTGGTTCTTTCATCTGTGCTTGTGGTCCGGGTCCTCCATCGCCGCTATATCCTGAAACTCCAGTGCCTGCGACAGTGGTTATAATTCCAGAACTGTGGTCTACTTTTCTTATAGCTGCGTTATATCTATCGACTATATATATATCTCCATTAGTATCTACCGATAGTGAATACAAATTGTCCATGGTAGACAGGGTAGCAGGCCCTCCGTCACCAGAGTACCCAGACACGCCTGTTCCAGCTACTGTCGTAATTAACCATGTCTCCCTTTCTATACGCCGGACGGTATGGTTCCGACCGTCGCATATATATAAATTATTGTCTGTATCAAAAGCACATCCATAAGCTTCTCCGATTAAGGCATCCGTTGCTGACCCCCCATC
>JAPNTN010000077.1:0-2546 GCA_027249445.1 Dehalococcoidia bacterium | reverse complement strand
GCTAACGCTGAGATGCGGTGCAGGTATCTTGGACCGGGCTGGGAAATGGTCAAAGTCAGGGGAATTCCCTATAACACGGGTGATGGTATAAACATGGCTATTGATGTTGGAGCGCAATCTCATGGGCACTATAGCAGTTGCCATTCCGTAGCGTGGGATATGAACGCCCCTGCTTTCGGAGATAGAACCGTAACTGAGCTCTTTCAGAAGCATTCTTATCCCTTTGGGTTAATTGTGAATGTTAATGGCGAACGATTTCTTGATGAAGGGTATGACTTCCGTAACTACACATATGTAACGTACGGCCGAGCGTTATTAACTCAACCTCAAGGTCTAGCATTCCAGGTCTTTGACCAGAAAATCATTGATAGAGGTTTGCTGAGAGACGAATATTGGATTCCGCAGGCAACAATGGCCAAGGCTGATACGCTAGAGGAACTTGCCAGGATGCTCGATATAGACCCAGACGGCCTTGTAAAGGAAGTAGAAGGATACAATGCGGCAGTTCGTACGGATATACCATATAACGCTACTGTCAAGGACGGGCGTTGTACTGAAGGTCTTGAGGTAAACAAGACGAACTGGGCGGAGATTCTAGATACTCCCCCTTACTACGCGTGGGCTGTTACTACTGGCATATCATTCACATTCGGTGGCGTCAAAATTAACACCCGTGGCCAAATAGTGACCAATGCACAGGAGCCAATCCCTGGTGTTTATGCTGCGGGAGAGATGGTCGGAGGGCTCTTTTATTACAATTATCCGGGTGGATCAGGCCTTTCGGCTGGTATGGTCTTTGGTAGACTCGCTGGTACCAGCGCGTCGGAAGATGCCATGAAGTTAAAGGATTTATAACCAGAATTCTGCCTATGGGCAGAGTGGCATGACTATTCATGAGGTCAACCGGCGGTATAGCTGCTGGTTGACCTTTGTAGTTGGGGTGAAATTAATTGAATCAACATGAAAACAGGGTAAAAATCCTTTCGGAGGAATCTAAGTCATTTATTGGCTATTTAAGTCAACTTTCCCTTGAAGATTGGGACGTGCCTTCTGCTTGTGCTGGGTGGTCTGTCGGAGATGTTCTTGGTCATTTAACAGGACAGGACTTCTCTCTTCGGATACTTAGAGGGCTGCAAGGAAATATATCTGCACCTGACGGTAGTCCTCAAGTAGATAATCACGATGAAGACAACTTTGCAAAGTCGATTTTTGATCGAGGTATTGCAACTAAACTACAGTTTGGAACTCTTTTATTATCGACCTTTGAGCAGCGTGTATCCGACATTATCGAGGTATTTAAGCAAGTTAAATCTGATCAATGGGAAACACTATGTTATTGGCCGCCGGGCCCTGAAAAGATTTCTACTATGCTCGACATGAGGATAAGCGAATTGACCATGCATGCATGGGATATCAGATCGAGATTTGAACCTGACTATCATTTATCTCATCAAAGCGTGGCCGTTTTGATGGATACTGTTAATCGAGCCGTGAGGAGAGCTTTTAGGCCAGATCCTGGAATCGAGGTTCCTGAGCGGTATAGATTTATCATTGATCACGACGGGGAACGAGAAGTGGATATTGTATTGTCTAAAGATGGAGGGTCCGTAGAATCAGTGAGTGGAGATTCGCCAGTTGCGATGTTTCGGTGTGACGGGGATACCTACGTAATGATGATGTATGGTCGGATTAAGCCTACAGTTGCCACAGCCAGAAGATTGTTAACCTGTGATAATACAGCTGATATGGCTTTGGAGTTTGAGGGGCGATTTAAGGGCGGGTAGAAGCAAAGGTATTCTAGGTAAATTCGGATTTTCTATCTGATTGCACCGACGCTATAAAGGTATATACTTTCCAGCAGGTTGAAACTAGGATCACATGTTTAAAGAACTCTTCACAAATAAAAGTCCAATGTATTACGGCTGGTATATAGTTGCGACCGCCATGATAATTGGATTTATCGGCGCGGGAAGCAGACAAGGATTCGGAATCTTCGTCGTCCCAATGAGTGAAGAATTTGGCTGGAACCGTGGGACTATTTCTTTTGCTGCGTCACTGGGGTTCCTTCTGAATGGCGTAGTGCAGCCATTCATGGGCAGCTTTTTCGATAAGCTAGGCGGCCGCAAAGTTATCTTAACCTGCCTTCTGGTATTGGGGATTACTACCCTGTCACTAGCTTTCACTTTCCACATTCTGTTTCTGATTTTTGTGTTTGGTGTCGTAAGTTCGTGTGCGTTAAGCGGTGTTTCCATAACCACAACCGGCGCGTTATTAAGCAAATGGTTCAGGAAGCGAAGAGCGACAGCTGTATCAATCAGTGCGGCGGGGATGTCCTTAGGAGGACTTATACTCGTGCCCTTCTCCATGTATCTACTTCAGGCGACAAACTGGAGAGTTACCTGGGCAGTTCTCGGTTTCATGATATTGGGTATCTCATTGCCAATGGCCATCGCATTTATTAGAGATGATCCAGAAAAAATGGGACTGAATCCCGACGGCGAGAAAGAATTGTCAGAAGGAGAATCCAAGCGCAAGCCAGTAAATTG
>JAPNTN010000076.1:0-8332 GCA_027249445.1 Dehalococcoidia bacterium | reverse complement strand
GTGGAAAGCGCTCCTGCCCGAGTCAAGGAATCTATCGCCAAAGATGAAGCAGATTCCATAAAAGCTAAATTAGAAGAAGCCGGTGCAACTGTAGAAGTTAAATAATATATACTGCTCCTAATACAGTTACAGAAATAATATATCTACAAACCGTCGTACCTCCCATCATCGTTTCAGAGGACATGACGGTTTGTCTATTTCACTAACAGAGAGGTAAGCAAATGATAAAAGTATCAGCCTACTATCCCTATACAGACGGGGTAAGATTCGACTTTGATTATTACACGACTTCTCACATACCCCTCTGCCAGACCAGGCTAGGTTGTTCACGGGTAGAGGTCGCCAAAGGGATCTCTGATGCTAATCCCAACGATCCTCCTTGCTATGTAGCAACCGCCGACCTATATTTTGACACCGTTGACGCTGTACATGAAGGGTTTAAAGCGCACGGCAGAGAACTGTTTGCTGACATGCCTAATTACACTGATTGCAAACCTCAATTTATAATCACTGAGGTGCTAGATTAATAGCCAATCTGATTTATCTCATGACATCGGACAACAACAGACTAGATAAATTTACATCAAAAGTCATAAATGAGTACTGGGACTTCTACCCTACCGCCGGATCACGTGTCGGTGAACACTCGTTTGATGGCAGATTGCCAGATCTGTCGGCATCCTCCATATCGAGACGTATACTCACATTACGGCAACGGAAAACAGATTTATCCGAGATATCTGTCACCAACCCTAAATATGACGCCATTAATAGTAAATTACTGAGTCATTTTATTGATAAGGACTTATTCAATTTACAACAGATGGAACCCGTAAAATTTAATCCGGTTCGACAAGTTGGTTATTTAAACGTAGGCCCATATATCATGCGAGATTATGCGCCTCTCCCTGAGAGATTGAGAGGTATGACTTCATTACTTCAAAAAGTTCCTGAATTCCTCAGATCACTAACCGAACAACTCGATGACAACATCGGACTTCCAATATTACAAGCGAGTATAGACAGTTATTCAGGAATCGCCAACTTGTATAGAACCGGATTGACTAATAGTGTTAAAGACTGTGAAAACCAAACTATAGTAAAGGATGTATATTCAGCGTCTGAACTGGCAGCCACCGCTGTCGATGAATTTGTGTCCAAACTAAAAACGCGGGCCTCTAGCTGTCCAACCGATTTCGCTATCGGGGCGCAATTATTTTCATCTATGCTTCTAGCGAACGAACTCGTATCTACTAAATTACCGGACCTTATAAAAATAGGACAAGATAACCTAGCGGACAACCTAGCTAAACTAAATGATCTAACAAATAAATTGGCACCATCCGATTCTGTTAAAGAAACAGTTATGAAAATCGGTAAAAATCACCCATCAGCCAGTGCAATAATTCCAGAAACACAACATATGCTAGAAGATATTCGATCTAGATTAGTACAGCTAGATATCATTTCTCTGCCCTCAGAAGATCGCTGCCTAGTCGTCGAAACCCCTGAATATATGAGATATGCATTCGCCGCAATGGACAGTCCTGGCTCTTTGGAAAAAACCGCGACTGAATCTTTTTACTACATCACACCAACAGAACCAGAATGGTCAGTTCAAGAAAGTGAAGAGTGGCTCTCTAATTTTAATTACGATACTCTAAGAATCATATCTATTCACGAAGTTTACCCGGGACATTTCACACACCACCTTCATAATCGTTACGGGGAAACCTTACCTTTCATCAATATAGCTTCGACCTCATATGCATTTACGGAAGGATGGGCTCACTACGCTGAACAAATGATGGTAGAAATGGAATACCAAGAAAATACATTACAGCTTAAGATCACTCAGGTTTTGGAAGCTTTAGTTCGGAATTGTAGATATATGTGCGCTATAGGAATGCATACCCAAGGGATGACTGTTGAAGAAGCTACCCAGTTCTTTATGAAAAACGCGTATATGGAAGAACTTCCTGCTAGAAAAGAAGCTATGAGAGGTACATTCGATCCAGGATATCTGAATTACACTTTGGGAAAACTAATGATCTTAAAACTGAGAAACGATTTCTATCGCGAGAATCCTAATACGTCATTGAAAAACTTTCACGACAACTTACTGTCCCAAGGAGCTCCGCCCATTCCATTGATCAGAGACGTATTATTAAAACAGTCTTCATATGAATCAATGATCTAGGTTCGAAATGTTACCTTTCTGAACCCTTCTGCCAATATCTTGCCGTGGTTTTTACCGACCTCTTCAGCCCGAGATACTAGTAGCTCAGAAATCTCCGATTCAGTCCGTCCAGACATCTGGCTAACATGAGACACCACTGATTTTATCTTAGTATCAATTACTGCCGTAATATCTATAAATGTATCTGCACGCTCAGTTCCCCAGAAGAGCATCGTTCCAGTCTTATGAGGCTCTAACCCTTGATCACTCCACAATTCTCCAAAATGCAGATGGTCCCTAGCATAGGGAAAAACCGCATCTAACGCTACTTGACCGGTAATTCTGTGATCACGATGCCATGAAAGGTCGAAGCGGTAAGGTTCTGTAGACAAAACCACATCAGGCTGAACTTTTCGAATTTGTTGCACTATATCTCGTCTAAAATCTGTGGTGTCCTCTAGTTCCCCATCGTTGCGATGCAACATCACCACATTTTTTACTCCTAATACAGAAGCGGCGTTGAGTTGCTCTTGCTCTCTAGTCTCTGCGAGTTTTTGCGGTGTTATATCAGGATCTTCAGTACCTTTACTACCATTAGTACACAGCAGGTAATGAACCTCTGCGCCTTGTTTTACCCATGAAGCTATCGTCCCACCACACCAGATCTCCGCGTCGTCTGGATGAGGAGTAACAACAAGAACTTTATTTGGAACTTCCTCCATTAAACCGACCCTCCATAGTACCGATATCTTCCAATCTCGTTTTTGTGTCTATATACACATAGTGGTAATGGACACTGTTTGATGACCGTTGGATACTCTGCTACAATCGGCCCATTGTGTCAAGAGCGTCCAACAATAAAAGCGAATTGTAATCAATCTTTTTTATAAAATAAATTCTCTACAGTTAAAAACGTTCGGAGTACACCCAATTGCAAATACGTTATTTTAATGAGACTGATCGGGAGCCATTATTGGAATTTGCTGGCTCTGTTCAAGCCAACAATCCTAAAGACTCCCAATACAGATCACAAGAGCTGAGTGAGATTCTTCAGCAACCAGGATTTAACCCTAAAACGAGCTGCTTGATACTCGAAAAAGATGATCACATTGCTGGATATTGTATTGTATTTTCAGAAAAGCTTATTCAGAGGGCTGTATTAGCAACCGATGTAAGAATAGACCTGGAAGCATCTGGCTCAGAAGCAAAACTCATCCAGTCAGGCTTAGAATTAGCGAAGACCAGAGATGCCTCAGTAGCTCATTTATGTTTAGGCTCTGAAACGCCAAGATCTGCCATGTTAGAAGACGTAGGATTTCATAACGCCCGAACATATCTGCATATGTTATGGGATGAGGAAACCCCGCCAGATACAAAAATTCCACCCGAGTATTCCGTCAGTCTATACACATCTCAAGACGCACAAAAGCTGACCGACATTCAAAACGCTGCATTTACCGGTAGCTGGGGATTCTGCCCAAACACAGCAGAAGAGATAGAATACCGATCTAACATGAGCAACACGAGACATGAATGCATCGTATTCCTTGAGAATAAGATCGATGTAGTAGGATATTGCTGGGGATGTTTAGGACCGAATGAAGGCAACACCCGCGGCATAATAAGTATGATTGGTATACATCCGGACTACCGAGGCAAAGGCCTCAGTCAAATAATATTAACGGCAGGCATTAATAAACTAAACGAACTCTCGACTGATGGCATAAGCCTGCATGTCGATAGCAATAACACACCCGCAATCAAGTTATATCAATCCGTAGGATTTCGAGAAATCGACAGATTGCACTGGTATGAATATACCTTCTAGAAATATTTAAACTCTCCCAAGTTACATATCTTTCAGAGTGGAACTGAATATTTCATTAGCCAGTATTCCACCAGAAACTATAATTTTCATTGCATCATCTACACTAATGTCCGTAGGGGTTACATCGCTTAATGCCACTACGATCAGAAAACCAGAAGAAGGCACTGGAGTAGTGGGTATATAAACAGCCACCATAGGCTCGCCATTCAAAACTCCCAACTCTGCAGTGATTAATCCAATAGCCTTCATGGCGGGACGTGGGAAATCGACTAGGACCACGCCTCTACTTTCAAACCCCTGCGTTCCTGACAAAATTTCCACCCCGGAGCGAGTGGTGCTGTAGATACTACTTATAACTGGAATTCTCTCTATAAGTTTATGCCCTAAATTAACTATTCGAGCACTCAATATCTTAGTAGTAATAATCCCCACTACATATAATAGAATTAGTAAGACTATTACGCCTAATCCGGGGAATATTCGAACATTGCCCATATCAAAAATTGGACCCAGAATAGGATCCAATAACTCGAAGAAGAATTTAAGGACAAATAGCGTTACGCCTATAGGCAATATAGCTAGTAATCCAGCTATTAGAGTGGTCCGGATATGAAGAAAGAATTTTTTTAAGAGCATTAGCCGTCCTTTTCAACAAGATGTAATTTTGGAGGGCCTATATGCCATATATATCTATCATATGAGTTGCGACATTATCCCACCCTAACGTCTCAGCTTGGTTCCTGGCAGCTAACCCCATACTATCTCTCAGATTCTGGCTCGACATTATCATTTCAACAGAATTTGCGAATGCTTCAGGGCAACGCCAAGATTGCAAATATCCAGTGCTGCCATGTTTTACTACCGTTGAAAGACCGCCAACTCTAGAGGCTACCACTGGAGTACCGCATGCCATAGATTCCAATGCAGCTAACCCAAAGCTCTCATAAAAAGAGGGCACTACACATACGTCCGCAGCGCTATAATACATAGGCAGTTCGTCCTGATCTACCCGTCCAACAAAATCGAAAATATTGCTAACATTCAATTCTTGCGTTAGCTGTTTTATTCGGTCTAATTCATGGCTCTTACCATCATCACCTCCCACCACCAAAACCCTCATACCGTCAATATCATCAACATTTCGAATCTGTGCAGCGGTATGGACCAATAAATCTAGTCCCTTTAGAGACTCTATTCTACCTACATACAGCAGCACTTTGTCTCCGTTTAACCCTAAATTGCCTCGTGACACTTCCCTACTGATCGGCTTAAACGTTCCTAAATCAACTCCGCACGGCACCAAGTTTATATTGTCCAAATTAGCACCGTATAACCGTACCATTGCATCGCGCTCATGCGGACTAAATGCCACTATAGCTGGTGTGTCGGTAATTAGGTCTCGTTCTGTATCCTGGCGTTGTAAGGTCTCGAATTCTCCGGGCCTTGATTGCATCTTGATCAACGAAAGAGTATGAAACGTAATCACATGATTTGCCTTCATATCCTGCGCAAATAGCCGACCAATCCAGCCCGACAACCAATAATGGGAGTGAACGGCCCCATAGTTAATGTCACCTTCCGACACAAACCTTCGCATATTATGCAAAAACTCGGGCAAAAACCCAAATAATTCATCCATTGGTGCTTCAACATCACCGCCTGGCAGATGAATAACCCGCACACCATCTAGATCATTATCATATGATGTATGAGACCCCTGGTGATCTCGTGTAAATATATCAACTTCTATACCTAACTTGTTCAGACTACGGGATAGTTGTGATACGTATACATTCATACCTCCAGATTTGCCTTCTCCAGGGGAAGCCAAGGGACACGCATGAAAACTTATTAGAGCTACTCTACGTTGCATCACGATCCTTTCACTACCATACTAAATATATCGTGATTCACTCCACCTAGGTGATACTTGTAAGGCTCGGCTCCACGTAGAAAATCAAAATACTGCAACTCCAGATTAATAGCATCTTTTATACACAGGGCATTCATTAATAATCCCACACTGTAATAGCTGGACTCAGGATCATATCCACTGTTGTACAAGAGTCTCGATCTACCGTAATCAAAACATAAACTTGAAGCTACATGCACGCCATCGATTTCCAAGAAAAATAGTTTCATCAAACCTAAACTAGCCGTGGTCTTAGTCATTTTGCGAAAGAATATTTCTCGTTCGGCATTCATATATTCAGATTTCTCCAGAGCGCTCAATCGCATCAATCTAAGAAATTCATCTATATGACTTAAAACGGAGTTTTCGTCCTCAACAATGTACCATCTCCAAGACGATAAAGATTCTAACCTCCTAAATTTACGCCGTAATTCATGCCTATCTTTCCTCGACAGTGAACCTACATATGATTCCCATTCCTGGGGTAATTCCAAACCCGGAACAACATCCTCTTCCGATATATCTACAGTGTACCCCCTGTCTCGAGCCAGTTGTGGAAGATAGAACAGAGTAGGTGACGATTCTCTAAGTGAGTACAGTTCTAGACGACTAGAGCCTTCGGATTCCAAATAGTCCAATAAAGTGGTAAAAAACTCTTTTTCGTATCCAGGAAGAATAATAAAATCGTTGTAATCAAATGTCTCAGGGTTACCAAGCAATGAAAACGTACCTTGTTGTTTTGATAGGGAAGCTATTCCAATAGGACCGTTCGGTCCTTCAATATAGAGTCCGGACATTTCCCTGTCCTGACCAAAAGAAGACCACCATGTCTCTTGCCATTCCGGAGTAAGATAAATCGTATTCTCAGGGCAACACTCCAACAACTTACTCCAAACTTCGTAAGCATCTTTAATGGTTAGTATCTTGGTAATTTTCATTAATTGCTTACCCTGCTAATAATCTTAACAACTCTTCTTTCCCGATCTCGTCGCCACTGAGATCACCACGAAAAGCAGTTGTAGTCATTAAAGTGCCAGGTTTCTCCACACCCCTTATAGACATACACAAATGTTCGGCTTGCAATTTTACAGCAACAGTTCTAGGCGAAAGCTTATCAAATACGGCATCTATCCACTGCGAAGTCAAACGTTCCTGCACTTGTGGCCTCCGACTTAGGACATCGAGACACCTGACCAACTTGCTAATACCGGCAATCTTTCCATTTGGGATATAGACGAGATTTGCCCATCCAAAAAATGGCAGTAAATGGTGTTCGCAAATAGAGTGAAATCTGAGCCCGTTCAGAACTACCGGATCTGTATAATTTTCATTAAATATCGCATCAATTTCTCTGGAAGCATCTTTTCCAATACCAGAAAATAATTCCGAGTACATTTCCGACACACGCGAAGGTGTTCCCAACAAACCTTCCCTAGTAGGATTCTCACCTACTGCTTCCAAAATAGACAGAACTGCCTTTGTTATCTGTTCTTGATTAATATTACCCCGCCAATCGTGTTACAGGTTAAGATAGGTTCAAAGCGATTTTTTCTAAGCTACTCATATCAGCCGGTATCTCAATGGCTTCTGACTGAATGCTACTTACTGCTAAATCAGGATCTTTCAGTCCACTTCCCGTGATCACGCATACCACTCTTTTCCCAGTTAGGTCTAACCCTGCAGCGGTCGATTTAAACAAACCTGCAACAGAAGCAGCAGATGCAGGCTCACCAAATATACCTTCTTTGGATGCCAACATACGGTATGCATCTAGTATCTCATCGTCAGTGACTGAATCAATGGCCCCATCAGACTCATCTCGTGCGTTTAAAGCATTTTGCCAACTGGCTGGATTACCTATCCTTATTGCAGATGCGATAGTCTGTGGGCTAGCTACAACTTGTCCCATAACTATCGGCGCAGCTCCTGCCGCTTGAAACCCCATCATCCTCGGAAGTGTGTTAGTTTCCCCGCAGTCCTTATATTCCTTGAAACCTTTCCAGTAAGCCGTGATATTCCCAGCGTTTCCGACAGGAATGAACATATAATCGGGAGCATCGCCCAAGGCGTCGGAAACTTCGAAAGCGCCCGTCTTCTGTCCTTCCAGGCGATTTGGGTTTACGGAGTTAACCAAAGTAACTTGATTCTGCTTGGTAAATTCCCTCACTAAATGAAGAGCAGCGTCAAAATTACCATCTACCATTACTATTTTGGCTCCATATGCCATTGCTTGAGCCAATTTACCTAAAGCTACTTCGCCCTTGGGTATTAAGACCATAACCGGTAAGTTGCAATAGGCTCCATATGCGGCTGCAGAAGCACTTGTATTACCAGTAGAAGCGCACATTACTGCAACACTCTTTGACTCCAAGGCTTTGGCCATCGCAACTACCATACCCCTATCCTTGAAAGA
>JAPNTN010000075.1:0-5927 GCA_027249445.1 Dehalococcoidia bacterium | reverse complement strand
AATAAGATCTTGTCATATATAGTCGCGATTGCTGCTGTAATATCAGGTGTTCTTGGCGTTGTCATGCTATTGGATCCAGCGCAGTCAGAAATGGCTCAGATGGTTGGTGGCATAGTTTACATAATATGGTGTATTTGGTTCATTTTAAGTGGTATCAATTTGGTAAAACAGGGTTAATTTAAATTTAGGACTAAAATGAGAAAGGAGAGGCCATTAGTGGCCTCTCCTTTCTCATGGCTTTATTTTATCTATTATTTAACCTGCGCCTCTCACGATTGTTTATCAAGCTTATAGCCTCGTCTACCCTCATTCGGCCAACAGGTCCGGATGCGTACATAGAACCTAACACTACTCCCCCTCTACCTAATAGAAACTCAGCGGGTTGAATATATTCACCATGGTGATCAGATGCTTTCCAGGCGCCTATAGCAGTCCGGTGTTCTTCTGTCGCTCCGTAGGCCACTGTATATGTTATGTTGTTGGAATTCACAACTTTTTTTGCGTCTTCGAGGTCATCTACGCTTATAGCGTAGATTTCAACATCAAGTTCATACAAACTCTGTTTGGCAGATTCCCATTCGGCCAACTGCCGATTGCATGGTGGTCACCAATGACCTCGGTAGAATAGAACAGCTGCATAACGACTGGTAATGTCATCGGGTATTGTAATAGAGCCGTTTGAGACAGTTTTGAATGTTAAGGATGGTAGCTTGGATCCTTGTTGAAGCATATTTCTATTTTTCACCTTTCCCATTAGAGATATGTGAGCGCCTTATTGTCCGGCTGTACGACCTCGAACGCTTGATAGAAACTGAGTGTCCCCTTTCTTTAATTCCTCATATTCTCTCATGATTCCTAGTAATGGAGGAGTGTCAGGAAAGTCTATGTCAGCAATAGATATTTCTAGGGTCGCGCAAATTCTCTGTAGGTCTCTCAATCTTGGTTCAAAGATACCCCGTTCCCACGATAATACTACCGGTAAGGGAACATCAATATGTCTGGCCAGTTGCTTTTGAGTCAGAAACTTTCTCTGTCGTAGTTGAGAGAGGCTTGGCATACTACCCCCGATTTTTGAATATCAAATATAGTATAAAAAATCAGAAACGTGGTTTATAGGTTTATAGGTCGCGTAACTGAGTTTGTTTTTAAATATTGGCACAAGATAGATAGTGGCTTAGATTATATTGCAGATTAGGCAGATAAGTTTTAGGATTGGGCTGTAGAGCTATTCGTCAGGTTGCAAATAGAAATCATCGTGATTTTGATTACTGGACGATGTATAGCGCTTGATACAAACAAGATTCGGATAAGGAGATGATCGTATGCCGTCTTATACTAGAGGTGATGTAACAATTCAATATGAAGAAGTAGGCTCTGGATTCCCTCTTCTAGTAACGCCTGGAGGTGGTCTTAACTCGTTGATAAGCAATTGGCCGGGACAGGTATTTAATGCTGTGGAAGAATTTAAGAACGATTTCCGATGCATTACTATGGACCAGCGCAATGCTAATGGAGGGCAGTCTACAGGACCGATAGCAGTTGATGACCCGTGGGGAGCTTTTGCAGATGACCAACTAGGTTTGATGGATCATTTGGGAATCAAGGAATTTTTCTTTATGGGATATTGTATTGGAGGTCCTTTTGCACTCAAATTAATTGAACGTGCTCCTGAAAGAGTATTGGCTGCAGTACTATGTCAGCCGGTTGGTCATAACACTAAAGAACCAGACTCCATGTACAACTCTGGTCATGATCTATGGGCTCCGGAATTACTTTCTAATAGAAGTGATGTGACCATGGAGCAATGCGAAGCTTATTTACATAACTTGTATCGGATTCAACCTGACTTTGCGTATTGTGTATCTCGTGATTTTGCTAGCTCATGTCAGACACCAATGTTAGTTATGCCTGATGATACACCGTCCCATTCTTTAGAGGCTGCGATGGACTTAGCGGACTTGGCTCCCAAAGCTGAAAAGACGGCTTACCCTTGGAAGGAGGATCCAGATATTAAATCAAGGACTATTGGTCAGGTTAGGGAATTTCTACTTCGTCATGTACCAAGCGGCGGATAGGAGCCATAGTTTAGGAATTTGGAATGGTACATCTCATTTATGTAGTTTGGTGAGAATACCATTCTGATTTTACAATATGCTCCATTCTTGGTTAATGTGCTAATTAGACGGAATAGTTTAGGAGGAATACGAGATGCCGTTCTATGAAAATGGTGATGTTCGAATTCATTACGAAGAAGCAGGGGAAGGATTCCCGTTGCTGATAATCCCAGGTGGAGGGCTTAATTCGACTATGGCAGCCCTGAGGGAACCCTTCAATCCTATGGAGAGGTATAAAGGTGACTTTAGGTGCATAACATCTGATCTCAGGAACGCGAGTGAAGGCCAATCGAGTGGACCGTTGGAAATCGATCGGCCATGGGATGCCTATTCAGAAGATCAACTTGGATTGATGGATTATCTCGGGGTTAAAAGTTTCCTGCTCATGGGGTTTTGTATCGGAGGTCCTATGATCCATAATCTTCTAAGGCTTGCTCCTGATCGAATAGTGGCTGCTGCTATGATGCAGCCAAGTGGATTCAGGGCAGAAATGCCGGACCTTTTTTATCAGAATAATATTAAGGCTTGGGGGCCTCCGCTGTGCGAGAAGCGTTCAGAGGTGACTATGGATATGGTCCACGAATTCTTGACCAGTATGTACACCAACCGAGCAGATTTTGTGTTTACAGTATCTAGAGAATTCGTCAGTTCCTTACAAACGCCACTCCTAATAGCCCCTGATAACGTTCCGGCACACCCGTACGAAACTGCTATGGAAGTTGCGAGTCTAGCGCCTAATGCCGAACTAACTCGATTTCCTTGGAAAGACTCAGCAGAGCATATTGAAGAAGCTGTTGAACAAGCTCGTGAGTTCTTGAAACGGCACGAGCCTGCTGTTAGTTAGAGTGTACTCGAAAATACTTCTCGGTTAATGATAAGAAGAGTATATGGATCGTGATGGTATTAGCTTGCTTAAACGATCCATATGCTTTATATGCTCTGTTCATTTCCTGTAGTAGATGCTAGAGTGAGTTTGTCTAGGAATTTATGCAGATCTACTGCCGTATCAAATGTGGGTAATACATTATCTCCAGTCTGGATTGCTTTGGAAAATAAAGCGTACATCTGACCCACATTGAACGGATCTCCATTAGGGAAATCTTCTGGGACATATATAAATCGTTGAGGTATTTCTAGGTCTTCTAGATCTTGGGTTTTTTGTGCCCCTTGTATGCGTAACATCTCGCCACGTTGTGAAGATACACTTCCGGTGACTACTAAAGTCCCTTCTCTACCATATATTTCCATACGAAAACCGCTGCCTGCCCAGGGTACTGCTCCGACATGTACCGAAGCTGCTGCTCCTCGGGAAAGGGTTCCAGAAACTCGAATATTGTCAGGTGAAGTGACTTCAACAAATTGGTTGGTATCGGTTTCATACAATCGTGGTACTTGCGTAGTAATCATGGAGGCAACTTTATTGAAATCTCCCAGTACGAACCGGAGAGCGTCAATTACATGTCCTGTAGCAATAGTAAGGGTATTTGCTCCCATATTTACGTCGCTTTGCCATGTTCTGCTCGATGGTCGTTCCAGCGCACCGTCACGCATGGTAGTGACGTGGCATGATAGTACTTCTCCTACATAGTCCTCGCTTATAAGCTCTTTGACATAAAGTAACGCAGGGCTAACACGTGACTGCAGTCCGACAACAGTATGTACCCCTTTGGAATTGGCGAGACTAGCGAGCTCTTCAGCTTCGGATGTAGTCCTGCCAAGTGGCCATTCTGTATACACATGTTTTCCAGCGTTGATTGCAGCTTTGGTGGGTTCGTAATGCGATGGTACACGTACTACGACAGCAACGGCGTCAATTTCGGAACATGAGACCATATCGTTAAAATCATGGAAGGCAAATTTAGCACCAAAAGTTTGACGGGCTTCTTCAGCACTTTCAGCTCTTGATGTGCAAACCGCAGTCATTTCAACATCAGGACTTGCCATGATAGCTGGAAAATGGGATTGAGATGCCCATAATGAGTTAATATTGGCACCCACAAAACCCAATCTAATTTTCTTTGCCATAGTGTTTTCTCCTGGTATCTGTATAAGATTAAAATTTATGGTTAACGTATTTTATCAGTCTATTGTGGTTGAACAATGATTAACGCCAAGTTACGGTAAATGTGCAGATCGACTCGCATTTAATGGGCCTGGTCTAGTATGACCGGATGTGGTGATGTTACAGGGAATAATTAGTGAGATAAAGTGACGGTGCGCTGTCTGCGCGAGTCGGATGTGATGGTAGGAACTTGGGATCTAAGCCTGGAATAATCAAGATTTAAGCATCTGAGTCTATTCCAGGCTCATGCAAATATATATTATTCTTCGTCTGCAAACATGGACTGGATCACGTCTCCACTCATGATCATTTGAGACTGAAACTCACCAGTCAGTGCTAGGAACTCTTCGAAGGATTCCCATGAGGGAGCAGCTTCCATGTGTGCATCAGTACCCTCTGGTCGAGTGTAAACCTCGTTCAAGGAGTAAAGAATATTGCCAGTGGCTCCTGCTTCGGGATCCAAGGGGTTATTCATCTCAGGTGACTTCGACCAGTAGTAGTCTACAAGGGTTCCCAAGAAACCATAGTTCGGGTCTGCACGAGTGTATATAGAGTGTGTTTCGCGCATCCATGCACCGTGGCTTGCAATTGCTTTCTCCATATCATCCGTCTTGTTTTCTGGGACGATGAAAGAGAAGTTGAATGTCTTATACCCGTTTGTTGATGGCATGATTTATAAACTCCTTTAGTCTTAATCTACATTGGCGCATATTACAGGTTATTCACGATTAAGGAAAGTATACATATTATGAATAAGTCTAAGTGTAACAGCTAGTGTGGCTGTGATCGCATAGGATTATAAGGCTTAATACATTTATTGGTAATACCGTTTGGATCTGACTAAACAATTAACGACTAACGAGTGTTTATAAAGTATTAGTTCTTTCTATTTTTTAAGTCTAGTTGTATCATGTCGGAATTATACCGGCAAAGGAGAAATAGTTATGTCAGAACGAAATCCTTACATACCTTCTTACGTTCCTGAAAGCAGTATTAGAGTGAGTTGCATCCAGCACGCTAATATATCGGTTAGTGATGTGGAAAAAAGCCAGGCCTGGTACAAGAAGATATTTGGAGCGGAATGGACTGAAGATAAGCCCAGATATTTGAAGTTGGGCTCTTCAGAAGTTCATATAGCCGTCAGAGGCGAACCAGATCCACACCCAAGAAATCATTTTGCGGTAGAAGTAGAAAATTGGGATGCATGGAAAGCCAATTTTGAAAGTACAGGGGAATCATTTGTCGGGGAACCGACTACTAATGGCCCAAAACAACGAGTTTTTGTCAATGATCCCGACGGTAATAGAATTGAAGTAATGTGGCATGCTGATTGGCATAAGATATACTAGTCCGGATTGGTAGACCCGTTTTTACAAAAACACCCCAGATCATATCGGCTGGGGTGTTTTTGTACGACCTCTCTGGATGGTAGTTGTAATATATGGGCGGAGGATGATGTATCCAAATTTACGTTTTATACATTCAGCTATTCAAGAGTCAGCATATTCCGAGGCGACTTTCAAACAAATATGTATAGCTTGTGCGAAATACAACGGTATCGAACTAGATTTACCAGAGGATCTGGGGGCTCAGCTTCCCATTGATAGGGTTGTACAGCATCTTTTTGAAGGCCCATTAGATTTTGGATCATTTACGATGTTGGGTATAACGTTGTCCGTGAGAGAGAAAATTTACGATGAGTTGGTGGCTTGGATGGGACGCGGATGCCTGGATAATTGGGATGGTCAGAA
>JAPNTN010000074.1:0-3752 GCA_027249445.1 Dehalococcoidia bacterium | reverse complement strand
GCGTTTTCTCGAACGGTTGGTTGGTTCAATAAATACTTAAAGTAGAACAAATCCCAAATGGTTATTAAAAACAGCGGTCCCCATAGGGACCGCTGTTTTGTTTAGGTCAATACATTGTTAGCACTTGAATCAGCTGAGGAATGAATTTCGGAATCGATATAGTGTCATTTCTGGCTCTATTGGGGATACCGGCATATATCCCTGTTCTTCTATTTTTGCCACTATAAACCAAGGTCCATCCTCATTCATGGCTTTCTGTATAACGTCATCAAGAGACTCTAGATCTCGCACAGTAGCGGTATTCCGTATCGAGCAACTTTGTGCTATCTGCTCCAGATCCGTTCCTTTCGCAGTATGACTATCCTGATGACCTGTTTGCCCCCATTGCTCGTTGTCCCATACGATTACAACTAGGCTCTTCGGCCGTTCTCGACCTATGGTAGCTATCGCTCCCAGGTTCATTAGCAATGAGCCATCTCCATCTAGTGATATTACCTTTTCGTCGGTAGACACTGCCATGCCTAACGCAATTGAGGAGCATAGTCCCATGTTTCCATACGTGTAAAAATTACGGTCTCTGTGACCAGCGTGCCAAAGTTCGTCCGTGGTAGGGCCGAGGTTGCCTACTATTGGGCTATTGGCAGCGTGTGTTAATACTAATTTAGTCGCATCAAATCTAAGCAAGTTTGCCTCCATGCAATAGCTGAGTCATGCATATGGCGACAGGTTGTCTATTGGCATGACATAGTTTTATAGCACCATTAACTATTTTGTCCATGTTGTATTCATCGTCTAGCGTGAAATGTACCAGTCCCAGTTCGTCTAGTATCGGGCGGGTGGCCCGTCCCATCGGCACTTGAGCGATGTTGAATTCGCCAGAACCTCCGCGCATATTCATAAAAATTGGAATTGGGGTGCGAGCGGGTATACATAAACTGGCGATAGCATTAATGCTGTTACCGAACCCACTTGATTGCATGAATACTGCCGAGTTCCTTCCAGTAGCATATGCGCCTACAGCGATGCCAACTGCTTCTTCTTCTCGTGTAGCAGAAACGAGGTGAAAATAAGGGTCTTCATCTATCTTACTCGTTACCCTATCGATAGAAATATCGGGCACATAGGCTATTAAAGAAGTATCTGATTGTTTTAGAGAATCTATGATGATTTCTGTCCAGTCCATAACTCACCTGCTGATTTTAACGGATTAGCATTGCAAGCCGATTTTCGAAGTTGTGGTTTGCAAAAATCCGTCCAAAAGATAACAGCATGGTTATTGATTGTCAAAGAGAATGCTTTAGATATACGTAGCATTATCAAGTTGTTGACTGGTCGGGTTGCCAACACTAGAATTTGCTGATACCGAAACGGTGAACGAGTAAATAGGTGAGGCTGCATTTTGTCAGTAAATTGGTTTGAAGGTCTAAAAATGGTAGATTTGGGTCAGGGAATCAGCGACCCATTTTGTGCGAAGCTGTTTGCCGACCTAGGAGCAACAGTTATAAAGGTCGAACCTCCTGAGGGCGATTATGCTAGGACTCTGGGACCATTTCCAAATGACGTTCCTGATCTTGAGGCAAGTGGAACATTTTTGGGAGTAAATACCAACAAATCTGGATTGGTGCTAGACATAAAGACCGACACTGGTAAACAAATATTGTTGGACCTTGTTAAGTCGTCTGATATCGTTGTAGAAAGTTTCGTTCCGGGATATTTAGATGATCTTGGTCTGGGATTTGAATCATTAAGTAAAGAGAACCCTATGCTTATAATGACGTCAGTATCCCCTTACGGACAGTCAGGCCCGTGGGCCAAGTATGAAGCATCTAATCTGATCATCAGTAACCTGAGTGGTCATTCTATGGAACACCCCGGGCCTGTAGATGATCTTTCCAAGCAGCCTCCTTTGCAGTTAGGTGCGCACCAGGCAGAATTTTTGGGTGGTATATGCGCTGCTACCGCTACTGCATTAGCTCTGAATAGGAGAAGCGTACATGGTAAGGGATGTCATGTAGATCTTTCTCAGATAGAAGCTCTAGCTTTATTACCTCAGACTCCCCTTGCAGCTTACGCTATTGGTGTTCCAGGAAAACAGCGTAGTAAATCCAGTGCCGGCAAAGCTTCGCTGCTTGCAGTGTTACCGTGTAAAGATGGATATGTAGGGGTATCGCCTCGTCAACAGGATCAGTGGGAACGTATGGTCGAAATAATGGGATCCCCACCATGGGCAGGTGATGATAGGTTTGCTACTGAACAGGGAAGACTAGACCACTGGGATAGTTTAGAGGCTTTATTAATAAGTTGGACATCCACCATGTATAAAGAAGATGTTTACAGATTGTGCCAGTCTACCAGGATACCTTCCTTCCCGTTGAACACAGCAGCCGATTTATTTGATTCAGCTCAATTCAACGCAAGAGAATTCTTCGTTGATGTTGATCATCCTGTAGCAGGAACATTGAAATATCCTGGGTGGCCATTTCATTTAGCATCGGGTGATAGGGTTAGTATGGATCGGGCGCCTATGTTAGGGGAGCACAATCAAGATTTTATTCAATAAGGTGGTATCGTGAAATTAGAACCTTCTACTTTTGAGAACTTTTATCGGGTGCTAACAGGCGTAGTGGTACCTCGTCCTATTGCATTTGTGTCTACAATGTCAGGCGACGGAGTAGTTAATCTTGCCCCGTATTCATTTTTTAACGCTGTAGCATCAGATCCCCCTACTATAGTGTTTTCGTCCTCTAGACATACAGGACTTAAAAGTAAAGATACTTTGGCTAATATTGAGGAAACTGGCGAGTTTGTTGTCAATGTTGTTGTTGATGATATTGCTGAAGCAATGAACATAACCGCTGCAGAATATCCAGAAGAGGTAAATGAATTTGATATAGCAGGGCTTACTCCAGTTAGTTCTGATTCGGTCAAATGTCCCAGAGTCAAGGAATCTCCAGTTAATATGGAGTGCCGACTAAATCAGATTATCTCTCTAGGCAGCGGATCACATCAGCATGGTTTAGTCATTGGTGAGGTGGTGTTGATGCATGTAAGAGACGATATTATCGATGGTCACAGGATAAACCATGAATTGCTGAAACCAACCGGTCGTCTTGCGGGGAGCATGTATTGTCGTACTTCAGATGTATACGAAATGACCAGACCGGTATATACACCGGAGACTTAGTTTTAATAGTGAGATCTGGAATTAGGGTTAAATGATTTTATAAGGATATACGGATGAATGGGTTAGCGCTTGACGGAGTTAGAATAGTTGATTTCAGTTGGCAAATAGCGGGTCCAACGTGCACTCGATATCTTGGCGCTATGGGCGCCGATGTTATCCGCATTGAAAGTGGCCGGAGACCGGACCCATATAGGGCGAGGACCATAAGCTATTTTATAAATCAATCCAAGAAGAGTATTACCCTTAATCTTTCTCATCCTCAAGGTATTCAACTCGTAAAAGACCTAGCCAGTATCAGCGATGTGGTAGTAGAGAACTTTGCTCCTGGAGTAATAGAGAGACTGGGACTATCTTATGAAGAATTCCGCAGTGTAAGACCAGAGATAGTCATGCTTTCCTCTGCCGGCTTAGGGCACTCTGGTCCTGATATGAAACACGTAGCATACGGTACGTTAGTACAATGCTTTACCGGATGGAGTGCTCTCCAGGGCTATCCGGATAGAGAACCGGAGTTAGTTAGTGGGATATGGACTGACCCCATGGTTGGTATCATGGAAGTATTCTTGAT
>JAPNTN010000073.1:0-2552 GCA_027249445.1 Dehalococcoidia bacterium | reverse complement strand
TCGTCCTGTAGATGACAGGGTTATATATGCTGTTCGCATGTCCGGACCACCAAAGCATATGTTGGTGATTAGAGGGTCATTCCCCACGCTAATGCGTTCGCTTTTCTCTCCATTTGGAGATATTACTGTGATTTGTCCGGGCCCAATTGTTGCGACACATATATTACCGTTTTCCTCCACGGCTAGCGAGTCAAAATTGATGTAGTCGTCAGGCGTATATACAATATTGCGGAACCCGGCTGTTAGGCCATCTGGCAATGAACCGTCTTGCTGTAGTTCCCAGCCAAATAACCTACCACTCGCGGTCTCTGCGACATATATAGATTTTCCGTCGGGGGACAAACCTACTCCGTTTCCTCCCCCTGGTATAGGAAATATCTTTTCTTCTATGTGATTACCGTCTATATTGGCAAAATATAAGCCGCCATAATCTTTGTCTCTATCCCTCATCTTCCCAAGATCTGTGAACCAGAATGATCCATCTTTAGCGAACACGATATCGTTAGGACCTCTTAGAATATTCTCTGAACAATCACGATATATCGTATCCACCTTCCCAGAAGACATCTCTACCCGTTGAATGCTTCCACCGCCAAAATGCTCTGGTTGTGTGCCAGGCAAAAGGCGACTGTTTCTTTCAATCCAATTGAATCCACCATTGTTGCAGATGTATATTGCACCATCTGGTCCTACTGCCGCGCCGTTTGGGCCCCCTTCTAGAGTAGCCACAACTTGTATTGTGCCATCTACTAAGACTCGACTGAGTGTCTGGCGTTCTATTTCAAGCAATAGGACGCTTCCATCTGAGAGAGCTATAGGACCTTCTGGGAATCTGAGACCAGAGGCCATTTCATGGTATTCTAGTTCCAATATGCAACCTCAGCATCGCTGCAGTACTTCATAAATTTAGCAGCGTTTCTAAATTCTTGTGTAGTATAGATTCTTTCTCTGATAAAGTGAGACTTTGTAATCCCAGAACCCAAGACACTGGCCAGTCGATCTGCATGTCTGCTGGCCAGTCTGTGCCGAAAACGACTTTATCTACACCAACGGTATCAATTAGGTATCTGAGATCTGATTCGCTATGGGTCAGGCAATCGTAATAAAACCGATTCAAATAAGAGCTCGGCGCTTGGGAAATATTTCTCCTTGATTCTGGGCGGACCTGCCACCCCCTGTCCATGCGGCCTATGCCATAACATGTGTAGCCACCACCATGGCATAGACATATTTTCAAATCAGGGAACTTGTCGATGACACCCCCGAATACGAATGAAGCAAATGTGACCGCTCGATCGGCCAGGTTTCCGATACTATTCGATAGGTGATATTTATTATTTCGAGGACTTACTACTGTCGGACCGTCTTGGTGAATTAGCATAACCGCACCTAGCTGCTCGGCGGTTTCCCATAAGGGATAGAACATCGGATCATCGTAAGTTATACCGTTTACGTGATCCCCTATCATAGCGCCCTTTAGTCCAAGTTTAGTTACTGACCTTTCAAGTTCTTTGGCTGCCAACGTAACATCTTGCATCGGTAAATTTGCCAGCCCAGAGAACCTAGTGGGATAGTCTTTGGTTAATTGGGACACGTATTCGTTGCATTCCTTATCCATTGTGAGGACCTGTTGCGCGTCGCATTCATAAGCGTAAAGAAACGAATGTGTTGATAGTACATGAACGTCTACCCCTAGTGAATCCATGTCTTTTATACGATCCTCAGGATTCCACATTCCACGTGGAGTGTAATTGTTAAATCGTCTTCCTATTTGCTCTGCGCTAAGGCAATGCCAGCCGGTATTAGCAACCATGGCGTCTAGGCAGTTTTCGGGAGTTATATGTGCATGGATATCAATAGATCGCATGGAAGTCCTCTCGTTCTGTAAGAATTCTAATATTGATCTAGCTTGCGCATGCAAGCATCTAGTATTATAACCGTCGAGTAGAGTAAAGCTACGTGGATTATGAGTCAAGGGAGTTTAGCTATAAGCTCCAGTAGATGTTACAATTTTCCAGTTGGATGAGCGAGTATGCAGTTTGGATACTATGGTCATTAAGTTACTTAACATATTGTATGGAGGCATGTATGGGTACTTATAGAATGTATACAGGTGAAGATGGACAGACTCATTGTGAGGAGATCGACATCTCTAACAAGCCCGATTGGGTCCAAGGATTACCTACTAATCACATTACCTTTAGCGAAGCAGCAGTGGGGAGAGCATCAGAGTGGCATACAGCCCCGAGACGACAGTTCGTTATTATTTTATCCGGACAGCTAGAGATAGGGTTTGGAGACGGTAGCAAAATGGTATTTGGGCCTGGCGACGCGCGTCTGGTAGAAGACATTACAGGAAAAGGACATACTACGGCGACTCATGGCGATGTTCCGTGTGTTACTGCGACCGTCCCACTAAGACAAGCGGGATATTAAGTCGTTTTTATGTATATCAATCGTCCGTTGTGGATATTAGGCCATAGTCTTAGCATGCAAGGATTCACTGATGTGGCTTGAGCTCTTCGATCGGTCGCTTGTAAAGCAGATTCTAA
>JAPNTN010000072.1:0-5689 GCA_027249445.1 Dehalococcoidia bacterium | reverse complement strand
CGCTTAAGTGTGGGAATAGTGCCCCTTCTTGGAAGACCATGCCTACATTGCGTTTTTCGGGAGGTAGGTAATTAGTGGCGCTGACCACTTCGGTTGACCCTATGTTTATACTGCCGTGGTCTGGTTGTATGAATCCACCTATGAGCCTGAGTAAGGTTGTTTTGCCACAACCGCTAGGTCCCAGTAGAGATATGATTTCCCCTTGTTGGATTTCAATACTGAAATTCGAAACGCCGACAGCGTCCCCGTAGTTTTTGCTAAGGTTGGTGCAAGTCAACGCGCTAGATAATATGCTTGTAGGTAAAGAATATTCATGGAAGTCTGTATTTAGTGATGTAGTTGTCATAACTGACTCAGTTTTAATGTTGGCCTTTTACCTAGTTTGATGTTACTGCGCTAATTAATAATGTCGATAGTCTTTTATGCTCGATCAGTAGCGTCTAACATCACCTACGTGTTCGAGCACACATGAATGTGATGTATGCACTTACTACTCAACAGTGTATACAAATCTAAGATTAGTGTCAACAAATATATTGCCTTTAGATATACACAGAGCGAAACTGCCGATATTGTCATAATTATCCGCCAGTAAGAGTTATCAGCACCCATCTTTATACACCAACGCATTGAGCGCAAATGCTATACGAGATTAAGCATAGATGTTGACACATAATATAAATAGTGTCTATACTTATTTTTGGAACATGTACTAGCATGCTCGACTCAGTGTCTATATTTATGGGAGGAAGGTCTGTATAGATACGACGGATAGATGTTAGGGATTATATGCGTGCCGATAATTGGGTTTGACATGACGTTGAAAAATACGATCCGTCTGATAGAGCCACCTTGGTGTGTAGAAGCGCGGTGACGGCTGGTCCTCCTCCCGACCACTACTAGTTGGTATAACCGTCATCGCGTTTCTGCTGTGGTAGTGAATATGTCCCGTGGGTAGTACATGTGGAGGAAATATAAGATGAGGATGTTACGGTAGAAATGGACAGAACTAAAAGTGTTACGAATCGACTGGGTCAAATAGGTCTTAATAAATGGTTTTCTTGGGGTTTAATTTTAACTTTGACCCTTTCGCTAATGGCTTGTGGACAGGGTGCAGAAACGGCTTCACAGGTGAATGCGAAGGATTCAGATGCATTAACTGTGTATTCGGGTAGAAGCGAAAGCCTTGTTGGGCCGGTTATCGAGCAATTTTCAGATGTTACTGGTATTGAGGTGGAAGTAAAATACGGCAAAACCGCTGAGATAGCTGCTACTTTACTTGAAGAAGGGGCAAACTCACCTGCGGACATATTCTTTGCGCAGGATCCTGGAGCTTTGAGTGCAGTGAGCGAATTATTAACGCCCATTAGTAATGACATTTTGGGCAAGGTTCCCGCATGGGCACAGGGCAGTGACGGATCGTGGGTCGGTATATCGGGCAGAGCTAGGACTGTGGTTTACAACACAGATGAGCTTACGGAAGAAGATTTGCCTGATGATTTAAGGGGTTTTACCGATCCGAAATGGAGAGGAAAAATTGGATGGGCTCCTACAAACAGTTCGTTCCAAACTATGCTGACTGGGATGAGATCAGTATGGGGTGAAGAAGACACAAAAAGATGGCTTCAAGGGATACAAGATAATGAACCAATAGTTTACCCTAAAAACACGCCGCAAGTAGCTGCTGCTGCTGCAGGTGAGATATCGGTAGGCCTAGTCAATCATTATTACTTATTCCGATTCTTGGCGGAAGAGGGAGAAGATTTTGGTGCACGTAATTATCATCCTAGAAATGGGGGGCCAGGTTCGACGATTATGGTCGCCGGAGCCGGTATTCTGAAAACCTCGGATAACGACGAGAATGCCGAAAAATTCTTGAAGTTCATGCTAGGAAAAGTGGGACAGCAATATTTTACTGGGCAGACTTTTGAATACCCGTTAGTGGAAGGTGTAAAAACCCCGCATGTATTGGTACCATTAAATGAAATCAGCAATCCGGGCTTGATGCCTGAAGATTTTGAAGATATGGAAGGGACACAGGGACTCCTTCAGGAAATTGGTATTCTGCCGTAATGGCCATAGTGATAACTTCCGTTCAATTTAGGTGAATATTTGCGATTGTTTAATAAGGCAGGCCTTCTCCATGACAGGGGAGGGCCGCCCATGTTTATCTGGATACCGGCATTATGTATTACATTGCTTTTGGTCGTCGCTCCCGTATATTTATTAATACGATCAGTGGGTGCGGGTGCATCAGGGCTAGATCTTCTTCTCCGAATTAAGGTCCTTGAGATTTTAATTCGGACCCTCCTATTAGTGGGATCCGTAACATTGTTGAGTGTAGTCATTGCCGTACCATTGGCTTGGTTGCAAGTACGGACAGACTTATATGGGTCTAGATTTTGGAGCGTATCAACTTCGCTTCCCCTAGTTATACCTACTTACGTTGGCGGCTTTGTGGTCATAGTGGCTTTGGGCCCTAAAGGTATGTTGCAGGGTTTTCTAGAAGCATTATTAGGGGTAGAACGCATTCCTAATATAAATGGGTTCTTTGGGGCATGTTTTCTGTTGACTATATTGAGTTTCCCTTACGTGTTATTACCCGTTAGGAGTGGGTTATCACGATTGGATCATAGATTAGAGGAATCATCTCGGAATCTTGGAGTAGGATCTATTACGACGTTTGTTAATGTGACGTTGCCTCTGTTGCGACCTTCAATAGTATCAGGGGCTTTATTAGTTGCTTTATATACACTCAGTGATTTTGGAGCAGTTTCATTACTGCGTTATGAAACTTTTACTTGGGCTATATTTAGCCAATACGAAGGCTCACTAAATAGATATTTTGGGGCTTTGTTATCTACAGCTCTAATGATAATTGCGTTAACGTTAGTGATAAGTGAAGGGTTATTAAGGGGCAGAGGACGTTACTATCGAAGCGACCAAGGTAGCAGAATGCCCCCCACCGTAATTCGACTTGGGAGATGGCAATGGGCGGGCCAATTGTATTGTGCTCTGATAACGAGTTTGGGTTTGGTATTGCCCTGTAGTGTTTTATTATATTGGTTGATTAGGGGGGTCATTGCGGGAGAACCTCTGCTAATAATGTGGCAACTTGCTTTGAACTCCGTGACTATTTCTGCAGGAGCGGCGATTGTTACGGTTCTGGCTGGGTTGCCGATAACTGTATTATCAGTTAGATATGCTGGACTGATCAGCTCAACAGTGGAGCGTATAACTTACATTGGATTTGCTCTGCCGGGAATAGTAGTCGCCTTAGGAATGGTGTTTTTTGCTGCGAGATATTTACCATGGGTGTATCAGACCTTTTGGATATTGATAATGGCATATATGGTGCTATTTCTGCCAGCTGCTGTTGGAACCAGTAGATCGGCTTTATTGCAAATACACCCAGATCTTGAAAATTCTGCGAGGAGTCTAGGACGGGGTCAAATGTCGGTAATGCGGTCTATTACTTTACCGTTGCTCCGTCCAGGATTAATTGCGGGATTCGCTATTGTATTCTTGCTGACCATGAAGGAACTTCCAGCAACGTTGATTTTGAGCCCACTAGGGTTCAAGACTTTATCGACAGCTGTATGGAGTGCATCTTCAGAGGCTTTCTTCGCTAGAGCGGCGGCACCTGCACTGCTACTGATATTAGTGTCTTCTGTCCCTCTTGCTATTCTTACGTTGCGGGGAGACACTGGTAGACAATACGGTTAATAGGTGGGGAGCATGCACCATTGGGAAGTGGGTGGTTCAATTGACGTTGGTTGGCCGGATTTCGGCATGCCTGAGGTTACCTATGAGATAGTAGAAATAGAAAAACTTGGTAGTGTGCTTAGGGCACGAGTAACTGATGGAAATAAGCAGGGCGGGTTTCTGGTAATACAAGATTGTCCTGAGGTGGTTCTGGAACAATTAGCAGAGGCAGCTAGTGCCCATACCGGATTCAAAGTCATAGTTTCGAATTTGAGATGTTCCATAGATGGAGTGCTTTTTAGGAGCTTTGACTATGAATGGTATCCCACCCCAGCTTTTGCAGAAAGGCCAAGTCTACTCGCTAGGACATTGGCGGAATTGTATGACGGTCTGCGCAATTGATCATACCAATGTGTGGACTATATGGTCAGGAGCCTATATATTATGGAACATACACTGAGGTGTTAATACCTAGTCAAACCTAATCGCTAAGTTGTAGGAGGATGTTTTGAAGAAAGTCACGATGAAAGACGTTGAGATTGTACCAGCGGTTGGTGCATTATTTACAGATGGGGTATCACGACAAAATGTATTTCAACCCGAAGATTTCAATAATTTCAACTTTGGTATAGTACGTTTTGGGGCGGGCTCTAGAAACAAGTTTCACAAACATAGTGGAGACCAGATCCTGATAATTACTGAGGGTACAGGAACTGTAGCGACTGATGATGAAAGCGTCAGTGTCACTGAAGGTGATGTTGTAGTTATACCAGCTGGTGAGAATCATTGGCATGGAGCACCCGATGCAACTGCTATGGCTCACATAACTATTACCGTAAAGGGTAGTCAGACCGAACAGACAGAAGCTTAAACGGGAAATCGTGCAGCAAAAGAGTAGAGCCTCTCTATACAGAGAGGCTCTACTCTTTTGGCTTAGTTCAATTATGGATTACTCTTGCTTAGGCAATTCTTGGGCTAATCTCTCTACGGTTTGCTTCAGTGTGCGATCCAGGTCCCTTGTTTCTGGGTTCTCGTCGGCCAGTTCAGTGCTCCCCATAAGCCTGTACATGTCAGTCACCCCCTCAAAGATATTTGGTGTCATGCCCAGTTCCGCAAAGGTCTGTTTTATTTCTTGCATTTCGCTTACCCATCGGCGTGATTTGGAAGGGACGCCAGGGATCCAGGATTCCATTCTCTGAATTACGGCGGCATGACCTGATTCAAACTCTCCCATCAGGGGATCGTACAGACCCATCGACTCTGCTGCCATTAAAAGCTGTGAATGCAATGCAGCGGTACCTTTGGTCATCGCTGCGTAACACATCTTGATGCCCGAGGCTTGTCCTGTGGTATCGCCTATGACTCTGACATCCAGTCCGAAGTCTTTAAGGCTGCTAAATTCTTGTGCGTGTGGACCTGCGGCATAAAATCGTGGACTTACGCCTGTTCTAGGAGGACTTCCGATTATCGAGACGTCCACGAACCGGCCTCCTGCGCTTGTTATGACAGCCTCCATTTTCTTTACAGAGCTTGGAGCTAATGCGTTGCATTCAGCGAACAGAGTAGAACTGGGATTGCCCGCAAGCGCAGCGGCTACCTGGCTGCAGACTTCGGGAACTACTTCGGAGACTGTTATGGACAGTATGATATCGGCGAGTTCTACCATGGTATTAAAATCTGGGACATCCTCAATGCCCGCTGATTCAGACAGGGCTTTAGTTCTGGCGCTTCGGCCGGTGAGGCATGTTATTACACGAAGTTCATGTTGTTTGAGTAGTTGCCCTACTGAATGGCCCATATCTCCCGGGCTGAGAATTGCTACTGTGTTGAACGGCATGAGGATGGCTCCTTTTTCGGTATTATTATTATTCTAGCATGCGGGTTGGAGTGGAAAAAAAGTTAGGGCCCTTCGTATTTAGCGGAGGGCCCTTTTGGGATCAACTAGTTCTTTAACTAGCGTTTAGTGATTATGTTCATCGTGATC
>JAPNTN010000071.1:0-3762 GCA_027249445.1 Dehalococcoidia bacterium | reverse complement strand
GTCAAGCCTGATAGTACTCTGGCAGCTACGCCTTCGGTCTCACGAACTAGACCGAGTAATATATGCTCAGTACCGATGTAGTTATGGTTGAATCTCTGAGCTTCTTCTTGGGCTAGAGATAATACTCTGCGGGCACGCTCAGAGAACTTTTCAAATCTACTTCCCATAATTGCGCTCCTGGTAGGTTAAGATCCTGGCCTGAGAGCATATAGACCAACTCGGTGTGTCTCTGACCAGCTTGATTCTAGACATTCACTGATTCAGATTCCAGAATATAATGAATTCTAGTATTCTGAATGAGCTAAATTATAGATTACGGTTTACTTAGTGTAAAGGTGTTGATCACGAATAAACTTAGTTAAGTTAGCGGGATATTAACTAATTGTTAAACAGGTTCCGGGGTTGTGGAGAGGTTGGATAGTGGTCTCGCAAAAAAAATCCCTGGCGGTGACCTATTTTCCCACTCCGTCACCAGAGCAGTATCGTAGGCGCTGAGGCGTTTAACTACCGTGTTCGGGATGGGAACGGGTTGGTCCACCTCGCTAGAACCACCAGGAAATATCACAATAATTATCCATGATTTGCGTATATATAGCAAGAGCCTTGTAGGTTTTGTTGTTTTGACGTCACATATCGTTTCATTTAAGCATGTTGATATGATATCTACTGTGCTAGAATATCGTGGTTGTCTGCGGGCCGTTAGCTCAGTTGGTAGAGCACCGGACTTTTAATCCGGGTGTCGTGGGTTCGATCCCCACACGGCCCACCATTAATTTGAGAGTAAAATAGGCCCTCAGGAGTAACCTCCTGGGGGCTTTGTTTTTGGGTGAAGGGTACATTTTATATTGGTGATATTTCAGCTCTTTCCGTTTTATATGGTCGTAGAGTTGGAATTTTTAGTAGGGCTGCTTAATAATCCGGCTAGCACTAGTAAGGAAGCAGGTACTGAGCACATAATTAATCCAGTAGTGAAACTGCCAGAAATATCATGGATGTAGCCGACTAAAACAGGGGATATGAACATTCCACCACCCGTGAACGTTAGCATAACCCCCCAAACTATAGCCACATCTTTTTTGATGAACAATGCAGCTCTCATAGTTTCTGATAGTAGTGTCGGCAAATACAACCATGATCCAATCCCTACGATTGCCAGCGAGATCGAGATTAGCAATTGGTTCTCCACTAGGTACGTGGCAGGTCCGCCTATGACTACTAATATTCCTGCGATAAGAAGGTAAGTGCGAGCGGACCCCAATTTTAGTGGTAGAAAACCTCCCAGGAAAACACCAATGATTCCAGCCAGTGGTAGAAAGCTTGCCGACAATCCTGCAATTTGCACGTTCATGCCATGGTCCTGTGTATAGACTGTCGGAAGCCATCCGCTGAGGGCGGTGTATTGGAACATTACTCCTGCGTCGGCGGCTAGTAGCAGTAATATAGCTTTTCTCTTGATCAAACTTATGATTTCGGACGGTTTGGGTAGACGTTGATCTGGGTCTAGACTGCTTTGAGAATTCCCTTTCCATATCCAAATTAACAGTGTAAGTAGTGGAATTACCCCTAAAACGCTCAATGATAACTGCCAGCCTATGTAATCGGAAACTTTTGCTCCTAGTGATACTGATATTCCGATCCCGATGGTCATCATGGCGGCGTTTAAAGAATTGACTATTAATAATTGTTTAGAATTAAACCACTGTATTAAGATGGGGCCCACGACCGTAAGGATAAGAGCAGCGCCGACCCCATAAAGAAGTCGTAGCGTCAATAGGGATATAAAGTCTGACAGAATAAATGATAAGGACACCGCCCCCATCAGTAATAAACCTAAAGCGAAAGCGCGAAATTGCCCAAGTTTAACTGCTACTAACCCTCCAGGTATACCGAAAACCGCTGCTGCTAGAGGAGGTAGGGATATCAATAAACCTGCGCTGCCGTGGCTGACGTCTAAATCATTAATGATTTCGAGCAGAATCGGAGACACGGAGAAGACATTCAGTCCTACGCCTAGGTGTCCTAATATTACCAGAATGGCTATCCATATTCTTTCTACAGATAGCTTGGATTCATACGTGGAGGTTTCCAAAAAGGTCTAACCTATACAAATAGAATTAAATGCTCAAACTTAATTATACTGTATAGGTGTTTAAATACTTTATTCTAAATTCATTAAATCTGCTGAGAGGCCAAGTTTAAATGCATGCTACAGAGCGAATATCGGAATTCATACGCAATTGTAGATTAGAGGATTACCCTGAAGAAGCGATTCTTGCAGCCAAAACGGCAATAGTAGACTGCTTTGCTTGCATGCTCGCGGGTTCCCAAGAGCAATTGGCAAATGTACTAATTAAGTATGTATCTTCAGAAGGGGGAAATGCCGTTGCTACTGCAGTCGGTATGGGTATGAAGACAACATCGTCAAGTGCGGCATTAGTGAACGGAGCTATTGCTCACGCCTTAGATTACGATGACATTACACATGTCAGCAAAACGCATCCTACAGCTGTCCTGCTTCCCACGGTTACTGCCTTGTGTGAGGAGACTAAATCTTCAGGGAAAGATTTGCTATTAAGCTATATCACTGGTTTTGAGGTAGCCTGCAGTGTATCCGAGACCTTAAGTCCTGCATACTACGATAATTTGGGCTGGCATCCGACAGGACCTATTGGCGCAATTGGAGCCGGAGCATCCGCAGCCAAATTAATGGCTTTAAATAAAGAAGAAATCGAGATGACTATGTCTTTGGCAGCATCCCAAGGATCCGGATTGCGACAGAATTTTGGCAGTATGACAAAGCCTTTCCACGCTGGAGCAGCCGCTAGAAGTGGAGTGGTTTCTGCCAAACTAGTGTCGCAGGGCTTCACCGCCGCTCATGATGCCATTGAGGGAAACTTCGGATTTTCTAAGGCATTTTCCGGCGGAAATGATTTCAATCCTGACGCTGTGTTAGATAATCTTGGCAATAAATGCTATTTGCTAGAATCTGGTCTTGAAATTAAGAAATACCCTTGTTGTGGGAGTGCTCATATAGCCCTAGACGCTGCATTTAATCTTCTGGTGGATAAAACTATCGACGTGGGCCAAATCAATAATATAGAAGTTCTTGTAGATTTTGATCCGCCAAGGTCGTTGGTTCACTCTAGACCGAAGAATGCTCTAGAAGGAAAATTTAGCATGGAATACTGTTTAAGTGCCGCGTTACTAGATAAATCAGTATCCTTTGATTCGTTTACAGATCATCAAGTTCTTAGGAAAGAGGCCCAGGATTTGATTCCTAGAATATCTATGAAACGCATACCAGGAAATGAAGGACTTCCGAGCTGGATGGAAGGATACAATGAACTGACTGTACACTTGACCGATGGAAGCTCATTATCGTCAAAGGCTTTTAGGCCAACCTCAGGGGCGTTAAGGGGTGTAACTACCAATGATGTTGATCGCAAATTCTTAGACTGTGCTGCATTTGTACTGGACAAAAGCCTGGCCTCGGAAGCACTGGAATTATTGAAAAATATTGAGTCTCTAAAAAACTTGGACGAGTTAATGGATATACTGCGAAGCCTTGCAAGATAGGATACTACTTTCAGACTAATATGCAGGGGGGCGTAAGTATTTTGGTCGGCAATCTTTAAAACTGTTTGGAGAGCTCTCCAAGTAGGTTCATTGTACGTTCATAAGATTTGCGTGAATTTTGTCCTGCCTCAACTATTGAGACAAGTATATCGCTCGCACCCATAGAAAAGAGTTCTTGTATTTGTT
>JAPNTN010000070.1:0-3209 GCA_027249445.1 Dehalococcoidia bacterium | reverse complement strand
TATGCACCAGGCATATGAGTTGCTGCAATCACAAATCCATCGCAGGCGCCGTTTTGAAACCAGTCTTGCATATTATCGGCCACCGTTGAGGGAGACCCAACGAATGTGGGAAGTTCATCCAGTGTTCCGCGTCCGCTATAAGTAATGAAGTCCTGAACGGTAGGATTATTTGTCCCACTTAATCCTACCACTCGATCTAAAAATCCTCTTAACCCTGATATAGATTCAAGATCCGAATCAGATAACGGTTCATTGATAGAATGCTGTGAAAAATCGTAATTAAACACTTCCGATAAAAGTGTCAGAGAATCAACGGTCTTGGCCAATTTCTTAATTTCTTGGGATTTAGCAAAAGCGCCTTCATCAGTGTCGTCCACAACCACGTATATGGCAGGAGCAACTAGAACCTTCTGGGGATCCCTACCATATGAAAATATTTTCTCTTTAATATCAGTATAAAACTTTTTGTTTGCCTCTAGACTGGGGAAAATCACAAATATCAATTCTGCCCATTTAGCAGCAAATTCTCTTCCTCGAGGGCTTTGTCCTGCCTGAATGATTACCGGTTTCCCCTGCGGACAGTGTGGTACAGTAAGCGGACCTCTGGATTTAAACCAGATCCCATCATAATCAATGGACTTGACCTTAGCCCCATCTGCAAACTGACCGCTGCCACTGTCCACAATCAAAGCGTCACTTTCCCATGAGTCCCACAGGGCAGTAGCTATTTCCATGAATTCTTCGGCTTGATCATATCGAACATCGTGGTCCGAATGTTCTAGTAGTCCAAAATTTTGGGCCTCGGCATCATTTAAAGAGGTAACTACATTCAGTGCGCTCCTGCCGCCAGTCATATGGTCTACAGTAGCAAATAGCCTAGCCACGTGATATGGGTGATGATATGTGGTTGAATAAGTGCCACCTATACCAAGATTGGATGTTGCTAGTCCCATTGCAGTCATAACCGGTACTAGATCCAGTTTCACTGATCTAATACCATGATTTACAGAATCTAGAAAAGAATTTCCATATTGCGATGGCATAGCTAAACGATCATCTATGAATGCTAAGTGGAACTTACTTGATTCTAATGTCCTAGCTATTGACTGGTAATATTCTGGTGATAAAAAACCATGATCTGTCTCTGGATGCCTCCAAGACCCCGCGTAATTCGAGCAATTGGAAGCCTGTATGAACCCCGCCAGTATCATTTTCCGCGAATGCGAGTCACTCACGACTATATCCTAATACCAAATGATCTGAAAATACTTACTCATCAACGAGCTTACTAGCACTATAAAATGATGAGAGATCCGACTCAGAAAACCTGTCCGGAAGAAACAAATCTACGTCGCTAATGCAATGGCATTTTCCGTCTAGATACCATTCTGAAATCATCCGACCAGTTATAGGACCTAAATGTATTCCTTTGGTAGTATGGCCGGTAGCTATTAAAACACCGTCCCAGCCTGGTACAGGTCCTATAATCGGCTTTGTATCAGGACTTAGTGGCCTAGAACCGGCTAACTGTTCCACTAGCTCCGCATCTTCTAAACCTGGAAATACATCAATAGCTCGCTGTAATAACTCTAGCCTAGCCGATTGCGAAGGTTTTCTATCAAATTCTTCACCACCAAATAATTCTCGTTCATCATAATCACGCCCACCGGTGCTTCCAACACTTAACAAACCGTCCATTCTGCTGATCATATGCCCCCTTTTCGGCGAGCTTATAAGCACTTCCAAGGGGTCCCCCTCAAACCGCAGCTGCAATCTCTCACCTTTCATAGGGATCACAGGTATTGGAAAATCCAAGAATGAACTAAAATTTCTACTCCACGTGCCGGCTGCAATGATTACGGTATCGGCATAAACATCTCCAGAGATAGTACTCACACCTGTAATCCGTTTCCCGTCAGAGATAAGTCCAACAACCTCTCGTTGAACAAGACTTGCTCCAAGTGATTCCGCTCCCTGCCCTAAGGCAAGGTTTAGTCGATAACTATCTAGTTGAATTGATTCATTCTCATACACACCGCCAATCACGGACTGGCTTAGTCGTGGTTCGATTTTCCTAACTTCGTCACCATCGATCCAGTGCATGTTAATTTTTTCTTCCTGCCAAACCATCATTTCTTGTATTAGATTAGCTTCATCATCTGATAAAGCCAATCTAAGCGAAGGTCGCCTCTGAAATAACAAGTCTATACCAGTCAATTGTTCCAAATCTTCGGCTAGATGGTCGAATTCGTTATAGCTAGCAATACCCATCTCAAAAGAGGGCCCCGGCGAGAATTCCGCTCCCAACAAGCTCAAGAATCCTGTAGCGTGGGCCGAAGCTCCACTGCCCATAGCTTCCTTCTCTAAAAGCATAACCTGTACGCCGCGCTTAGCCAGATAATACCCCACAGAACATCCAACTACGCCTGCACCTATAACAATGACATCGGGGTTAGATTGCAATACAAAATCTCCAGATATAAACTTTCCGAATTATCTGCAAGTGAACAATTCATGTCAATCAGTTGCGATAAATGGTTCCACGACACAAATATCTCGGTCCCACCATTAGAACCACATCAAGAATAATACGTTGACACGGGCTCAGCTATCAAACTACACTCCGAATTAACCACGTTTTGAATAAATCAGACTTGCAAAGGAAGGTTACATATGAAGTTTGGAATGTTCATGATGCCCCTTCACCCGCCGCACAGAGGGTTCTCAGAATCGTACGAACGAGACCTAGAGCTTATAACACTAGCAGACCAGCTAGGCGTCCATGAAGCATGGATCGGAGAACATATTACGGAAATGTGGGAAAATGCACCCGTACCTGAACTTATGATAGCCCAAGCTCTTTGCAAAACAGAAAACATAATTCTAGGTACCGGAGTAACCATGTTACCCCTTCATCATCCAGTTGACACAGCACACAGGATAGCCATGCTCGACCATCTTGCCAAAGGTAGATTCAATTGGGGCATAGGCTTGAGATCACTAGCCACAGATTTGAATTTATATGGTATCGAATATAACAACATGAACGAAGTTCGTGACAGAAGTAAAGAAGCACTAGACATCATACTTGGAATGTGGGCATGTGAAGACGGCAAATTCGGTTACGAAGGAGAATACTACCAAGTTCATGCACCCGATATCGATCCTATATTGGAGCGTCGCTTATATTATAAGCCCTACCAATTACC
>JAPNTN010000069.1:0-4472 GCA_027249445.1 Dehalococcoidia bacterium | reverse complement strand
GTTTTCAGATTAAACGGTATTGCAAACGTTGTGGTGGGCATGTCTACTAATGAAATGCATACTGTGAATGAGTACGTGATAATACCTGACTTGGTAAACACTGCTCGGTTTTGCCAAGAGGTTATAACATTTAGCTACTGAGTATTGTTCAGTATTAGATTCCGCAATTCTTCAGAGAACTCTGCAATTTGCCATGATCGTACTGAAGAGGTTTGCAGGTCTGTAATTTCTGATTCTAATTGATCGGTTTGGATCGCTATTCGCTCTAGACTTTTAATTGGCCAAATCAGAGACGGGTCCAATGACAAGCTGGAAGATTTGTTTTTTCGCCACTGTTTAAGCAGTTGAAGGCGGTTCTTCGACTCAGGCCCGCTGAAAGTGTTGAGCCGCCGCTGCTCAGGCCTATGGACTTCCGGAGTATCAATTGAGAGAACGAGAACATTCAATATATCGTCCAAGTAGTTGTATGGGATTATAGGCTTGACATTGCCAATTTCGGTCAATACTTTTCGGATTGTCATCTTGTCAGAGCTTCTGATAGAACTAGCTTGTAAACAAATTTGAATTAACTCATCATTAGTAACGATTCGGGAAGGTGGGACGTCTTTAACGCTGGCTTTAGTGTCCCTCCATAAGAATAAATCTTTCAGCATTGCTAATCCACGTGGGGTCAGTTTATTTGAGCCTTTCAAATTAAGAAATGCAACGTCAGGCGCCAGTGGTTCTGTGTGCTTGATCTGTTCCAACCGCTGGCATTCTTCATCTACCCACGTGGCGCGATCTAATTCTTTGAGGCGGCGAGCCAGTTCCTGATGTAGGTCTATTAAATATTCTACATCTGAGGCAGCGTAGTCTATTGCTTCTTCAGATAAAGGTCTCAGTCCCCAGTTCGACGTTTGTAATTTATGACTTTTTTTGATTTGCACGTTGATATAGATATCTAATACCGACCCAAGGTTGGGTCTAGTATCTCCTAGAAATCTGGCTGCTATCTGCGTATCGAATATAGAATGGAGATTAAATCCGTAGTCACGATCAAGACATCGTAAATCGTAGTCCGACCCATGGATGATTTTCAGAACGTTCCGATCCGATAGCATATCCGCCAGTGGAGACATGTCTCGAATGCTCAGCGTGTCTATTATGAAGCATTGATCGGAAGTCGCAATTTGTATCAAACAGACACGTTCTCCGTAAGCGTACAATCCGTTTGATTCGGTATCTATTGCGATTTCTTTACAGTTTTGGAAGAGTGAAACTGCTTCAGATAGTTCTTGTTCTGTTTTAACAAGTTTTCTGTTTTGCACTACTATCTCATTGGGAATTAAAAATGCTGGTATGCGAATTAAAGTATATCAATATTAGGGTTAATAGACTAAGGTGGCACTGTCGTGAAGTTTTGGGTATTAACCGTTAACGTAGCCCAATATATGCCAGCCTATGCTAGTATCACAGTGAATGCTATACTTGGGCCTCTTAAAGGGATACCCATATTTGAAAGGATGTTGATAACGTATGAATGGAGCTGAACTTAAGCAAGTTTTGAAATCTGGTGGTAGGGTATTTGGGACCATGATCAGTGTGAGCAGAAATCCTAAATGGATTCCATTTATGGAGGGAGTTGGACTTGACTATGTGGTCATAGATACAGAACATAACTATCGGAGTAGAGGCGAACTGGGAGATTTTCTAATGATGTTTAATACTACAGGCGTGGTTCCTATAGTACGGATACCCATTCCTGACTCCCATTATGTGACTATGGCTATTGATGCTGGGGCGCACGGGGTATTGGCCCCGTATTGTGAAACAGTAGAACAGGTAAAAGAGGTAGTGGGAGCAGCCAAGTGGAGGCCATTAAAAGGTGAAGCTGTGAGGCGCGTTGTGGACTCTGGTGATCACCCTAGCGATGCTGCACGAGAATACCTTGAAAATAGAAACAAGAATAATATTGCAATAATAGGGATAGAGAGTCAGGCAGGGGTAGATAATCTAGAAAATATGATAAAAGTTCCGGGAATAGATGGTATTTTCGTGGGTCCTAACGATATGAGTATTCAATTGGGAGTCCCTGACATGTATGACGAAGAGATATACAAAACGACGGTGAAGAAGGTTATTGATATTTCTGAAGCACATGGCATACCAGCACTGGTTCATCACCAATCCCCTGAACTATCCAAGTACTGGATCGGACAGGGAGCGCGATTCGTTTTGCATGGTACAGACCGCAGGGCGCTTATTGAAGGGTTCAAGGCAGATTTCGGACAGCTTAGAGATCACGCCGAAAACTGTTAATGTGCTATAGTTTCGATTTTATAACCTAATTTGGGGCTGTGCTAGCACAGCCCCAAATTATTTTCTGTACATATTCTTTAGAGTCTCAACATATATCCGTTCGTATTCTCCATGATGCCCGGTGTCTGGACCGTAGGTTAATGGCTCAGCCCACAGGTATTCCACGTCAGACCATTCGATAGGATATGGAGTTTGGTCAAAAAACCGTGACACAGCTTCTGTACTGTCGGAAGCCACCATATACCCCATCATCTGGAAATTGTCATAAAAATTACCTGACTGGGAAACGAATCTCCCTTTCATAGAAGCTAATATTATAAAATTGATCATACACGCAAGTAAAAGCTGTTATTAAATTTCGTTATTTAGTAAGTATGTGAACAGTTGTGACGTCTCCTGCGCCTGAGCACTCGGCGACTCCAACTCTTGCGTTGGGTACCTGTCGGTCCCCTGCTTCATTTCTCAACTGTGTAACGGTCTCATGTATCATTCTTACGCCAGTAGCACCAAAGGGATGGCCCATAGCGAGTAGTCCACCATCTGTATTCGTAGGAATGTCCCCTGTCAATGAAGTTCGACCTTCGATGGTGGCGGACCATGCCTCACCGTACGGTATGAGATGAAGAGCTTCCAGTTGCTGTAATTCCCCTATGGTAGCTGCGTCGTGGACTTGTACTAGGTCGACGTCCTCTGGGCCCAGTCCACTCATCTCATAAGCTTGTAGAGCTGCTGGTTCTGTCCTGTATGGGCTGAAAGCCGAATGATCACTTCCGTGTCCGTTGTAGCTTCCTGATGTAAGTGCTGCAGCGACAACGTTTATAGAACGTTTAGGATCTATATTGTAGGACGTTAACGCCTCTTTAGCACAAAGTACCGCAGCAGCAGCACCTTCACTGGTCGGGCAACATTGGAATAACGTTAGAGGGTCAGCTATCATTCTGGAGTTCAATACCTCTTCTAGACTGTACGTATCTTTCCTGTGTGCATAAGGGTTTAGGCTGGCATTTTGTCTGGCTTTAACTGTGACTTGAGCTAAAGAACTTGGTGTTGCTCCGGTGTCTTCCATGTATCTTCGAGATCGTAATGCATAGCCTGCCATCATGTGGTCTCCGCCTATATATCTATCTGGACTGTTTTCACTGGTCACTGAAACTGGTCCCCCAGGGACTTTTTCTGCTCCAAAGGCCAGGGCTATGTCAAATACTCCTGAACTTATTCCCCAATAGGCCTGCCAGAATGCAGTAGATCCGCTGGAGCAGGCGTTTTCCACATTTATAATTGGTATCCCTGTAAGTCCCAGTTTGCTTAAAGATGTCTCACCAAAGGACATTCCTTCATAGTAGACATGTCCGAAATAGGCTACTTGTATGTCTTTCCACGCCACAGCGGCGTCTTTAAGGGCAGCTATCACGGAATCGAGAGCTAAACTAGCTAACGGTTTATCTCTAAACCTACCAAACGGATGTAACCCTACTCCGGCTACCACCACTTCTCTGCCTGTTTTTAGATTGTTCATGAATCAGTCCTTAATTCTGATGGCTGGGCTGGACTCCATTTATATACTATTTTTGTTGATCCCGTAGTTCCATACTCTACTGGTACTAAGGCTAGCTTTAAAGCCATACCAATCTGGATATCCCCATGGTGGATATCGATTAATTCTGCCAACACGTGAGGCCCTTCTGGAAGTTCTACTTCCGCCAATATATATGGAACTTCACCAGGCCAACCGTGTGGAGGTACTTTGACTTCAGTATAACTATAAAGGGAACCTAGAGATCCAAATGTGATGGGAATCAAATTGTCTGATGTGCAGGATTGACAGAATTTAGCGGGACCAAAAACCACTACGTTACAGTCGTCACACTTAAACCCTACCAAAGAACCCTCGGGCTCTTGTGCATCAGAAATGATCAGTCTTGTATCGTCGATTGATGATGGCATAATCTCTCCAGTCACAATAGTATAGCATCGGATAGATTTGGCTATTATAGATTGACCGATAGATTTACAGATGGTAGGTTTTGCTCGTACAGTAGTGGATGTCACTGACACTAATGAATTATAGAAGTGAATGGTCATTACATGGCAGATATTATTAAGGAATCTGACAACTCTAGGAGTAATCCTTGGGATTTATGTCTGGGTGAGTTTATAGATTCGTGTGTATCACA
>JAPNTN010000068.1:0-2896 GCA_027249445.1 Dehalococcoidia bacterium | reverse complement strand
TTACGTGCCAGTGACGATCCTAATCTAAATATCAAGGTAGAAACCCTAGATATGCCTGCATATTATGTTGAGGGAGATACTACTAGAGCCGCAGCATTAATGCAGCAGAGTAATGTAGGATGCCTCATTACATTAGGCGGAGACGGCACTAATAGGGCTGTAGCTAAAGGGTCTACCGACATACCCATGGTACCGATATCTACCGGAACTAATAACGTGTTCCCATCATTAACCGAGGGGACCATTGCCGGCATAGCAGCAGGATTAGTGGCACAAAATATTGTCACGCTATCTGTCATCTCTACTATCAGCAAGCTTCTCAAAATCAATGTGGACGATGCCTTTAAAGACTTGGCTCTTATAGACGTCGCTTTGTCTAAAGAGCGATTCCTAGCTAGTAGAGCAATATGGGATTTATCGACCTTATACGATGTATTCCTTACCAGAGCTGAACCATCAAGTATAGGACTATCCTCGATTGGAGCAAGACTTCAAGCAATATCCCAGCAAGATGATCAAGGAATCAGATATACTTTGTATAATGAAGATATTGGCTCTTCTCCAGCGAATACGAAGCAAATCATAGCTCCAATAGCACCTGGAATGGTCTCCCACGTCAACATACATAGTTGGGAGGTTCTTGGCTTAGGAATACGTAGTATCCTGCCAAAGAGACCCTACACAGTGGCTCTAGACGGAGAGCGCTCGTTCACGGTAACTTCAGACGAGGAACTATCAATCACTCTCGAACGAAATGGCCCTCCTGTTGTAAATGTGGATGCGACTTTAAAAGAAGCAGCGAGAATCGGGGCTTTTACCCTATAACCAAGACGCAAAACACCCCTGAGAATGTAGTAAAACGTGTAGATTTATTACGGGAGCATTAGTTACCATTATGGATGATCAACTGTAACTCAAAATAACAATCATAGATAACAATTCATAATGGCTACTCAAACAGAAAAATCAACACTGGGAATATCAAATAGTAAATTGTGTGATTGTCCAACCAATCATATTAACTGCCTAACAGCTAAAGAATGGATCTTATCCCAAATAGGCGTTTGGAAGTTTTCTTACGAATCCCGCGATATCAGGAATAAGGAGATTCATCCGGCTACGTTTCCAATATCCTTGCCTAGAAGATGCATTGAGTTATTCACACATGCGGGTGAACTAGTATTAGACCCATTCTCTGGAAGCGGCAGTACATTATTAGCTGCTGAAGATTGCAACCGTAACTGTGTCGGGTTTGACCTCAAATCGGAATACATAAACTTATGCCAAAGCCGCTTATCAAATCAAGAACAAGAGTCCCGGCAGATACCTCTATGCGATGACGCGAGAAACGCAAATAAACATCTTGAAGAGAATACAATCAACCTCATAGTGACCTCTCCGCCATACGCTAACCTATTAAATCGGCCCAGAAAAAACAAAAGCCGCAGAGGCCAACTTCGACAGAATGACCAATTCATGAAAATAGAGCAATACAGTCAGGATGAAAATGATCTTGGCACACTTGACTTGGATCAATATCAATTTGCGATGACCGAAATATTCAGAGATTTATTACCATTGCTCAAAGAAAAGGCTCACTGTGTAATCAATGTGCCTGATATATGGATGGATAATAAACGAATGACCATCCATATATCAGTTGTCAAAGCTCTAACCGATGCTGGATATGAACTTCGAAATACCATAATCTGGGACAGAACCAATATAGTTAATAGAATCGGCATTTTTGGATGGCCTTCTAACTACATCACTATGGGAACAACATTTGAATATATTCTGGACTTTTGGAGACCTCCTTCTCAGGCGTAGTAACCGAATATCTTAAAACCAACTCACCATTTAACTCCTAATAAACTAACAACAAATACTTGCACCCTATCACTCCGATATATCGAGGACGAATTTGCTCGAAGGATTAGACCTAATCATTTCATTAGTGGCCGTATTTGTCGGAGCCACAGTTATGGGAACTGTAAGCTTTGGATTAGCCCTTGTTGTAGCCCCCGTACTTCTAATATTTTTAGACCCTCATTCAGTGGTGATCATAGCTAACTTGTTGATAGTTATTCTATTAGCCATGGTGTTTATAAAAGTAAGAAGACATCTGCAAATTTCACAATTATATGGGATGTTATCAGGCGGACTTTGTGCCGTTCCAGTAGGAGTTTTTGCTCTTAAAATTGCGAATCCATCCGTATTAAGAATATTAATCGGCATCCTCATCTTAATATTAGGATTCTCTCTGCTTTTTAAATCCGAGATTGCACTGGCCAGAACTAAGAAGTCTGGCTTCTTCTTTGGGTTTCTCGGTTCATTATCAATAACTTCATTAAGTATTGGAGGACCGGTGGCAGCAGCCTATGTAATAGCCCAGAAGCAGTCTCCTAATAGTATGCGGGCATCTTTATCATTCTTTTTTCTGACAACTTATACATTAGCGTTCATATTATATTTCCTCACAGGTCTGATAGACATGAAAAGTGTCATAAACACTGCGTTTCTTATTCCTGGGTTAATTGCTGGATTTCTAGTGGCCAATCTGATAGTCAATAAAATTAATGCTGATACGTTCCGTTACGTTGCGATAGGACTGATACTAATCGGTGGAGCCGTGCTACTACTACGCGAGATACTAAGCCTGTAAGAACACCAAAAATGACCCTGACAGGGTCATTTTTGGTGTTCTTACATATTTGACCTAATCTGATTAGGAGTTCATATCATGAAACGCCGACAAAGAAGCTGTAATGCCGTCACCCACAGCAGATCCAAGCTGACGAGTCGACTCTGCCCTGATATCACCGCACGCATATACACCAGATAAATTAGTCCTCATATGAACATCAGTATACAGATGTCCTAGTGCGTCCATATC